>JAPOOG010000132.1 GCA_026713545.1 Bryobacterales bacterium
CCTTGCTCGAGGAGCCGCATGGCTTGGAAACGGCGCTTCTCCAGCGCCTCAAAATCCCGCTTCACACCTTTCGGGTTGCCCATACCTATATAGACGCTACCAACTACCAAAAGGTGTCATAATATTTTGCGGGACTCAATAATCCCGCTCCGAAGAAATTCGGCGTCGACAACTTGGGCCTCTCCCATGATGGAATGTCTTTCCATACGGAAGGGATCGAAGATTTCCGGATGCGCTCCGTGCTTCACCGCAAATCGGATTGCGAACTCCGACTCGTTGTGTCCGTAATATCATCACGGACTGTTGACGAGGCTGATAGGGGTATCAATCCAGGTGTTCGTCCTGGGATTGATGATGGTCGAGTCTGCCAACTGTCCGTAGACGCTGAAACATCTCCTCGACTTCACTCTCGTCTTCGGGCCGCAGCAGTCGATAACGCGGCGGACACTGAGGCTGCGGCTGACTCGACCCGGGGAGAACCTCACCCCAGTAATGACTGTACGACAGTCCGTCGATCAAGGCTTGACGAGCGGCGCGTCGCAGCTGGCGCAGCAGCCGGCCCGATGACTCGACATCCCCGGGATAGATGAGCCGAATCCGTCTGCCGTCACGCAGACTGATCCGCAGCATCAACGGTGAGCTCCAGGCCGTCGAATCGATGCGTACGACTTCTCCCCATGCGAACCCCCGCGACCCCATCCGGAGCTGTCGATCGTCCACTTCGATGGCCGGCCGTGTGCCGAGATAGCAAAGCACAAGCGAACTTGCAACGAACAATATCGCGGGAATCAGGGCCGCCCACCAGCGGGTTCCGCACCAAGCGGAAAAAAGCGCGAAGCAAGCAGCCACAACACCGGCCGGCAGATAGTGACGAGCTGGATGGTAACAGCTCACGACAAATCCCCACTAAGCGTAGCGGTCCCCCTTTTTGCCGTCAACCAGTATCGAACCGTTTTGTATCGAAGAGCCAAGTCCGATCGGGACAGGCGCCTTTTTCGAGAGTGCAGACGGGATGCGATTCGATAGAGGGCCCATCGTGCACTTTTGCGCACTACCTGCGGTTTGACCCTCATCCCCGGCAGGCCCTATGCTGCTAATGAACATCGCAGGATAGCGTCAGAGTGGGCGGTTACACGCAGTATTCACGCGCGCAGTTCGGCTTCGGCGGGATCGTTCCGCAAGGCATCAAACTGCTGTTGATTTCAAACGGCGTCATCTTTGTCATCTACTTTCTCTGCTACCACACGGGCATCAATTCCCTGCTATGGGTATTCCACTTCCTCAGCCTGATTCCGGATTGGGTCGTCCGCGGCGCACTCTGGCAGCCATTCACCTACCTATTCCTGCACAGCCCCACCGGGTTCGGCCACATCCTCGTCAACATGCTAATGCTCTGGATGTTCGGCAGCGATCTCGAGCGTGACTGGGGCAAAAAGAGGTTCTTCCACTTCTACTTCGTCTGCGGCGCCGGCGCTGGCCTGCTCGATGTCACGGCGCGCTTCGCTATGGGGGAGAACACAGCGGGGGCGACGATCGGGGCGTCGGGAGCAATCTACGGAGTCCTGCTGGCGTTCGGGCTGCTTTACCCGAACCGGACCATCTACGTTTTCCTGATGTTCCCGATTCCGGCGCGCATCTTCGTACTGATTATGGGCGTGATTGCCTTCCTCTCCGCCGTGGCAGGCTCCGGAGGCGGCATCGCTCACTATGCCCATCTCGGCGGAATGGTCTTTGGTTACTTCTATCTCCGTCACCGACCGAGGTTTCTGAATATCGATTGGATGGAAAGCTACAGACGGTGGCAAATGCGCCGGGCCCGTCGGCGTTTTCAGGTCTACATGAAGAAACGCGACGGCCGAGGGGGCGATTGGGTGAACTAGTCCAGAAGGCCGTTTCCAGGAGCACGATCGTGGCTCCGAGGCTCTCAAACCTCGCCTTGACGCTCCTTCCCGGTGTTCCTACAATGATCCACAGGAGGCTTTGAATGTCGCTAATGAATGCCTCACACCTGCCGTTTGGTCTCATCATTCCAACGTTGGGCGTGCAGGAACTGATCATCATTCTGCTCATCGCCGTGTTGATTTTCGGTGGCCGCAAGATTCCCGAGATCTTCAAGGGATTCGGAGAAGGCATCCGTGAATTCAAAAGCGCGATGAAGAAGGAAGACAAGCAAACAGCGAGCACCGGGGAGAAGAAGGAAGCACCTCGACCTTCTTAGCCGTTCGTACCGTCATTCAACGGGCGACTCCAAGCAGACAGGCAAGAAGAAACCCCCTCCGGCCCGGCCGGAGGGGGGTTTGTCCCTTTGAAAACTGCCGAGACGCTACTACTTCGGAGGTACGATTGCGTCCTTCGCGGACTTGGCAAGTCGAAATTTGACGACATTCTTCGCCGGAATCTTGATCGCTTGTCCGGTCGCCGGGTTCCTGCCCATGCGCTCTTTCCGACGGGTTCGTACAAGGCGACCGAGACCGGGAACAACGAAAACGTCAGCACGCTTCGTTTCCTTCACGGCCAGTTGTTCCAATTCCTCGAAAATCTGTTTGACTTCCTTCTTGGTGACACCGACCTTGTCCGCCAAATTGGCAATGATCTGCGCCTGGGTAAGTTTGTTCCGTTCAGCCATGCTCCTCCTTATAAATCCCAGCCGGACGAGTGTCCCGGCCGGACAGGTGCAAAGCATAAACACATAGAAATGTTTTATTCATGCCCGCTTCCCTATCGTAAGCCACTCCGTGAGCGCTGTAAAGTGCGGATCGGTTGTCGAAGCCCCTGTCCATAGGGTTTCGAGCGGACTGAACGGCGGCACATCCGCCCCGCGCGCGTGCTTTGGCCCCTGGCCTTATCAAAGAGAACCAGACCTTTTCTGCGAGCAGAAGACATCCTGCGGAGGCGACGAACGCACCAACACTGCCTACAATGGGAGTTCCAGCGTTTTCTATCGTCATCGTGAGGAGCGTAATTCACGTAGTCGGTGGCGGACTGGCCGGTCCCGAAGCGGCGATGCAAGCGGCCCGCTTGGGTCATCCAGTGCGACTCTATGAAATGCGTCCGGTCCGCCCGACACCGGCCCACCAAACGAACAACCTAGGCGAACTCGTTTGCAGCAACTCTCTCAAGACCGAGACCCCTTGTTCCGCTCCGTGGCTGCTCAAAGAAGAATTGCGTCGCATGGGGTCGCTGTGCCTCAACGTCGCGGACGGTGTCCGTGTCCCTGGAGGTCATGCTCTTGCCGTAGACCGTCAGGAATTCGCCGAGGCCGTCACCGCCCGTATCGAGCAAGAGGCCCTCATTGAGGTCGTTCGCGATGAAGTCACCGAGATACCGCTCGACGCCATCGTTGTCGTCGCGAGCGGCCCGCTGACCAGCGATGCTCTTGCCGCATCCATCGTGCGGCTGACGGGCCGCGAGCGGTTGTTCTTCTTCGATGCGATTAGCCCGATTGTCGATGCCGAAACAATCAATAGAGAGGTTGTCTTTCAGGCTTCCCGCTATGGCAAGTCAGTCAATGACGGAGGCGACTATCTCAACTGCCCGTTCACACGCGAGCAATATGAGCGGTTCTACATGGCTCTGACTGAAGCACAACAGCATCGCGGCCACGACTTCGACAACCCGAACTACTTTGAAGGCTGTCTGCCGATCGAAGAGATCGCGCGCCGCGGCGTTGACACGCTTCGATTCGGTCCGATGAAACCCGTGGGCCTCCGAAACCCGCAGACGGGCGAATCGTTCTACGCCGTGGTTCAACTTCGTCAAGAGGACATGCGGGCGGGTTCGTACAACTTGGTGGGTTTCCAGAACCATCTCAAGTACGGCGAGCAGAAGCGCATTCTGCGGTTGATTCCCGGCTTGGAACGAGCGGAGTTCCTGCGCTACGGTCAAATCCATCGCAACACATACATCAATGCACCGGCTCTGCTCACCGGTTCCCTGCATCTGAGATCGCATCCGAATATCTTCTTTGCGGGACAGCTCTCGGGAGTGGAAGGCTACGTGGAATCCATCGCGACAGGACTGATGGCGGGCCGCAACGCCGCGCGCTTGGCAGACGGAGCGGACCCACTGACTTGGCCGCGTCCCACGGCCCACGGCTCGCTGGCCGCCTATATTTCGGGGGCGAACCCGGACAACTATCAGCCGGCCAACATTACCTTCGATCTTCTGCCGCCGCTTGCGCCCGAAGAGGCAAGCCGCTATCGCCTCGACAAGAAGGCGCGGCGGCGCCGACAGTGTCAACGCGGACGCGAAGAGCTTTCCTGTTTCCTGGAGGCCCATGCCCCCGTCGCCTCATAGGCCCCCTAGTCTTGCGGATCAGATCGGGCGGTTTCTCGATTCACTTCGACGGGCAAATCTCTCACAGCACACGATTCGAAACTACGGGGCCGATCTGGAACAGTTCCGTTCGTACCTGAGCCCTGCAGGAACCGAGCCTCCGACGGCTTCTGAAGTCGATCCGCTGCTTCTGCGGGAATTCATGGCGCACTGCTTTGATCGCGGCAATGCAAACCGCTCGGTCTCGCGGAAGCTATCGTCTCTGCGGGCCTTTTTCAAGTTTCTGCACCAACAGGGAGAAATCCCATCGAATCCAGCCAAGCTCGTTTCGATGCCAAAAACTCCCCAGAAGCTGCCGGCGGTCATGACGGCTGAGCAAGCCAACGCGCTCGTGGACTCGATTCCCTCGAGGCTCTCGGTTGAGCCGCCGGGCAAGACCAAACTCTCGGACGCTTCCGCCGCCCGCGACCGGGTCATCTTCGAGCTGTTGTATGGCTGTGGCCTGCGGGTGAGTGAGCTCGTCGGTCTGAACATCGAAGATCTGGACTTCTCCGAGCGCTGGATCCGCGTTCGGGGAAAAGGCCGCAAAGAGCGTTTGGTCCCCTTTGGTGAACGCGCCGACGAGGCTGTGCAAGCTTACCTGCAGGCCCGCGGTCATGTCGAACAACGAGCCCTGCTATTGAACACGCGGGTAGGGCGGCTGTCTTCCCGCAGCGTCGAGCGCATCGTGAAAAGATATGCCCTGCTCTTTTCCGGCGACCCCGACTTGCATCCGCACTCTTTGCGGCATGCGTTTGCGACTCACTTGTTGGCCGACGGCGCGGACCTTCGATCGATCCAAGAGTTGCTCGGTCATGCCAGCCTCTCTACAACGCAGAAATACACACAGCTTTCATTCAAAGATCTGATGGAAGTGTACGATCGTTCACACCCGAAGGCATAGAGCGGGGCCGTCCGCGGTCACTTGGCGAGAGGCGTCGTCCGGCGCCTTATTCAAATGCTCCGCAAAAAAGCCGTCACCGGCTGGCGCAAACCAAGCGCCCTGCTACAACCTCCACGACTACCCTCCATGGATTGTCACCTTGCGGACCATCAGATTCCAGAACCAGGCTCCGAAGACGGCTAACGCGATGATCCACAGATACTGCAGGGCCAGGGCCTCATAGATCTCACTTTCGTTGAGCTTGCCGAGATAGAGGCGCAACGGTGTATACGCGATGTGCTGGAAAGGCAAATAGGCGACGATCTTCTGCAAAGTGTCGGGGAACATCGTCATGGGAACGAGCAGTCCCGACAATAGCTCGAAGACGAAGTACTTGGCGCGCAGCAAGCCCAGGATCGACTTCATGCGAATGGCGAACGTGCCGACGATAAAGTTCAAAGCGCCCGTCAGCAAGATGCTCGCGGCGAGCGAGATCAAGAAGAACCCGAAGTGCGGTGCGCTTGCCGGCCCTTGCACTGGAAAAACGAGCGAGATCACGATGCCAGCCGGGATGGTAAGCATCACCAGGCGAAAGGCGGATTCGCCCAACGCGCGGCCCATCTGCATGCTCTGAACGCTGACGGGTTTCAACAGAGACAACGCGATCTTGCCCTCCATCACCTCATAGGAAATGTTCTGATCGATGTTGTTGAAATAGACCGAACGGATCACCCAACCCACCGAAACGTATGTCACCATCTCGGCGAACGTGAACCCGGCGGCGAAGTCGGGGTCGGTGGCGTAGAGCGCCTTCCAAATGAAGTAATAGACCGTGACGTTGATCAGATAGGTGACGATGCCGGTGTAATAGCGCAGCCGGAACGCCAGGATGTTGACGAAGCCGATGCGCGAGAACTCCAGCAGGTCGCCCAGTTGTCGAGAGAGGGCGAGGGCAGCCGTCATCGCTGTTGCATCGCGGGGAGCGTGCTGCCGGTGTAGATGCGCTTGACGATCTCTTCGATCGATTCCTCCTCGATGAAGATATCCCTGATTTCAGCCGTGGAGACTACGCGGCGGATGACGTCACCCGAAGTGAAATCCTCGCGATCGAAAGAGAACCGGTAGGTGAGCTCGTCGAGGCGCTCCTTGCCGACGCCGGGCAACTCGAACGTCTCGATCGCCACTCCCTGCGCCACGTCCTTGAGCTCGAACTTGATTTGCGTTTGACGCCAGAGCATACGCTTCAGCTCGTCGAGCGGACCGTCAAACAGAATATGACCGTGATCAATGATCATCAGTCGGCTGCACAACTCCTCGATGTCGGAAAGATCGTGTGTCGTCAGCAGGATGGTCGTTCCGTATTCACGATTGACTTCTTTGAGAAACTGCCGGATGTTCTCTTTCGCGAGCAGATCAAGCCCGATCGTCGGCTCATCGAGAAACAGCAAGGGAGGGTTGTGGAGCAGCGCCGCCACCATGTCGCAACGCATGCGCTCCCCGAGACTGAGCTTGCGGACGGGTTGATGCAGATAGCGATTGATGGCAAGAATGTCGTCGAACCGCGCCATGCGAGCTTCGTAGTCCGCGTCACTGACGTCGTAGATACGCTTCAGCAAGCGAAAGGATTCGACGACGGCGATGTCCCACCAAAGCTGCGTCCTCTGGCCAAACACGGCTCCGATGGTGCGGGTATAGGCCGTACGCTCGCGGTAGGGAACATAGCCGTTCGCGCGCACTTCGCCCGAGGTCGGAACAAGAATGCCGGTGAGCATCTTGACGGTAGTGGACTTGCCCGCCCCATTCGGACCGATGTACCCGACCATCTCGCCGGGCGTGATCTGGAATGACACGTCGTTGACGGCGCGCAGCGTCGTGTACTCGCGGGAGAACAGGTCTTGAACAGCACCCCAAAGACCTTCCTTACGCTTGAATGTGCGGAATTCCTTGACGAGGTCGACCGCCTCGACTTGGCCGAGCATGGCGCCTCATTCTAGCACCGGCCGGAGCAGATCACGGCTCAAGCGCGCCGCGCTTTCCAGGTGGCTTTACCGTATTCTCCGAGGCCCAAGTCGCCGCTCATCTCGTCGCCTCGCAAAGTTCCCTTGAAGAAGTACCGCATGGCAGCCGCTTCATACCTGCCGCGGCTATCGAACTCGACTTTGTCTCCGTCGATTTCGCCCTTCACCTTGCCCTGCGCGATGCGGCCGCGGTGGAGGCCGGTGATTTCGTTGCCCTTGTTCTGTAAATACATCGTGTGGCGCACCGTCGTTCCGATGTAGGAGACATCGACCTCCCAATGGCCGTCGAGACTTCCGAACGGCGCGGCGAGCTTGCGTGGCTGTTTCTTGCCGGGCGCGTTCTTGAAGACTTCGTAGAGTCGTTCGGCGACTACTTTATAGTCCTCAGGCCACATCGCCATCGGCCGGATCAGAAAGTGATTCGTCTCGGTCATTTTCGGGTCCAGCTCCTTTGGATACGCTGTGCTCATGATCCGCGGCTCGCCGTGCAGCAGTTGTTCGCCGATCTCCCGTGCGACGTAGCCGATCTTGTCCTGATCCCACTCGACACGCATCTCGGGGTAGTAGCCGGGACGCGGCGCTTCCATGATCTCGGTCCGCACACCGGGAACCCGCGTTATGCGGTCGCTGATATGGCGATACCAGAACTTGAACTGGTTGTATTCCTCCTCCATATTTCGCTTCGTGACCAGATATTCGACCGCCGCGAGAATGCCCATGACCTCCTCTTTGCTGACTTTCATCGGGCGTGCGAACGTGTGATGCGGCGCGCTCGACCAGAAGGCGATCTCGGTCAAGTCTTTACGTCCCAGCAACAGCCCGGCGCTTTGTGGACCTTTCAGGCTCTTGCCGCCGCTGTAAACGGTGAGGTCCGCGCCGCGTGACAGGAACGGGTCGGGCTTCAGCGGAAGTTCGTTGGCGGCGTCGATCAGCAACGGAACACCATGATCGTGAGCCGCCTTCGCGAGAGCTTCGAGCGGGATGCGGCTCGCGGCATCTTGGATGCGCGCTCCAGCGAAGGCCATGCACGTCCTTGGGCCGAAGGCTTTCCGGAGGTCGGCGACGGTCGCGACATTGATCATCTTCGCGCCGGTCATTCGAATCGCGTGATCGTAGATCGAGCTGGTTTCACGAAAAGCGACGACTTCATCGTTGAGACCGTCGGTGTTGGGAACTTGTTGCAACGCCTCGATGTCGCCGCCGCACATGCAGGCCAGCGTCGCGCTTGTCAGGCATCCAGCCGCTCCCGATCCGATGAAAGCGCCCGGCACGTCGAGAAGTTCCGCGATACGGGACGCCGCCTTCTGTAGCAACTCTTGCAAATTGACGTGGTAGAACGACGCTTCGTAGATGGCTTCGGAAACCTCAGGCAACAAAACAGCGCCGCCGTTCATCGTGCGCGTCGAAGTGAGGTTGATGAACGGCTCGATACCCACGCTCTGATAGATATTCGGTCCCTTGCCGCGCTGAGGCAGCCGTGCGGCGGCCGATGCGCCGGGGGCCAGCAGTCCGGCTGCCGCCAAAAACGAACCGGCACGGAACACCTCACGCCGGTTGACGGTTCTCGAAGAATGTTTTGTCAATTTCATGTTTGCTCCCTCCCGCTGAGGAGATTGTACACGCTGTTGGGCGCAGCAGCCTGTTGGCAACGTTGGATATCGAGGGAAAAACCGAGAATGCGCATGTCGTATTCCGTCACGATTCAGGCAGGAAGGTCGTTCAGTGAAACATCCAGCTCCTTTCCGCATCCAAAAGAATAGAGGCACGATGCGACGAGGAGGGCGTATGCCCGTTGATCTGGACTCCCGTATCGTCGAACGGGGCCGACAGCTCTACGAACGAATCGAAGAGGGCGAACCATCGTTCTTCGCAAAAGACTGGACGTCGAAGATTCTCGACCGGAGTATGAACGACAACGCATTCAAGGTCGAGATGTTTCGTTTCGTCGATGTGTTCCCGGCGCTGGACGAATCGAAGTCGGTGGCGCAGCATCTTCGCGAGTACTTCGCACGGCCCGACCAGGACTTCTCCAAGATTCTTCAGTGGGCGATCAAGTCGATTGACTCCGATTCGTTGGCGGCGCGCATTGTAGCCCGGGGCATCGGAGCCAACATCCGGAGCATGGGGCGGCAGTTCATCGCAGGCGAGTCCGCCGAAGGTGCACTATCGGTCCTGCGCAAACTCCGCAAAAAAGGCCTCGCCTTCACTATCGACATTCTCGGCGAGGCAATAGTGTCGGAAACGGAGGCAGACGCATACGCGCGGCAGTATAGCGACTTGCTCGAGGTGATGGGTCGAGAGACCGCTTCGTGGGAGGGGCTTGCGCCGGGAATGGATGGTCTTGACTGGGGTTCCTCGCCGAAGATCAACGTGTCCGTCAAGGCATCAGCGATGTATTCGCAAATGAACGCGCGAGCCTTTGACCATTCGATCGGAAAAGCAAAGGAGCGTCTCCGGCCGATTCTGCGGCGGGCAATGGAGGTCGGCGCGTTCGTGAACGTCGACATGGAGCATCATTCGCTAAAGAGCCTGACGCTGGCCCTGTATCGGAGTTTGATGGAGGAGCCTGAGTTCAAAGGTTATCCGCACACGGGTATTGCGATTCAGGCATACTTGCGCGAATCCGAACAGGACGTGTCGGACTTGATCGACTGGTGCCGCGCCCACAATCAGCGCATCACGATTCGGCTGGTGAAGGGCGCATACTGGGACACGGAAGTGATGACGGCACGGCAGAACAACTGGCCGGTACCTGTGTTTACCAACAAGCATGACAGCGACGCGAACTTTGAGCGCGTTGCCCGGTTGGTGTTGGGGAATCATCAGCACCTGAGCCTAGCCTGTGGGTCGCACAACATCCGCTCGATCGCAGCGGTAATCGAGACGGCTCATGAGATGCGGGTGCCGGAGGATCGGCTAGAGTTCCAGATTCTGTACGGCATGGCGGAGCCCATTCGCAATGCTCTGCTCGAGGAGGGTCTGCGGCTGCGCCTTTATGCGCCGATAGGAGACTTGGTGCCGGGCATGGCTTACCTCGTGCGGCGTTTGCTGGAGAACACGTCGAACGAATCATTCCTGCGCAAGAGTTTTTTGGAGTCCGTCTCACGCGACGAGCTACTGCGGGACCCGGCGAGTGTTGCGGCGAGCAACAGGACCCCGCTCGGAGTTTCGGAGACGGGTGATGGGGCTGAAGAGAGCGCGGCAAAGCAGAAGGATGAGATGGGACCGTTCCGGAACATCCCGCCTTTTGATTGGACGCTCGCCGAGCATCGGAACGGTATGGCGCGGGCGATCAAGAATGCTCGCGCAGACTTGCCCCTGCAGGTCCCTCTTCAGATCGAAGGGGAAGCGATCGAAACGGAGGACACGATCCGGTCGATCAACCCGAATCGGCCTGAGGAGGTCGTTGGCCTTGTTGCGTCGTCTTCCGCCGAGCAGGCGAAGAAGGCCATCGGCGCCGCGAAGGCTGCTTTTCCCGAATGGCGCGATACGCCGGCGGCGGAACGTGCCGGGTATCTGTTCAAAGCGGCGGAGCTAGCACGGAAGCGGCGCTACGAACTGTGTGCGCTGCAAATCCTGGAAGCCGGCAAGACTTGGAGCGAAGCGGACGGCAACGTCGGCGAGGCGGTCGACTTCCTCGAGTACTACGGACGCGAGATGCTGCGCCTAGGGACGCCTCGCCCTCGCGAGATGGGCGATGCACCGGGTGAGGACAGCCTGTTGTTCTATGAGCCGCGGGGCGTCGTCAGCGTCATTGCGCCTTGGAACTTCCCTTTAGCGATCTCGATGGGAATGGTCTCGGCGGCGCTGGTCACGGGCAACACGGTCGTCTACAAACCGGCCTCGGATACGCCCGTGACGGGGTGGATGGTCTATCAGGTGTTCCAGCAAGCTGGTCTGAAGCCGGGAGTGCTGAATTATCTTCCGGGTCCCGGCGGCGAGATCGGAGATTTGCTCGTGATGCACCAGGATGTATCGATGACTGCGTTCACCGGCAGCAAGGAAGTGGGGCTTCGGATCATCCGGCTTTCGAGCGAAGTCTCTCAAGGCTCCCAGGGAATGAAGCGCGTTGTCGCGGAGATGGGCGGCAAGAACGCGATCATTATCGACAGCGACGCCGATCTTGACGAAGCCATCCCGCACGTGCTGCATTCGGCGTTCGGCTACCAGGGGCAGAAGTGCTCGGCATGCTCACGGCTGGTCGTACGGGAGTCGGTGCATGACAAGCTGATAGAACGTTTGAGGGCGGCAGCAGAAAGCATCCACCTCGGGGCGAGCGAACAGCCCTGGACATACATGGGCGCGGTTATTTCCGCATCCGCCAAAAAGAAGATCAAGAGCTACATCGAAGTCGGGAAGCAGGAAGGGACGCTGGTGCTGGAGCGGCAGCCCACCGACACCTCGAGCTTCTTCGTTCCGTTGACGATCTTCAAGGACATCCTTCCCGAACATCTCCTCGCGCAAGAAGAGATCTTCGGTCCCGTTTTGTCGATCATCAAAGCCAAGGACTTCGACGATGCGCTCCAGATCGCAATTGGAACGGAATACGCCCTTACGGGCGGAGTGTTCTCGCGGAGCCCCGAGAACATCGCCAAAGCGAGAAGACAGTTTCGGGTGGGCAATCTCTATATCAATCGAGGCTGCACAGGGGCGATCGTGAACCGGCATCCTTTCGGTGGTTTCAAAATGTCGGGCGTCGGCTCGAAGGCGGGCGGCCCGGACTACCTGATGCAGTTCATGCTCCCGCGCAACGTGGTTGAGAACACGATCCGCCGAGGCTTCGCGCCTGACGAAGGGTTCGAGACGGCCTGACTGCCGGTTCGACTCGACGGCGCAGCCGTACATCACCGAGTGCGCCGTTCGTTGTCGAACGAGACAGTCGGGCAGAAGCTTTTATGGCTTTATGGTGACTCTCCTCTTGTCCGTAGGGTCATCAAGGCAGTGATACAATTGCAGCCAGGATGCGGGCTCTTACTTTCTTGGCAGTTGCCTCGCTGGCCTTTATTGGCCCACTAGGCGCTCAAGAATCGTTGCCGGAAGCGACGCGGTTCTTCGAGGAAAAGGTGCGCCCTGTGCTGCACGCGAAGTGCTTGCTCTGTCACAACGACACAGCGAAGATGAGCGGGCTTTCGCTCGGCAGACGGGAGAGCACGCTACAGGGCGGCATGCGTGGCCCCGCGGTAGCGCCGGGCGACCCGCAAAACAGCCTGCTGGTCCATGCGGTTCGGTACAGCGGCGATTTGAAGATGCCGCCGACGGGCAAGCTACCGCAAGCCGAGATCGACGCTTTGACCCGCTGGGTGGAAATGGGATTGCCGTGGCAGGAGGCGGACGTTGCGGACGCCCCCAAGGCGGGGCTTGGTCACTGGGCTTTTCAGGCTATCAAGAAACCCGAGCCGACGCGGGTCAACAACACAGGCCGGGTTCGCAATCCGATCGACAACTTCATCCTGGCGCGCCTGGAAAAGGAAGGCATCGAGCCGTCTCCGGAAGCTGATCGAGAGACGCTGATCCGTCGGGTCAGTCTCGATCTGACCGGACTCACTCCTTCACCCCAAGAGATCGACCATTTCGTCAATGATCCGAGTCCGGATGCCTACGAGAAACTCGTCGAGCGCTTGCTGTCATCCCCCCACTACGGTGAGCGTTGGGGACGTCACTGGCTCGATCTGGCGCGATATGCCGACACCAATGGCTACAACATCGACGGCCCCCGCGAGATCTGGATGTATCGCGATTGGGTGATCAACGCGGTGAACAACGACATGCCGTTCGACCAGTTCACGATCGAGCAAATCGCCGGCGATCTGTTGCCGAATCCGACCGAGCAGCAGATCGTGGCTACGGGGTTTCATCGCAATACACTGCTCAACCTGGAAGGAGGCATCGACTTCGAGCAATACCGCGTGGAGGCCGTTGTCGACCGAGTCTCCACGACCGGGGCCGGATTCCTGGGGTTGACGCTGGGTTGCGCCCGCTGCCATTCCCACAAGTACGACCCGATTTCGCAGAAAGAGTTCTACCGGATCTATGCCTTCTTCAACAACATCGATGAGCTGAGCGGCGAGTTTAAAGATGCCGCGGGCCGTGCGCGGGCTCATGAACCGATCCTCGAGTTCGGCCAGCCTGAGGAGTTCACCCGCCGCGACGCCGCGCGGCATCAGATCAAGCTGCTTGAGCAGGAACTGAAGGAATACGAGAAGTCGATCGAAGACGGGCAGACGGCTTGGGAAGCCTCACTCACAGAAGAGCAGATCGAGGAGATGGGCCCGCGTGTCAGGGAAGTGCTGGTTGTTCCTGCGAACGAGCGGAATGAACAACAGCAGCGCGCCGCCCTGAACGCATTCAAGCAGGCGGATCCGGGCTGGTCGGCTCGCAGCAAGGGGATCGACGCCTTGCGAAAGGCCGAGCCCAAACTCAAGAGCACGCTCGTGATGCGCGAGCTGGCAAAGCCTCGCGAGGCGTATATCCACCTTGGAGGAGATTTCCTTCGCAAGGGCGAAACGGTGGAGCCGGGCACTCTCGCCTTGCTACCGCCCCTGAAGCCCGAGGGTCGGACGAACCGCCTTGATTTCGCGCGTTGGCTCGTCGACCCCGAGAACCCTCTGACGCCGCGCGTCACGGTAAACCGCATATGGCAACGGTATTTCGGACGCGGCATCGTCCGTACCGAAAACGATTTCGGGAGCCAGGGTTCCCCTCCATCTCATCCGGAGCTTCTCGATTGGCTGGCATCGGAATTCATCACGAGCGGCTGGAGCATGAAGACGATGCATCGGCTGATTGTGAGTTCCGGCAGCTATCGCCAGTCGTCCGCGATGAGACCGGAATTGCTGGAGTTAGACCCGGACAATCAGCTCCTGGCAAGGCAATCCCGCCTGCGGCTCGAGGCCGAGATCATCCGCGACGCAGCCCTTTCGGCGAGCGGTTTACTGACGCCCTCCATCGGAGGCCCCAGCGTATTTCCGCCGCAACCGGCCGGAGCGGGACGAGTGACCCAAGTCAATCGCAAATGGGAAGAGGACACCGGCCCCAATCGCTTCCGACGGGGTCTCTACACCTACTTCCGGCGTTCCGCGCCGCATCCGGGGTTGATCGTTTTCGACGGGCCGGATTCGATGATGACCTGCACGCGCCGCAATCGATCGAACACGCCCCTGCAGGCTCTCACGCTTCTGAACGACGAAGCTCATGTCGAGTTTGCTCAGGCGCTGGCGCAGAGGGTTCTCAACGAGGCGTCCGAGTCCCGTGACGAGCGGCTGAATCATGCTTTCCGGTTGTCACTGGGACGTACACCGAAAGCGAGTGAGCGGGAGCAACTCTCCCTTTTTCTGGCCAATCAACTCGACGAATTCCGCACTCACCCCGACGAGGCCGCGTCCGTACTTCCGATGGAAGTGGACGGGGGCGCAGACGTACCGCTGCTCGCCGCCTGGGCATCGACGTCCAGAGTCTTGCTGAACCTCGACGAATTCATCACGAGAGAATAGCCGTTCGCCTCGGGCGCCCAGGACAGCCGCGCAACGCCGCGGCATCGTTGCGCATCATGAAATCACCTGCTTGCGTCACACGCCGCACCCTGCTTCAGGCAGTGGCCCTTGGTACAGCCCGCGCGGGTTCGGCAGCGGCTGTCGAGGAGGAATGGGCCGTCAAACCGGATGGCCCCGACTTCGGCGGCTTACGAGTCGGCCTCACGACTTTCAGCACCAGGGAGCTCACGCTCGATCAGACCATTGCTCTGCTCAAACAAACCGGCGTTCGAAATATCGCTCTGAAATATTTCCATCTGCCTCTGGACAGCACGAAAGAGGAACGCCGGCTGACCATCCGCAAGATCCACGATGCGGGCCTCACATTGGCGGGCTGCGGTGTGATCGGCCTGAGCGGTGACGATAAGTCTGTCCGAGACCGCCTCGATTATGTGCAAGACATCGGTTCTCCCTCGGTCACCGCCACGACGACCGCCGAGCGGTTGGAGCAGCTTGACCGCATCATCAAGGACTACGGGGATATCAAGATCGCCATCCACACCCACGGACCCGAAGACGACTTGAGTTATTGGCGCTGGTGGGCGGCCAAGATCATCGACAAGATTCGGCATCTCGATTCCCGTATCGGCGTCTGTGTTGACGTCGGACATACTTTCCGTGTGCCCATCGACCCGTCAGCAGCAATTCGCGCCTGCGGCGATCGTCTGTATGATGTGCACCTCAAGGATCTGAAGGAAGCCAGCCGGCGCCGGCTTGATGTCCCCGTCGGTCGCGGCATTGTCGATATACCCGCTATCATGCGCTCCCTGCGAGATGCGAACTACCGTCATCACGTCGCACTGGAGTACGAGGCGGAGCCCGAAGCTCCCGAGTTCGGCATTGCCGAGAGTTTCGGTTACTTGCGGGGACTTCTGTATCCGAGGGCCTGATCGTATACCCATCATGAGTAAACCCTCAAGACTGACTGCGACAGTGCTACGAAAAAGACCGGCGTCGCGGATCTAAGCCCGAACTCTTCCTGACATCCACTCCATCCGACGCTGGACGACGGAGACCCTACCTCCTGGAAATCACGGAAATCAGCCGACCAGATTCCTTACAGAGGGGATGAGAAAACCCAGACCTGCCTGCAAGGTGTGGTATCTTGGCGATTCGTGTCGAACCCGGCGGGTTCGATAGCCAGTTAGAGGGATGGTCGGTTGGAGCAACGCGCACACTGGGGTTCAAGGCTAGGGTTTATCCTGGCTGCCTCCGGTTCCGCCGTGGGCCTCGGCAACATCTGGAAGTTCCCCTACATCACGGGTGAAAACGGCGGCGGTGCTTTCGTCCTCGTATATTTGCTCTGCGTAGCCTTGGTCGGGCTGCCGGTGATGGTGGCCGAAGTACTGATCGGGCGAGCGACGCAAAGCTCACCGGTACGAGCCTTCCGCAAGCTTGCCGGCGGGGGCAGCGGTTGGGTCGGCATGGGCTGGCTGGGAGTGGCCGCCTCGTTCGTCATCCTCTCTTTCTATTCGGTCGTTGCCGGTTGGGCCCTCCACTATACCTATCTCTCCTTGACGGGCTCTCTCATCGACCTCGAGCCGAGTCAGTTCGAGTCCTTGTTCCAATCCGCGTTCTCGTCTCCGACTCTGAATATCGGCTGGCATGCGGTTTTTATGGGCCTCACGATGGCGGTCGTGCTCGGGGGCGTCTCCAAGGGGGTCGAGCGCTGGTCGCGAATCTTGATGCCGGGCCTTTTGCTCATGATGCTGATTTTGCTCATCAACGGACTCACCCTGGACGGCTTCGGCAAGGCTGTGGATTTCATGTTCGGCTTTCGGACCGACAAAATGACGGCATCCGGTGCGTTGCATGCACTGGGCCAAGCCTTCTTCAGCTTGAGTCTGGGCATGGGCTCCATGCTGACCTATGGCAGCTACCTCCGCAAAAACGATGACATCATGGGCGCTTCGATCACGATTACGGTGCTCGACACGGCCATCGCGATCGCGGCCTCGATGATTCTCTTTCCGCTCTTGTTTACTCAAAACATGGAGGCGTCTCAAGGTCCCGGACTCGTTTTCATCAGTATCCCGATAGCCTTCGCGCAAATGCCCGGCGGTGCGTTCCTGGCTCCGGTTTTCTTCGGGTTGCTGGTTTTCGCAGCTCTCACAAGCGCGATCGCGATGCTCGAAGTCACGACATCGTCATTCATCGACGTCCAGAACTGGACGCGCAAGAAGGCGACACTGTTCGCCGGAGGTCTGATCTTCGTGATCGGCATTCCTTCGGCATTGAGCGGCGGCACGGACTTGTTCGGCGCGGATCTCGCGGCGGTGATCGGCAAGAACTGGTTCGATGCCTTCGACTACCTGGCGAGCAACTTGATGTTGCCGCTCGGCGGTCTCGGCATCGCCATCTACACGGCGTGGCGCATGAACGAAGCGATCCGGCACGACCACTTTCTCGCGGGCTCGAAACTCCAGGTCTTCTATAAGACTTGGCTTTTTCTGCTGAAGTTCCTAGTGCCCGTCGGCATCATTCTGGTCTTCCTACAGGCGGTTGGCCTGATTTAGCCAGTTATCGACTCGACGGACTGCCTGATCGAGTGCTGCTGGGGCAAGATTCTAGTCCACGTAGAGGAACTCATTCGAGCTGATGAGCATGTGGACGAGGTTCCTCAGCGATTTTTGGGAAGCTTCCTCGGGGGTCGCGTTCGCTTTGGCGTAGAGCAGCCGTTGCGTCTCGAGGTGTTCAAGGGCGATTTCGGCCTCTTGCGGTGAGGGCTTACGGGAGAAGAGCAATCCGTAGGCCGTGTTGACCAAGCCGTGCGGATCGGAACCGCCGCCCGCCAGCGCGGCGACCCGGCGCGCTGCCTCGCGTGCATTGCCGGTGACGAACTCGCTGTTCATTACGGTCAAGGATTGCAGCGGCGTGGCGGAGGGGACGCGTCGCGTGCAGGCCGTATCGATGATCGGAAAATCGAAGTTTGTCAAGAATGTCAGAGGCCAAGTACGCCGAGCGAGCAGGTAGACGCTACGGCGTTCCGAGCCATTTGTGGACTCCGCGCCGGAAACGACTTGCAAGCCGTCAGGTCGGGGCGTGAGCCCGACCGCCGGTCCACCGACAGTATCGTCAAGCCGGCCGGACACGGCGAGGATCGAGTCGCGTAGGGCTTCCGCTTCCAGACGCCGTATCGGCATGCGCCACAGCAGGCGGTTGTCGGGGTCCTCGGCGTCGGCTCGTTCGTAGCTCGGGTTTCTCGATCGGCGTGAGGACTGCTGATAGACCGCCGACAACATGATCATCTTGTGCAGGCGCTTGGTTTTCCAGCCGTTGTTGACGAAGTCAATAGCCAGCCAGTCGAGCAGCTCGGGATGAGAGGGCGGCGAGCCCGTGCTGCCGAAGTTGCCCGAGGTCGCTACGATTCCAGTACCGAAATGGTGCTGCCAGATTCGGTTGACGATGACACGCGCCGTGAGCGGATGGTTCGGGTCCGTGAGCCATTCCGCCAGGGCAAGACGATAGCCTTGGGTCGCTCCCACACGGTTCGGTGAAGACTTGGCGCTGCAATCCTGGTCCGCATCACACAAGACGGTGAGAAAGCCGGGAGTAACTTTAGGGCCGGGCGATTCCACGCTGCCTCGCTGCAAAAGACGGATCGTGGGCAGGCCGTCGCCATCCCACAAAGCCTGGATCTGGTACAGACCGCGGCGATAGCTGTTCCAGGTGGCTACCTTCTGTTGTAGTTGCAAAAGCGCTTCCCGGTCTTCACCGGTGATCGATTCTCCCAGTTCCTTTTCGGAAATCTCGACCAGCGGGCCGAACTTCTCGACCAGGTATTTCTGAATGTCGTCTCGTTCTTCGGCCTCAGTTTCAACGGCGAGCTTGGTGTCAGCGCGAACGACCTCCGGTAGTTGTTCGAGCTTCTCGGCAAGCAGCCGTTCACGATAAGGTTCTCGAATCTGCCCGATGTCTTCGGCGAGTTTGTCGACTGCCGTGTCGATCTCTTTGTTGTGGGCCTCGATCTCTTCCCGCTCGGACTCCGACACGGTGTAATGAAGTCGTTTCTTGGGCTGAATCCATGCGGAAGGATTGTACGCAGCGGTGAACAAGGCAAGGAAGCGGTAGTAGTCGCGTTGGGGGATGGGATCGAACTTGTGGCTGTGACAACGGGCGCAGGTGAGTGTCATTCCCAGCGCGCTGGACGACACCTTGTCGAGAAGCCCGAACAGGGCATCGTAACGGTCCAACGGACGGTCGGAGATGTCTTCGTTGGTGACATCGAGGATGGTTCGCAGATACCCCGTGGCCACGAGCGACTCGACGATCTCGGGCGCATAGGTCTCGGCGGTTCGCCAGTCGACCAACTCGTCGCCGGCGAACTGCTCGGTAAGAAAACGGTCCCACGGCTTGTCGTTCTCAAACGACCGGATCACGTAGTCGCGATAGCGCCACATGCCCTCGGCTAGCTGAACGACATTCACCGCGAAGTCTTTTCCTACCGTGTCGACATAGCCGACGGCATCGAGCCAGTGCCGGCCCCAGCGTTCTCCATACTTGGGGGAGTCCATCAGGCGATCGATGAGCCGCTCGTAGGCGTCGGACCTTGCGTCCTCGATGAATGCCTGCGCTTCCTCCGGCGTGGGGGGAAGTCCCCACAGGTCGAAGTACGCTCGCCGCAGCAGGGTCTGCCGCGAAGCTGGCGGAGACAACTCCAGGCCACGGGCCTCCAACGCAGAGAGGATGAATGAATCAATCGGCGTCTGCATTCGGTCCTTGTTCCTGACCGTCGGCTCGGGGGCGGCAACCGGCTTGAGAAAGGCCCAATACTGCCGATCTTCAGCAGTCACTTCGGGTGCTTCCGCCTCGGTGAAACCGCGGTCGAGGTGGTTTTCCACCGCAACGTAGTCGGCGAAGTTGCCCGCGTCGATCCACTCCCGAATGAGTTCCAACTCCGTTTTCTGGATCGGATCACCCGCTCCGGCCGGGGGCATGACGCCGTTTTGAAGCTGCCGGATCAGAATGCTCTTGTCGGAGAAGCCCTCCGAGATCACCGGTCCGTGCTTGCCACCCTTCAAAGCAGCGGCGAGGGAGGTCAGGTCGAGTCCCGATTGAGGAGCCTCGCCACTGTGACAGCCGGTGCATCGGGCGTTGAAGATCGGCTGGATCTCTTTCTCGAAGCGGCTGATCTGCCGGCGGGCCGCTTCGGGGATCTCGTCGGCGGTTTGCGATGAGTGCGCCCCGGTCTCGATCCAGCGGCGGATCGTCTCGACTTCCCTTTCGGGAACGATATTCTTGAAGGCAGGTGGGGGCATCAAGCGCTTCGACACGAGTTGGAAGAGCCAGCTGCTGTCGGGCGAGCCCTTCTCGATGACAGGCCCGTTGTGGCTGCCTCGCAGCACGGACGCCGAGGTCCGCAGGTCCATGCCGAGCTCGGGCGAACTCTTGCCGTGACAGGTAAAGCAGTATGTGGAGAAGATCGGCAGGACGTCTTGCTCGAATACCGTCGTGGAGGCCGTGCTCTGACCGCACAGGCTTACGGGAAGGAGAATGATCAACGCTTTGCATCGAGCGAGCATATCGATCTTCATCCCAACTCCACCTCCACTAAGCCGCATACAGGTCGTTGGACACTAGATCGCCTATGACGCGGGCGCCGGTGACGGTGACGTCGGAAGGTGTTTCCATGCGTCCGCCATGGGGATACTGCGTCCTACGGTGATCGAGCCCGAGCTGGTGCAGGACGGTGGCGATCATGTCCGGGACGCTGACACGATCGACAACGGACTTGTATCCCAAGTCGTCCGTCTCCCCGTAGATGAGCCCCGCCTTGAATCCGCCCCCGGCGAACCATAGCGTGAAGGCGTTGCGGTTGTGGTCGCGTCCGTCGGCGTTCTGCGTGGTGGGGAGGCGTCCGAATTCACCCGCCCACATGACGATCGTGCTATCGAGAAGGCCGCGCTCTTCGAGATCCCGGACCAGTGCCGCGGTGCCCTGATCGGTCTCAGTTGAAATCTTCGTTAGAGCTTTCTTCAGATTGCTGTGCTGGTCCCACGGCTGGCCGGGGCGTGTGGTGACTTGAACGAACCGCACGCCGGCCTCGACCAGGCGGCGCGCCATGAGGCAACGCATGCCGTAGGCGCCCCGCACGGGGTCATCGACGGCGTAGAGCTTTCGCACCGAGGCCGGCTCGTTGCTGATGTCGAGGACGTCCATCGCCTCGACCTGCATGCGCGCGGCCAGCTCGAAATTCTCGATCCGCGATTCCAGCTCGGTTTCACCCGGGCGGCTGTCGCTGTGCATGCGATTGAGACGCGCCAAGTAGTCGAGATTACCTCGCTGCACTCCGGGCGGCGGCGGTTCGGGGGGCTCCAGATGGTGAACCGGCGACCCGCTCATATTGAATTCCACGCCTTGATAGAGCGCCGGCAAGTAGCCGTTGGCCCAGAGCTGCTTGGCGCCGATGGTGTAGCCCTTCGGGTCGCGCAACACCACATACGCGGGAAGGTTCTGGTTCTCGGTTCCCAGCGCGTAGCTGATCCAGGCGCCCATTACCGGCCGGCCGGGGAAGATCTTGCACGTGAGCAGCATGTTCAACCCCTCGAGGTGGTTGTTGTGCTCGGTGTGCATCGACCGGATGAAGCAGAGCTTGTCGACGATCTCGGCCTGATGCGGCAGGGCCTCGGATATGTCCATTGCGCATTGACCGTACTTGCGAAACTCGAACGGCGTCGGCATCAGGGTGTTCTCATTGCCCGGCTGGTGAATCTCGACACCATCGGGGTGAGGCTTGCCGGCCATTTTCGACAGCATCGGTTTCGGATCGAACAGATCCATCTGACTCGGGCCGCCGTTCTGAATGAGCTGGATAACGGCCTTCGCACGGCCGGGGAAATGGCCTTTGCGGGCACGGAGGTTGTTGTAGACGGGGACGGGAGCGTTCGACGAGACGGCTGCGCCGGAGTCCGCCAGCAAGTGCGAAAGCACCACTCGGCCGAAGCCCAGGGATGTGAGCTCCAGGATGTTACGGCGAGACAAGATCGGCATGCTCCATCCTCCGTTCATCGCAAAAGACAACCACAATCAGCGGCTCGCCCTCGGATTTCGGAGTGCTTCACCCCCCGACCAATCCGCACGCCACGATTCTACCGAAGCCTGCGTGCTGTTGTGAGGCCGCTCGTGCCGTTTTACTGCCAGGCTATGGAGCAGTCGCCTTCACTGGGAAATGGCAAGTCGTTGGTTCTGTACAGGTACATGGATTATTCCGAGCAGCACAGGGCATGGATTTGAGCAACTCCAGGTGTATCGGTTGTCTGATTCGGGGTGCATCTTTCTATCTTCCTAACGGCGGAATCGAAACGGAAGGCATCTTATACGGCCCTCCGTGAGAGGACGGAGCTTCGCAACGGTCATGCACCCATCGGCTGCGGCGTAGAAGTGACTCGGTAGAATGAAATTTTCGCTGGCCGTAGTCGATGTCGAGTCCCCACCCGCCACAGAACCGTCCTGTTGATGTGGCTGTCGTCGGCGCCGGACCGACCGGCCTGTCATGCGCCATCGAGCTCAAGCGGCGCGGGGTCAGCGCCGTCGTATTCGACAAGGGGTGCGTCGTCAACTCCCTGTACCACTACCCGACGCACATGACCTTCTTCACGACTCCGGAGCTGCTCGAGATCGGCGATCTGCCAATGACCGCCGTACGCGAGAAACCGACGCGGGCCGAGGCCCTCAAATACTACCGCCGCGTTGCCGGTCACTACAGGCTCGATATCCGCCAATACGAGCGTGTCGACGATATTCAAGGAGCGGACGGCGGCTTTTCGGTGGCCACCACCAACCGCAAAGGCAGATCCAGAGACTACGAGGCCCGCAAGATCATCATTGCCACCGGTTACTACGACGTTCCGGTCTTGATGAATGTTCCGGGAGAGGATCTTCCTAAGGTCCTGCACTACTACAAAGAACCCCACCCCTTCTACGATTGCGATGTGACCGTCATCGGAGCGAAGAACTCTGCGGCGATTGCCGCTCTCGAGGTCTATCGCGCCGGCGGGCGGGTGACGCTGATCTATCGCGACGCGGAACTGAGCGACAGAATCAAGTACTGGATCCTGCCTGACATTCAGAACCGCGTAAAGAATGGCGAGATCAAGGCCTACGCGAAAACGAGCGTTATTGCTATCACGGAGGACACGATCCGCATCGCGACACCCGACGGCGAAAAGGTGCTCAAAAACGATTTCGTGCTCGCGATGACCGGCTATTCACCTGATCTTGCATTCCTGCGCCGTTGCGGCATCACGCTGGAGCCCGAAACACAGAAGCCGCGCACCAACGCCGAAACCCTCGAGAGCGAGCGGCCCGGAGTCTATCTCGCCGGGGTGATCGTTGCCGGCATGCACACGAACGAGATTTTTATCGAAAACGGCCGCTTCCACGGCATTGCGATCGCGGACGACGTAGCAAGCAAGTTGAACACGGCATAGAATCAAGCCCTCGATCCTGCGCAGCCCGTGAAAAAGTCTCGGGGGCCGGGTTACGCGCCTTGAATCCGATAGGCCTGAGCGGTCGTCGGCTCCTTGTCCGTCGGATCGGATCGACCCGCATCGTTTCCTGCACAGTCCGCGCCGAGCAGCCACGGAAACCCGCCGCTCCTTCCCCGTGACTTGCGCCACGGGCTGTTAGTCTCAAGAAATGCGTATCGGCATCACCTGCTACCCGACCTATGGCGGCAGTGGAATCGTCGCAACCGAACTCGGCATGGAACTGGCCGAGCGAGGTCATGAGGTGCACTTCATCACTTACGCCAACCCGATTCGGCTCAGCTCCGAATCGCTTCGGCTGCACTATCACGAAGTCGAAGTGACCAACTACCCTCTTTTTCAATATCCGCCCTATGCGCTGGCGCTGGCCTCGCGGATGGTGGAAGTCGCCGAGTCGGCCCAGCTCGACCTACTGCACGTACACTACGCGATTCCGCATTCGATCAGCGCGATTCTAGCGAACGACATGCTGCAAGGCCGGCTGCCGTTCATCACGACTCTCCACGGAACCGACGTGATGCTGGTGGGCAACGATCCGTCCTACTTTCCGATCACCTCCTTTGCCATCGAGCGCAGCCCAGGAGTTACGACCATTAGCGAATACCTGCGGCAACGCACCGTCGATGTCTTCGGCACGCAGAACCCCATTCGTGTCATTCCGAATTTCGTGAACTGCGATCTCTATCAAGTCGTCGATGATCCCCGTCTACGCGCCCGCTACGCCGCGGCCGACGAGAAGATCCTCATTCACCTGTCGAACTTCCGCGCGGTCAAGCGCCCACTTGATTGCATTCGCATCCTGGCCCGCGTAGCCGAGCACCGTCCGGCACGACTTCTGATGGTCGGGGACGGCCCAGAGCGCGCACCCTGCGAGTCACTAGCGCGCGAATTGGATGTTGAGGACCGTGTCGCATTTCTCGGCAAACAACTTCAGGTCGCTCCGGTGGTGGCCCTGGCGGACCTTCTGCTTTTGCCCAGCGAACTGGAAGGTTTCGGCCTGGCAGCGCTCGAGGCTATGGCCTGCGGCGTGCCCGCCGTCGCTTCCCATGTCGGCGGCATTCCGGAATTGATCACCGACGGGCACGACGGCATTCTGTGCTCGGTCGGCGACATCGACGCCATGACGCAAGCCTGCGATACCCTGCTCGATGACGCCGAGCACTACCGAATCGTGGCCGCCGCCGCCCGCGAGACAGCACTGACACGCTTCTGCGCGGCGAAGATCATTCCCCAATACGAAGACTACTATCGGGAGATCTGTGGGGCGTCAAAGCCCAAAAACGCTTTGGTTTCCCCAGTTTGACACCCTTTCGCCGCGGTCCCTACAATCGAAGACTACGGCGAGGTAGCTCAGTCGGTAGAGCGCGGCCCTGAAAAGGCCGGCGTCGGCGGTTCGATTCCGTCCCTCGCCACCACAGGCATTCCACCAACTCCTCCAGAGGGGTTCCAGCGAGCCGTACACCTCGCGAACGGGCCCCGCAACAAGCGCCTTCGGAAGTGGAATAGCCATTGCCTCATGTGCTGGCCGCGCGCCGCCTCTGCTCTGTTCTGGCCGTACCTTCGCAGGATGCTTTGCGGGCACAACATTCTCTTTATTGACTAAGGCCTGCCCGAGGCTAACCGCAAGGTCATGAAGTGTGCCTCCGCTTCGCGTTCTCCTCAAGCAGCCTCTGGGAATGGCCAAAGCCGCTCGATCGTCTTGCTCAGGATCCACTCGAGATCCTCGTCGTTGAAGAAGTCCATCTCGTCGCGGACAATTTCGAGCGTCTTGACGTAGTCGATCTTCCTTTTCGATACCGGCCAATCCGTGCCCCACATGATGCGATTCGGGCCGAACGCGTCATAGACGGTCTTCACTTGATCCCAGGTATCGCGATGCGGATAGGGTTCGTCAGAGATGCTCCAAGTGTGCGAGATCTTGCAGTAAACCCGCGGGAACGTTGCGAGGGTCAGCAACTTCTGGAGTTCTTCCGGCGGATCTGTCGTCTTGCAATCAGCCATGTGGTCGATCACGACATCCATGTCGGGGTGCTTTTCGATGTGCTTCTGCACATCGGGCAGACGCCCCGTCTTGGTCAGGATCAGCATCGGGACTCCGAGTTGCTCGGCTCGGTCCCAGATCGGATCCATTAACTCGTTGTTCGTGATCCAATTGCCGACTTCCGACACGGACGGACTCAGGCGCACTCCCTTGAAGCCCCATTCTTCCGTCCACTTCGATAGCTCGTCCGCAGCATCTCTCGCCTCAGGGTTGACGCGGCAGACACCTTGAAACTTGTCGGGATACTTCTTCATTACGTCGCCGACGTAACGGCAGTCCCAACGGTAATGAAAGGGGTGCACGATCACCGTGTGAACGACGCCATGGGTGGCCATCAAGTCGAGCAGCATTTCCGCCGTGGCGTCTTCTTTAGGGGGATTCTTGTTCTCCTCCGGCCAAGGGTAAGCCGGATCGTTCACCCAGACGTGGACATGAGGATCGATAATCTTCAGCGGTTTTGATGCAGCCTGTTCGGGCTCAGGCGGCTCGGACCCACAACCGGAAGCACCGGCGATAGCCCCTGCAGCCAGCAGACCGGCAAATCCGCGGCGCGACAATGACGTGGACATGGAAGGATTGTAGAACACGAAACGGCGTCCTGGTTCAGCATAGAGCGGCGCGAACTGGAAGCAGAGCGTCATGGTGTTCCCACGCCCCCTCTGACAGCCTTAAGGATAGAAGTCGAACGTAGCAGCGTCGGGCATCAAGGGTCCATAGAACACGCGTCTTGGAAAGGACAGGTGCAGCCGGCCGACTCGCGCCGCCGGGCTTCATGAATTGCATGGTCATGTGGGATGAACCTGGCTTCGAACAGCCTGTCGATGCTTTCGGCAACCACATCCCACCAAAAAGATCCTTCCTGCTCACTGACCGCGATCTGCGCCCGACCGCAGGCCCTACAATCCCGGCATCCTCATAAGCGTTCTATAATCACTGCCTTCCGTGTTGCCGGCGATGGGAAGAGGGTACAGGTTCCATCCTGCACCGAAACCACGCCGGTCGCCGGACGAGCCCTACTGCAATTTGACTGAAACCAGTCCCTTTACCAATACGTCGAACAGGATGCATGGCCACCGCTACCGCCACGCTACCGATCGATGTCGTTGTCGGGGCTAGGACTCGATCTAAGGTGGCATTCAAAGACAGCCCCGAAGCCGAAATCGTCCGTCGTTGTCAGGCCGGCGATGAAGATGCGTTCCGGCAGATTGTCGAGAAACATCAGTCAAAGGTGTTTTGGATCATCTACGGCATCATCCGAAATCGCAACGACGCCGAGGACATTGCCCAGCATGTGTTCGCAAAGATCTACTTTTCGATCAAGGGATTCGACTTCCGGTCGTCTTTGAGCACATGGCTGTACAAGATCACGGTCAACGAATGCTACGACTACCTGCGTAAAGCGAAGGTGCGCAAGTTGGTCTATGAGAGCAACCTTGGCGAAGATGATCAGCGGTCGATGGAGAATTCGCAACTAGCGGTCGATAGGCGTGCATCCATCGACGTCAAGACAGAGAAGCGGGACTATTTACTGAAGATCCTTTCCAAGGTTTCTGAAGAAGAGAGACTTCTACTGATCCAAAAAGAGGTGGAAGGGCATACCGTCGAAGAACTGGCCCGCATGACAGGCCTCAACGAGAACACCATCAAGGTAAAGCTGTTCCGCGCCCGGCAAAAGTTGGTGAAAGCCGCGGCGAAGTTCGGTAAGGTAAGGGCGTAAGGGTCGCCCGCCGGTTGGAAACGGGGGACGGGACAATGGATGAGCTGATAAAGGAAAACCTAGAGGACCACCTTTCGGGGGTGCTCACCGGACAACGGAAGAAGGAGTTCGAGGACTACTTGGCGAAACATCCCAAGGAGGCTGAGGAATTAGTTCGGATGGAGGAGTGCTCAACTCTGTTTGCAGTGTTGCGCCCGGACGAAGAGGAGAAGGCTTTAGCTCAGCTCGCGCCGGGTTTCTATGGCCGCGTGATGAGAAAGGTCGAACAGGAGCAAAAAGAACCATTCTGGATGGTCTTCCTCGAACCCTTCTTGCTACGCCGACTGGCGTTTGCCAGCCTGATGTGGCTGGCGCTGCTGGGTTCCTACATTGTTGTGGCCCAAGGACCCGATACGCGCGACCCTCAGGTGATGGCGCGTATCCTCACGCATCCGCCCTCTCCGGAGTACCAAGTGCGGTTGGGTGGAGATCTGGACAAGAACCGGAATTCGATGCTGAATGTTTTATTGGCATCCAAGTAATCAAGATCCAGGAACGGTCCGATGACGAGTGCTCACGTCGCATTCTATAAAGGCAAGATCTTCGGAGTCCTCTTCGTCGTATTCATCTGCGGCGTCGCAGCGGGCGGTGTGGGCATGAAAGCCTATCTCGAACACACAGCAGCATCCCGGACCCAAACAGGTTTTCACCCGGACAGCCCCCGCTTGGCGATGGAACGCCTGAAGGAAGAACTGGGGCTCGACGACAAACAATTCTCCGAAGTCCATAGCGTCTTGGATGAATGCATCATGCAGGAGGCGGACATGTTTTCCCGTATCGAGAGTCTTCGCTCGGATGGCCGTGCCCGTATCGAGATGATCCTCAACGACCAACAGCGGGAAACATTCCGCAACATTCTTCTCAAAGCCTCAGATCGCCAGTAAACGGGCTTCTCGCCTCTTTTCACATTTGGCTTTCGTTCCACTGGAGTGGATGCCCATTCGCCAAGTGCAGGTGGCAACGAACTTCCCATATGGATCATCGACCGGGCATTAGACTTGTACACGATGAAGCCCGAACCCGCTCCCTTCGATCCGTCCCGTCTCCCGGAACTGGCGATGAAAGTCATGTCGAACGCCAAGTTCCCGATGCTAGCAACGATGGACGGCGATCAACCGCGCCTGCGTCCTGTATCGCCGGTCAGAACGGACGGATTCACGGTCTACGTGGCATCACTGCGGCGCTACCACAAGACCACGGAACTGGTGTCCAACCCCAAGGTCGAGCTCTGCTATCTGGACGAAGGTCATGACCAAGTTCGGATTACCGGGACGGCCGAGGTTCTTACCGACCCACTGGTGAAGCAATCGATTTGGGACGAGAACGGGCTGATAAGGCAGTTTCTGGGAACGCTCGACAACCCCGAGCTGATCATCTACCGTATCAAGCCCCACAGCGTCCGCTACATGCAGGAATGGGCGCTTGCATACCACGAAGTCCCTTTTACGGAGCGTGCTGACGAAGTATGACACGGCCCCGTCTTAGGAACCGGTAGCGCAAACCTCCTTCGAGATCCGCGCCGTGTTCTTGTAGAGACCACAGGCCCGGAATGTCAGTGTGTCATCGAATAGACGATGTAATTGATGGCCAGCCGATAGGCCATCGCCGTGTAGCGCTCTGGGTAATGCGGCCAGTCGGCGTGTTCCCAAGCGTCGCCGAGGTCCATGTTGTGGTTGATCAGAATCATCAGTCGTCCATCGTCGTCGTACACGCCGCGCCACTGCGGAATGATGCCGTCGTTCTCGTGCGTGCGTCCGGTATACAGCATTTGGACGCCGGGAATCTGCTCCCCAGGCTCCAGGTCGTAGAGAACGTGGAAAACCTCGTCAGCCGGATCGAGGTCAACGACCGGCCGGTCCGGGAAGATCTTGCGCAGGCCCCGCATGAACATGGCCCACTCGTAGGTGCCATGGAAATCGTCGAAAATGATGAATCCGCCGCGCAGCAGATACTCCCGCAGACCGTCCGCCTCCTCATCGGTGAGCGCCCAATGGCCCGGCTCCACGACGTAGATCCACGGATACTCGAACAGACCCTCCGAGGCCGCGTGCACATAGACTTCCTGCGAGCGTGAATCGATGTTGGAAAGCCTTCGCAGCCCCTGCAGGAAGTGCCTCTCGGCCGCGGGAGAGTCGATCATCCACGGCCGATCACCCTCGATCCGCATTCCGTAAGGGTCGGAGTAGGCCAGCCGGGCGAAGTAGAATTCCGCAGGCCTATCGCCGTCCGCGGGCGGCTCGATCAGCGACATCTCAGGAGGGAAAGGAACACCTCGATAGCTTCGTTGAGCCAGCAGAACGCATCCGGCACACAGCAATCCGGCGAGTCCCCAAGACACCCAGCGGAACTGTAAGACAGCCATCGCGTTTTCAAGAATAACACGCACCCTTCATGGCTTATGACGTGTGGATGTGCGCTTTCGTGCATGCGGGGCCGAGTTGATCCAGCATGACATCGAGCCATCGACATCGATCGGGTGGACTCTTTGGTTGTTTGGTTTGACTAGCCGGAGCCGTTACGCGTAGAATGTCTTTTAGGGCTGTCTAAATTAAATATTCAATATGCCTTCAGAAGCCGTCGACGACTACCTCAAGGCGATCTACGAGATCGCAGGCGACGACGGGCGCGCTTCAACAGCATCGCTGGCGCGCAAGCTGAGCGTGGCCCCGGCGTCCGTCACCGGTATGCTCCAAAAGCTCGCCGTGCGTAATCCCGCGCCCGTGGAGTACGAGAAGCACCACGGGGCACGGCTGAGCGATCACGGCAAACAACGAGCACTGGAGGTCATTCGCCATCACCGACTGATCGAGCTGTTCCTCCATCGCATGCTCGGCTATAGCTGGGACGAAGTGCATGACGAAGCCGAACGACTGGAGCACGCCATCTCCGAGCAACTCGAGGATCGCATCGCCGAACGGCTCGGCGACCCCGAAGTCGATCCTCACGGGCATCCGATTCCGCGTAAAGACGGCACGATCCCACCAAGGCGCGACCTGAGCCTGCTGGACCTTTTCGTCGGTGCGAAGACGACGGTCTCGAGGGTGTCGGACAACGACCCGGAGATTCTGCGCTATCTCTCCGAACTCGGCATTACGCCAGGAACGACGCTGCACCTTACGGAAAGAGCGCCGTTTGACGGACCACTGATGCTGGAAGTCGGCCCCGACAATGAGAAACAAGTATTAGGTCCCCGTGTCGCCGGCGAGATTCGCGTCTTGCCGCCCACAGCGAACGGGGAAACGACGGGCTGACTGCGATGACCGACTCAATCTCGGTATGGCTGCTGTCGCTTCTGCTCCTCGCTCTCGCAACGGCTTGGCCCAACGTGGGTTTGTGGGCTCAATGGAAGCGAAGCCTTGGGCAGCGGAACCGGCGGTTGTTCGAGGATGCGCTCAAACACATCATCACTTGGGAACACCGCAGCCAAGCCGCCACGCCGGAATCCCTTGCCGGTGCGCTGGCCCTCTCACAGCGGCGCACGCTCGATCTGATCGTGCTCATGGAAACGCGCGGACATGTGTGCAGTGACACCGGCGGATTGACCCTCACGCCCGAGGGCGAACGCTGGGCACTGCACGTCGTGCGGGCGCATCGACTCTGGGAGACCTACCTGACCGATGACGCAGGCATGCCGATGGAGAGAGTGCACCGGGCGGCCGAGATCGCCGAGCATCAACTGTCGGAGGAGAACCTTGACCAGTTGGATGCGCACTTGGGCCATCCCGAGAGTGACCCGCACGGCGATCCGATCCCTACCGTCGAGGGTACCGTCAAGCCGCTGGACGCGGTGGCCCTCACAGAATGGCCGCAGGGCGAACCGGCCCGCGTCGTTCACATTGAGGACGAGCCGGATGTCATCTTCCGCCAAATCGTCGCCGCCGATCTGCGTCCGGGTTCGACGATCCGCATTCTGGAAAACTCGCCGCAGCGGCTTATCGTCAGCGACGGCAGCGCCGAACACCGCTTGGCGCATGTCGTCGCCGCCAATATTCAGGTCGCCGAGGCTCAGCGCGCAACAAGGCCGACAGGCACACGGCGATTGTCGGAACTGCGGGCGGGCGAGGCCGCCGAGGTCTTCGAGCTTGATGTTTCGTGCCGTGGATTCAGCCGCCGCCGTTTGCTCGATCTCGGTCTGACCCCCCAAGCCCGTGTCGAAGTCGCACTGGACAATCCCTTCGGCGATCCACGCGGTTTTCGCGTGCGCGGCACGACCATAGCGCTCCGCAAACAGCAGGCCGACCAAGTCTGGATCAAGACACAGAAGACCTCCCATGAACCAGAGATCGCAGCCGAGGTGACTCACGCATGACACCCACAGCCGCTGCGCACTCGAATTGCGAAACCTGTCCCGCGCACGCCCAGCTCGCGCAGATGGGCGTTTCGCTCGGAAAATTCGACTACTTGGTCGCCCTTGCCGGGAATCCGAACACCGGCAAGTCATCGGTTTTCAACGCGCTCACCGGCCTGCGGCAGCACGTCGGCAATTGGACCGGCAAGACCGTCATGCGCGCCGAAGGCGGCTACGCCTTCCAAACCCTTCGCTACAAGCTCGTCGACCTCCCAGGGACATATTCGCTGCTCTCGGCTTCCGAGGACGAGGAGATCAGCCGCAACTTCCTCCTCTTCGGGCGACCCGACTGCACCGTTGTCGTCGTAGATGCTACGGCGCTCGAGAGAAACCTGAATCTCGTACTTCAGGTGATGGAAATCACCGATCGAGTCGTCGTCTGTGTCAACTTGATGGACGAGGCACAGCGCAAAGGTATCGAGGTCGATGTCCGAAGCCTTTCTCGTGATCTCGGAGTGCCCGCCGTCCCCACTGTCGCGCGTACGAAGGAAGGCCTGCACGAATTGGTGCAGACCATCGCCGACCTGATTTCCGGCGCCGTCATCTCGAAGCCGGTCCATCCGAGTCACCCACCGGAACTCGAAAGCGCTGTCGATGAACTAGTCCCGCTGATTGAACAGTCCGCGCCCGGCCTCCCAAACGCCCGCTGGGTTGCGCTGCGACTGCTCGATGGTGACCACAAAGTCCGGCAGGCGCTGTTGTCGGGCGAGTTGGCCGATCTCGAATCCCAGCAATCAGCCCCTATAGAAGAGATCAGCAGCGTAGTCGCCCTCCAAGGACGCCAATGACAGCGAAGGTCGCCGATCCGAAGACCGTCCTGCTTCGCGCAGACCACTTGCGCCGCCAGATCGGCGATGACTTCCGCGACCGCATCGTCTCATCCCTCTACGCCGATGCGCGGCGCATCGCCGATCGATCGGTCCGCATCGGCGCGGATCAGAAATGGGATTGGGATCAGAAAGTCGACCGCATCGTCACCTCTCCGGTACTCGGGCTGCCCATCATGCTCGGCATCCTATCGCTCGTTTTCTGGATCACGATCGTCGGTGCGAATTACCCGTCACAGATGCTGGCTGAGTTCTTCTTCGTGGTGGAGAGCACGGCGGTTGATCTCTTCACCGACTGGGGCGTGCCCGACTGGATAACGGGTTTTATCTGGAATGGCGTTTTTCGCGGCCTCTCGTGGGTAGTGAGCGTGATGCTGCCGCCGATGGCGATCTTCTTCCCGATGTTCACCATCCTGGAGGACCTCGGCTATCTACCACGCGTAGCCTTCAACCTGGACTGGCTCTTTCGCAAATCCGGCGCCCACGGCAAGCAGGCGCTGACAATGGCGATGGGCTTCGGCTGCAACGCCGCAGGCGTCACCGCAACTCGCGTGATCGATTCTCCTCGCGAGCGGCTGATCGCCATACTGACGAACAACTTTGTTCCCTGCAACGGCCGCTTCCCGACGTTGATCATGCTCGCGACGATCTTCGTGGCGGCTGCGTTCCCGCCGGCGTTCGCATCGTTTGCTGCGGCTGGAGCGGTCGTCGGGGTAGTCCTGATCGGAGTCGGCTTCACGCTGCTCGCTTCCTGGCTACTCGCGCGGACCGTCTTGCAAGGCGAAGCCTCGGCATTCACCTTGGAACTGCCTCCTTACCGCCGTCCGAGCATTATGCGTATTCTCTATACGTCGCTGATTGACCGCACCATTTTTGTGCTCTGGCGAGCGATCATGACCGCTGCCCCGGCGGGCGCCGTGATCTGGATACTGGCCAACATCAATGTAGCCGGCGTCAGCCTGGCTCAGCGTTCAGCCGATTTTCTCGATTTGCTCGGTTTTGCCATCGGTCTCGACGGCGTAATCCTGCTGGCATACGTCATCGCCATTCCGGCTAACGAAATCGTCGTCCCGACGATGCTGATGATCTACATGGGTGTCGGCATGATGTCGGACGTCACATCGTACGACGAGATCCGCGCGCTGCTCGTCGAGCAGCAGGGTTGGACCATGCTGACAGCCGTCAACCTGATGCTCTTCTCGCTCCTCCACAATCCCTGCGCGACTACGATCATCACCATCTGGAAAGAGACACGTAGCACCAAGTGGACCACCATCGGCGCCCTGATGCCGCTGTTCTTCGCCTTCGCCGTCACCTTCGCGGTGGCAACCCTTTGGCGCATCATCGCCTGACCGACTGCGACATTCCCGCTTCTCCTCACCGCACGCGGAAAGAGTCGGGGGGTAAATCTGCGTCATGCACCGAAAGGGCGGCTTCACTTGTTAAACTCTTCCTCGCAAACCACCAGCGAGGAACTCCATGTCCCCCTCAACCAAAACACGTCGTGACCTGCTCGGTACCCTGATCGTCGCCGGTGCACATGCCACAGCGCTGCGCCCCCGCGCCGCCGCAGCCAAAGCCAAAGTCGACGACAGAAAGATCATCAGCATGCGGCCTCATCTCTACCACGGCTGGCCAACGCTGGCGCGGCGTAAGGACGGCGAGTTGCTCGTTGTGTGTTCCGGAGGCCGGGAAGCGCACGTCTGCCCCTTCGGCTGGGTCGAGATCATGCGCTCGAAAGACGACGGACAGACCTGGGGATGGCCCCGCGTCCTGATGGACACCGCGATCGACGACCGCGACGCCGGCGTGTGCGAGACTCAGCAAGGATCGCTGCTCGTCACGACGTTCACCTCGCTCGCCTACATCAGCTATTTCAAGGAGGCCAAGCCGGGGGCCAGAGGCCGCTTCACCGATTGGACCAAGGAGAAGATGGCAGCTTGGCAGGCCGCGCATGCGCGCACGTCCGCTGCCGATCGCGAGCGTATGCTGGGGACTTGGATGCTGCGGTCGAGCGACGGCGGCGTGACATGGTCCGCGCCATTCCGTGTGCCGGTGAACAGTCCGCATGGCCCAATCCCGCTGTCCGACGGACGGGTGATCTACGCCGGAAAGCGGCTCTGGCATGAGAAAAAGCGAATCGGTGTCGCCGAGTCGCACGATGATGGAAAGACTTGGCGCTGGCTCGCCGAGATCCCCACGCGCGACGGCGATGACTTCACCGAGTACCACGAGCTTCACATCGGCGAGGCGGCCAACGGACACCTGATCGCGCAGATCCGTAACCACAACAAGAAGAACGAACGCGAGACGCTGCAAACCGAATCCGACGACGGCGGCCGGACATGGTCCACTCCGCACTCCATCGGCGTGTGGGGACTGCCATCACACCTGCTGAGTCTCCGCGACGGGCGCATGCTCATGACGTACGGCTACCGCCGCGAGCCCTTCGGCAACCAAGCACACCTGAGCAGGGACAACGGCAGAACCTGGTCTGAAGCCATGACCATCTCCGACGACGGCGACGCAGGCGATCTCGGCTACCCGTCAACCGTCGAGCTGGGTGACGGCTCTCTCGTCACCGTCTGGTACGAGCGCCTGAAAAGCTCACCGTACGCCGTCCTGCGGCAGGCTAACTGGCGGTTGCCCGCGTAATGTCTCGATGGGCTTGACAGTCTCGACAATCGCAAACTTTTTTTCTGAAGCTTGCAGGCACCCGGCTTAAAGGGAGTAATCGGCTGGGCTTATTATCAAGTGTAGCTGCATTCTTCTAGCATTGAGACAGCTATAGCAAGCCCCAAAAACCAACTCCACCGTTGAAGAGGGTAACGGCAATGACTTTCCGTTCATGGCCCTCCCCTTCACAGTCTTGTAAGTCCTTGTAAATCAGGTAGACCCTCCTTCGTGTCTACCTGGGAACGAGGGAGGCGGGGATTGTTCGCGAGCCAGTGCATCGAAGAAGCTCACAGTCATCGCGTAGAGGGCTCGAAAAGGTGGTTCGCCTGCAGCTCCCTCCTGCCGCAGCAGGCTTTCTTATTTTTCTACTTGATATCGAGTTGCATGTTTGGTAGCTTGGACAACTCGGGTTCGTGTGGGCCATCCGGCTTGTATGTTCCCGAATACCCTTGAAAACAGGCATTGGAGAATGATTATGGTCAGACACTGCGTCTCTGGGCAAGGAGCACCAAGTGACATGTATCGCAGTCAGGTTGCATTTCCCAAGCAGATGAAACGTCCCCTTCGAGGGCTCCGCCTAGCCGCGATGGTTGCCGTCTCGGCAGCCTTGCCCGCTACCGCCGAACCGCCCAAGTTCGAGCCGAGCCAGGACGCGTCCGCGCTACTGGAAGCGGCCCGAGAGCATCGTGAAGTCTTTCACGAGGACTTCCCGGGCTGCAGGGGCGATCTGCTGATCCACGTCGACGGAGAAGTGCATCGCGGGTCGATGCTATTCAAGCCGCCGATCACACTCGAAGTGCAACTCGACGACAAAGAGTTGCGCAAGGAAGTGAAACGCACGATCAAATCCATGCTGTCGCATCGGATGGCGTCGGACGATTCCTCCCGGCAAAAGAAGCCTGTGGCTTTCGGGCCGGAAGACCACCATCCACTGGGCCGTAAGATTCTCATCGGCGACAAGTATTCCTCGAGCTATCGCATTCACGACAATCAGATCCTCGAAGTCGACCGCCAGATGGATGAAAAGCGGTTGTTGATCAGCGTTCTCGATACGGAGAAGACCACCACGGGACGCTATCTGTCGCGCCACTTTTTCGTAACCGTGTTCGATCGCGCCAGTGGATCGGTCGAGACGGCGTCAGCCTACACGGACGCTTATCAGAAGCTCGGGAACAGCTACTTTCCGAAAGGGAAGACCAGAACACTGCAGATTGATTGGTTGAATGTGCAGCTTCTGCAAGGCGAGGAATGATAGCGTCTTGCAACTGAGGCGAAGACGCTGCGGCCTCGATTGCCCGTCTTAGACGCAGCGCCTCGCCTCCTTTGGCTCAGCCGCGAGGATGGTCCAGGCGACCGGAGCTTCAGTCGATTATAGCGAATGCCCTCCGGACTCCCCGACGGCTGAATGAATAGGCGTGGCTTTTGCGCCGCGTGGGATTGTTCAACAAAAAACCTGTGGCGGCTCGTCCACCACAGACAGACGACGGAGGGTGTGATGAAGAAGGTTTATTGTATCTGCGGGGTGCTGCTTCTCTTGGTTTTGCAAGCACTCCCGATGTGGTCCGCGCCGGCGGAAAGCCAAGTGATCGCGGGCCGAGTCATCGACGAGACCGGCGGCGCTCTCGCCGGCGCTAACGTTTTCATCAGGGATCTCAAGACCGGGCTGGAGTTTGCGACGGTCGCCGACGCCGAGGGCGCTTTTGAGGTCGAGGTTCGCCCCGGGAAGTACCGTGTCACGGCAGCCCGTGCCGAGTTTGCCAATCAAACCCAGATCGTAGAGGTTCCGTCGCCGGAGGCGCAGGATCTGCTGGCAAAGCTCACACCGGCGCCGCTGGCGCAACAGGTCATCGTCAGTGGTTCACGAGAAGAGGAACTTATCGAGAACTCGGTGACGAAAGTCGATGTCGTTTCCAGCACGATGATCAAAGACTCGGGTTATGAGCGTGTCAGCGATCTGCTCTCCGAAGAACCCGGAGTGATCGTTCGAAGCGGTTCGTCCGGCAATCGCTCGGAAACGCAGATTCAGGGCATCGATTCCCGCCAGTCGCTTGTGCTGATCGACGGCTATCCCGTCGTAGGGGCGCGGGGCATCAAGCGCGGGATCCTCAACATGGACCGGCAGTCGGCGGGCCGGCTGGAGCGCATCGAAGTGGTCAAGGGCGCCTCTTCAGCGCTCTTCGGTTCCGAGGCGATCGGCGGGGTGATCAACATGATCACACGCGAAGCGAAACGAAAGTTTGACGGCAACGTCACGACTTCGGCAAGCAGTTTCAGCGGAGTGGACCTGCGCGGAGATGTGGGTTTCCGGCATCAAGGATGGCACGGCTTCTTCGACGTCGAGCGCCACAAGCGCAATCCCTACCGCCTGATCCCCGACAGTTTCGATACGACGGCAGCGGGCTTCCACCGCTACGACTATTTCGGCAAGATGGGTTACGACTTCTCGGAGCGGATCAAGGTGGGGCTGATGGCGAATGCCTTCGACAACGACGAGCTCGGCAGGTTCTACGGCGAGTTCGGGCCGCAGACAACCGCAACGAAAGACAGCGCCCAGAACTACGGCCTCAACCTCGACCTGGGACTGACCCCGGTCACGCAGTGGACCTTCCGCGGCTACTACGGCAAGTACGACGAAAGCTCGAAGATCGCCGTCCTTGCGATGCCCGGACACATCGACACGAACGCGAACCTCAATCAGCGACTCTATCGGCTTGAGACGAACATCTCGCACGTCTGGGGTTCGCGGCAGCTTGTTCAGGGCGGCTTGGAGTGGAACCAGGACAACTATCGCGGCTACAACCGAGTGGTCGGTGACAACGCCGGGCAGCAGATCTCGATGGTCGACACCTGGTTCAACGACCGCATCGAACTGCACCCGCGCGTCAGCTTGACGCTGGGCGCCCGCTGGAACGATCACTCGCTCTACGGGGATAAGTTCGTGCCGCGTGCGGGCACCCTGGTGCGGGTTACCGACAACCTGCGCCTGCGAGGCTCTTGGGGCCGCGGGTTCCGCGCCCCGGATCTGGGTCAGCTCTATTTCCGCTTCCTCAACCCGACCAACTTCTATCAAGTGATCGGGAACCCCAGCCTGGTTCCGGAAACATCGACGACGAATCAGATCGGCTTCGACTACCGGCTGGACCGTATCCGCTTCAGCGGCACGTATTTCCGGAACGACATCAAAAACTTGATTCAGGCCGACCTGATCGGCAGACCGAGCACGCCCCAAGCCCTCCGAGGAATACTCAACGCCTTCAACATCGATTCGGCTTTCCATCCGGGGTTGCACCGGCTGTTTTTCCTCTACCGCAACGTGGACAACGTGTACACCACAGGGCTCGAAAGCAAGGTGGAAGTGAATCTGACGCGCAATCTGATCGTATCCTCCAACTACACCTACCTCGATGCCCGCGATAAGGAAACGAAGGCTTTCCTGAGTCAACGTCATCGTCACCACGGCAACTTCCGCGTGTGGTGGTCGACGAGCCGTTGGGGCGGTCTGCGGACCAACTTCCGAGGCACGTATTTCAGCAAGTGGCCGATCGCGGGGCGCAGCGGCAGCTTCATCGGCGACGCATATCAGGTATGGGACTGGTACATCGCCAAGCCTGTGGCCGCCGGCAGCGAATTCTACTTCGCGCTGGACAACCTGTTCGATTCGACAGACTCCAATCTTCAGGCCGCCGATCCGTCGTTCTTCCGGGCGGACCCCGGCCGCACATTCCGAGTCGGAATGCGCTGGAACTTTGGGAGGGACTAGAGAGCGGCATGAAGATACTACTTGATGACCGAAACTATCTGTACGTTCTGCTCGGCTCACTGCTGGTTCAGGCCGTGGTGATGGTTCTTCTGGTGTCACTGGGACATCTTCAATCTTCGACGACCTTGCTTGGCGTGTTTTGAAAGCATCATGCAGCTAAAACCCGTTGTTCTCGCACGTTATGACGGCCTCGGTTCCGTGACCCGCTGCTTGCACGGCTGTATCCATGTGCAGCTCGGGGTCACAAGCTTGACGCTCACCGAGGAGCAGTATCTGCGCTTCGCGGCAATGCTCAACGATAGCGCCGCCAACTTCGAGCTCTTTCGTCACGCACAATCCGAAATCGACCTTGCTGGAGGCGGATAGACGCTGCAACAAGCAGAGGGTCGATAGAAGAAAGGACAATCCCTCCGATGCAAGTTCCCGGTTCCCCATGCACTTTCTCTCGTCGGTCGTTCCTCGGCGCAATCTGCGGTCCGGCCGCCGTCGCCGGGACCCGCTGGACGCAATTCCGAGGTGACGGAGCAAGTTCCGTGGACACTGACCAGAGGCTTCCGCTGGAATGGTCCGACGATAAGAACGTCGCGTGGAGTGTTGCCACTGCGGGTTACGGCCAATCGAGTCCGGTCGTCTATGGAGACAAGGTCTTCGTGACAAGCGTCGAAGGGGCTCATAAGGAGACACTCATGCTGGCCGCGCACAATCTCTCTGCCGGCAAGAATCTGTGGATGTATCACGGCAGACCGGGGCAGTCCATCGAAGACTCCAATATGATCAGCAAGGCTGCGCCTACTCCGGCGGTGGACGCGGATGCGGTCTACGCGTTTTTTGAAACCGGAAACTTAGCGGCCATTGATCACATTGGAAAGCTCAAGTGGGAGCGGCAACTTACCAAGGAGTTCGGGGAATTCGGAGGACGCCACGGGATCGGCAGCTCGGTCCGCCTCTGTGACTCGGGCGTGTTAGTGCTGGTGGCTCACGACGGGCCGTCTTACCTGCTCTGCGCCGATCGCGGAACCGGCGAAACCGTTTGGAAGGCGGATCGCCCGAAAGGCGTTACGTGGAGCACACCCAGCATCGCCAAGCACGATGGCCGCGAGATCGCGCTTGTCAGTGTGGGAAGTCGAGTCGACGCCTACGATATCGCCGACGGCTCGTTGCTGTGGACCCTGGACGGACTCGAAGGGGCGTTCATCGCCTCTCCGACCCCCATCGCCGGCGGAGCGATCATCGGATCGAGCCGTAAGGCGCATACCGTAGCCATCCGTTTCGGCCCGGACGCGAAAGCGATGCCGGAGATCGTCTGGCGGACCACGGAGGCTGCCTCGTATTTCAGTTCTCCGCTTGTACATCAGTCGCGGGTTTACATGGTCAGCAAGGCCGGCGTGGCCTTCTGTCTCGATATCGAATCCGGAGAGGAGATCTGGCGTTCCCGACTCGAAGGACCAAATTGGGCCTCTCCGATCGGCTTGAAGGATCGAGTCTACTTCTGCGGCGTCAACGGCGTGACAGAAGTCATCGAGGCGGGCGCTTCATTCACACGGATCGCCAGAAACAACCTGTCTGAAGAGAGTCGCCTCTACGGGACGGCCGTAGCCGAGGACTGCCTTCTACTGCGCTACGGTCGGCGATTGATCAAAGTATCAGCTGGCTGAACAAGCCACTGGACGTCTTCACTTCCGGGGTCAACGTCAAACTGAACCACGATCCAGACGGAGGGAGACTTCATGCAGTTCTACATTGATTGCATTCTCGAATTGTTGGAGGCCCCCAATCTCAGCGACAAAGACTGGCAGGACCTAGATGACTTGTCCCAACGGCTTGTTGATGGTTTCGAGCGAGTGCGCTCATTCAAAGAACGGCGACAAGGTCCGTCCGCGGCGAGTTTGCTGGACGGTATCTGCGAAGCGTCAGTGACCCTGCGAGGCAGCATCGCTGAGAGAGACGCGAACGTTGCTTTTCGCAACGCAATCTCACTCAGAGCACAGGTGCCCGTGTGAAGGAGAAGCGCTGAACAGCACACTCCCGAACGGTTACCAATAGTCTGGAATACACTCGAAACCACATCGGTAGCCACACGATCTAGACGGTGTTTCAGGCAAAACTAGGTTCACACCAAACGTGCGAACAAAGAGCGGGCTCGGATCGAAGACGCGATGCTGGCGCTGGACACTTCGGGGGACTGCCGCCGAACAGGACTCACGGCAGCCATTCCGACACAGGGCGCCACTGGCGCGGCCCAGTCGCTCCTGCTTGAGGACGGAATAGAAGAGGCGGCTTCTCTTGCGTTTCGAGAACGGCGACCTCTACAATAAAGCCGAAAGGGCTTACTGGGGGCGTGTTTCCAAAGTGGGCGAATGCCCACTTTTTTATTGCGCCCAAAAGTGGCGTACCCATGACTTGGGCGCACGGGCGGGTTCAGCAGGAGATTTACAAGATTGCGGAAAGGGTCGCCTCGTCGAAGGGGTTGGAAGTTGTCGATGTCGAACTGCGTGGGGGGCTGAGAAACGGTGTCCTCAGAATCTTCATCGACTGTCCGGAGGGGATTACCCATATGGATTGTGAGGAGGTTTCACGGCAGATCGGGCCGATTCTCGATGTGGAGGATCTGATGCCCGGACCCTACCGGCTCGAGGTATCGTCTCCAGGACTGGATCGCAAGCTGATGAAGCAATCCGACTACGAGCGCTTCGCCGGAAAGAAGGCACGGATCAAGCTTCGGCGCCCGATGGAAGGACGGAAGCAATTTACGGGCCGCCTGCGAGGCTGCATCGAAGGTGCTGTGACCGTGGAGAGCGCGGGAAACCTAATGCAGTTTCACTTGGAAGATATCGAACAAGCGCGTCTTGTCGTGGAACTCTGAAGGCCGATTTTTTCTTTTCGAGGGCAAAATGGAGAACCTTTTCGGTCAAATCGAGGATTTGAGTCATGCCAAGGGGATCGATCCCAAAGTCGTGATCGATGCCCTCAAGGACGCGATCGTAGTCGCGGCGCGTAAGTATTACAAGGCGGGCGAAGAGTTGGTCGCTGATTATAACGGCCACTCGGGCCAAGTCGAAGTGTACGCCGTCAAGATCGTTTCCGAGCTCGTGGCCAATCCGGCTCGGGAGATCAGCGTGAGCGCCGCCCGCCGCTTCCGGCCCGACGCCTCCATCGGAGAGGAGATCCGATTCCGAAAAAAAACAGATGGTTTGGGACGCATCTCCGCCCAGCTTGCAAAACAAGTGATTTTTCAGAAAATCCGCGAGGCCGAGCGGGAAACGATCTTTAACGAGTTTTCGGGTCGCATTGGCGAGATTGTACCGTGCACCGTCAAGCGCATCGAAGGGCCGGACCTGATTGTTGACATCGGGCGGACCGAGGCTCGACTTCCACGGCGCGAACAGTCGCGGCTTGAAAGCTTCTCTCCCGGTGACCGGATTCGCGTCGTGATCAAAAATATTGAAAAGGCAGGCCGTGGACCGGCCGTCATCGTCTCACGAGCCTCCGAAGAATTGGTCAAAACGCTCTTCGAACAGGAAGTTCCTGAGATCTACGACGGAACGGTCAAGATTATGGCCTGCGGTCGCGAAGCAGGCGAGCGTACCAAGATCGCCGTTCAGTCGAGCGATCGCGATGTGGACGCTGTCGGTGCCTGCGTCGGCATGAAGGGCATGCGCGTGCAGTCGATCATCCGGGAACTGCGAGGCGAGAAGATCGACATCATCGAATACTCCGAAGAACCGGTTGAAATGGCGACACGCGCACTGAGCCCGGCGAAGATCAGCCGTGTATCGGTCATCGACCCCCTCGCACGCCACCTTGAAGTGATCGTCGAGGAGACCCAACTCTCGCTGGCCATCGGTAAGAAAGGCCAGAATGTTCGCTTGGCTGCCAAGCTGATGAGTTGGAGGATCGATATCAAGAGCGAAGACGAAAAACGCCAGGAAGTCGAATCCGCTATGGCCGCGATGGCGGGTTCCGGTACGCCGGTCAGCATCTTGATCGAACACGGCTTGGGCGAGAATCTCGTGGACAAGCTTCTGGAAGCGGGGTTAGCAACAGTCGAGCGGATCGCCGACATGACGCCCGAGCAACTCGAGGAGATCCCTGGCATCGGGCCGGAAATGGTCGAGAAAATCACGCTCTCCGTTGGGGCTTATTTTGGGCAGTTCGAGTCGAGCGAACTGAGCCTCACGCCCTCCGAACAGGAGACAGCCCCTGAAGGGCCAGTTGTAGCTCAGGAACCAGAGCTAGCCATGGCGGACTCTACGACGGAGACCGCTGCCGTCATGCCCGGCTTGCCGGTTGAAGGTGCGGATGGGGACGATGACGGATTTGAAGACGACGACATTGATTTTGATAACATGGACGTGGATTTGTCCTTCACTACCAACAAAGTGAAGAACGAATTCACCCACTCCGACACGGAGAGTGGCAAGACCCAACTCCAGTACTCCCCGGTTGTCGAATCAAAACCACCAGTCGAGGATGATGTCCATGACAAGCTAACGGCGAAGGAGTCCGACCGGTCTTGAGTAAGACGAAAAAAACGCGGATCAACGAGTTGGCCCGCGAGCTCGAAGTCAAAGCACAGGCGATACTCGATATCCTACCGAAGGTCGGAGTCGTCGAGAAGAAGACCCATTCGAGCTCCATAGAAGAGGATGCCGCCGATAAGATCCGCGAGCACTTTCGCCAACAGAATCAAGCTCGTCAACAGGCCCAAGAATCGAGGGACGAGCCGCCGCCCGCCAAGAAAGCAACCCCCAGACGTTTCGTGGATGCGCTACCGGCAACACATCGGTTTGCTTCGCGACCCGCGGTTTCGCGACCTGTTAAGCCTTCGATTCCGGCCGGATCGCGAGCCACGCCCCTGCGCCCACCCGTGCAAGCCTTACGGCCGCCTCTGAAACCGGTCCGCCCGGTGATTCCTCCCGTTACTCCGATCAAGCCCGTGACGCCTTCGCCGGCAAGCGCCACGCAACAAAGACCGGCAGGGGGCCCAGGGCATCCGGTCAAGCCGATTCCGAGACAGGTGCCGAGTGCGGCGGTTCCACAAGGTCGCAGTGCTCCGTTCAAACCGGAGACCAGTGTGACAGCCTTACCCGGCGCACCTCTTCGCCCGCCCGTAGCAGGAGTTTCACCCGCGCCGTCACAGCCTCTAGCGCGGCTCCCGACCAAGCGAGCAGTGCGGCCACCCCCAGCCAGGCCACAACCGCAGACGCCTACGCCGCAGAAGCCGGTACCCGGAAAGCCGATCTATGCGCGTGCGCGACGACCCGGTGTTCCCGGTGTACCCGGACCGATGCCGGGAGCGCGTTTCCCTGGCCCCCGAGGACCTCATCCGGGAACCCTAGCCCCGCCCGGCCAGCCTGCGCGCCCCGCCGGACGCAGGCCTCCTCGGCCCGCTCAGCCGAGGACAGTCCGCGATCGCGAAGCGGAACGCGAAGCGAAGGTGCTTCGACGTCAGGCTAGTCGAGCACAGGCCGCTCCTCCGAAGGCCGTCCATACGGAGGTCACCGTCAGCGCCGGTACGACCGTCAAGGAGCTGGCGGAGAAGCTAGGTATCAAAGCCAACTTGATCATCAAGACTCTTGTCGACCGTGGCCTGTTCGCGACGATCAACCAGACCCTCGACATGGAGATGATTCAGGATCTCTGTAAACACTTCGGCGCCACCGCCACCGAATTGAGCTACGAAGAAGAGACGATGCTCGAGTTGGAGGAGTCCCAGGAGACGGCCGACCTGCAAGAGCGTGCTCCCGTCGTCACGGTTATGGGTCACGTCGATCACGGAAAGACATCTCTGCTGGACGCCATTCGTGAGACCAACGTCGCCGAGCGCGAGGCGGGTGGCATCACCCAGGCCATCGGCGCCTACCATGTCGAGCATGAAGGCCACCGCATTGTGTTCATCGATACACCAGGCCACGAAGCGTTTACACGCATGCGCGCGCGAGGGGCGCAGAGTACCGATGTCGTCATCTTGGTTGTAAGCGCCGACGATGGTGTAATGCCGCAAACGATCGAGGCGATCGATCATGCCAAGGCAGCAGATGTCCCAATTGTGGTTGCGATCAACAAGATCGACCTTCCCGGCGCCGACCCAGACCGTGTGAAGCAGCAACTGGCCGACAGAGGCTTGTTGCCGGAAGACTGGGGGGGCGACGTCGTGATGGTCCCGGTTTCCGCGTCCGAGAAGACGAACCTGAACCAACTCCTGGAGATGGTCCTTCTTGTTGCAGACCTAAGAGAGTTGAAGGCTAACGCGAATCGGCCGGCTGTCGGCTTCGTTCTCGAGGCCAAGCTTGACCGTGGTCAGGGTCCGGTCGCCACTGTTCTGGTTCGTAACGGCACGCTGCGCAAAGGAGATCACTTCCTCGTGGGATCCGTATTCGGTAAAGTGCGCGCCATGATCGATGACCGCGGAGCCAAGGTCAAAGAGGCGCCTCCGTCGACAGCCGTCGTGGTGCTGGGGCTCGAGGGTCTCCCGGATCCCGGTGACTCTCTCCAAGTTGCAACGGATACGGATAAAGCGAGAAAAATCGTCGAGTACCGCGAAGACAAGGCCCGCGAGCAGGCTCTCGCGAAGTCATCCCGCTTGTCACTGGAACAGTTCCAGGAGCAGTTGCGCTCTGGCGATATCAAGGAACTGCCGCTGGTGCTGAAGTGCGACGTACAGGGCTCCATGGAGGTGCTTACCGACGCACTCAAGAATCTCGCTAACGAGAAGGTCAAAGTCAATTTGATCCACACCGGGGTCGGCGCGATTTCGGAATCCGACGTGCTGTTGGCCACCGCAGCGAACGCTGTCATTATCGGATTCAGCGTACGCCCCGAACGAACTGCGGCCGTTGTAGCGGAACACGAGGGTGTTGATATCCGCCTGCACACGATCATTTACGAGTTGATTGACGAGGTCAAAGCGGCAATGACGGGGCTGCTCGAGCCGATCATCAAAGAAACGATGCTCGGCCGCGCCGATGTCCTCGAGACCTTCCGTGTCAGCAAGGTCGGTACAGTCGCCGGCTGCCTCGTTCAGGATGGGCGCTTTACGAACAAGGCCGAGGTTCGTCTGTTGCGGGACAATGTAGTCGTTTACACAGGCAAGGTCGGTTCGTTGCGCCGCTTCAAGGATGAAGTCAGCGAAGTCCGCTCGGGACAGGAATGCGGCCTGGGTATTGCGAACTTCAACGACCTCAAGAGGGGCGACGTCATCGAGGCGTTTGTCACCGAGAAGGTGGCGCAAGAAGTCTTTGCTTGATGTCCGTCGTCGGACTGCTGACGCTTCAACTACACATCGAGCACGCTCATTCGCTTAAAGAAAAGCGGCACGTTCTGCAGGGGCTCAAGGACCGCTTGCGGAAGCGCTTCAACGTTTCCGTCGCAGAAGTGGGTGGTCAAGACACCTGGCAGGCGTCGGTCGTCGCCGTCGTCATGGTCTCCAGAGATCGGCAGCGCGTGCAGAACCAGCTCGCGAAAGCCGAGAGAGAAGCAGAGCGGTTCCTCGGCGCTGACCTCATAGGTCGCGAAGTGGAGTTCCTTTGACGCGCATTGCTGCTCTTCTCTTGGTTTACTTCGTTTCTTTTATCGATCGGCCATCCCTTGTCGCCGGATCGGACGAACCAACTCCGCTTCAGCGCTACGAAGCGAGTGCGTCGATCATGGGATCGACGTATACCATTGCCGCTTTCGGAGAGCACCGCGGCAAGCTCGCATCGGCTGTTCAGGCGGCCTTTGATGAGGCACGCCGCATCGACGATTTTCTGAGCGATTACAAGCCGAACAGCGAACTGAGCCGCATGAACCGCGATGCAGCGAGGAGCCCCGTTATTGTTTCGCAAGAAATGGCCGACCTCCTTTCACGCTGCTTGGAGTACAGCCGTGCGAGTGACGGTGCTTTCGACGTCACCGTCGGCGCCCTGATGAAGGTTTGGGGATTCTATAAGGGTAGCGGTGCATTACCGGATGCATGGCAACTCGCCGCAGCGCGCCGCAAGGTTGGTTTCCGGCATATCGAATTAGACCGTAGGAACTCAACTGTGCGCTTTCTGAAGAAGGGAATTGAACTCGATCCCGGCGGTATCGGTAAAGGCTACGCCGTCGACCGGATGGCTGACATCCTTGGCAAGGCCGGCGTGTCCGCGGCTTTCATCAGTGCGGCGGGCAGCAGCATGTATGCGATCGGCGCGCCTCCTGACGAGCCTGATGGTTGGCCGGTCCGAATTCGCAACCCCGAAAATCCCGCTGCAACGTTGGGGGACATCCATCTCAGAGATCAATCGTTTTCAACGTCGGGCGCGTATGAGAAGTTCTTCGAGGCTGATAGCCAGATCTACAGCCACATCATGGACCCCCGCACGGGAATGCCCGCTCGAGGTGTCGTGTCCGTGTCCGTTCTCGCGCCTTCTACTCTTGACAGCGAGGCCTGGACAAAAGCGTTCTTCGTGAATGGCCGAGATTGGTCGGTGCAGAACAGCCCTGAAGGCTTCCAGGTGTTCTTGTGCCAGGAAAGTCGGCCCTGCGGATGGCTACCGTGAATAACAAAGAGGGCGGGTCGGATTGTTTTGCTCACATCACGTGGGTCGTCCAGCCGGATGGAAAGGACGGAAAACCTTCTTGACCAATCGAGTGCACAGGACGGTTCTTGCCGCCTTTGGAAAGCGCTGCCGCAATTCTCACATTCCCACAGCCACGACAAAGACATTCCTCTCTAGACGAGCAAGGGAGAAATTTCTACTGGGCAATCCAAGGGAACATCTCTAATAAGCCTTGACACGGTAGGCATCCCAGGATTGACAATCCTGAAGTAAGACGTTAGCTTACCTGCGATGAAGACTGTCGCCTCATCGAAGGGTCAGATCGTCATACTAGCCGAGATGCGCAATCAGGAGAGCATCGAACTTGGCCAAGCGTTTGATATAGTTTGATACGGAACAAGTAGATTGAGGCGAATATCGACCTGCACAGTCAACCCCTATAGAACCAAGTCTGATAGACAAGCTCCTATGCCGTGCTCTGAAGGCTTGGTTCGTGCCGGTCGAATCGGAGTCACTAACTCACTCGGATTACCATTTGCGTCTCGTCTATGCCAAAGCGCAGTGAGAGGCTGTCAAGCCGAGACCGGATCTGAGGGTGATCGAGTGGTTAACGCGTACCGCACGCAAGCAATTGATCCGGCAATTCTGGGGAAAACTCGCTTCGGGACCTTTCTGATTCCATCCGAGCGAGGGGGCCTGATTCTCCAGCCCTCCAGCCGCTATGGCCAGACCGCGCGGAGTCCCGGCCGCAGCCGTCCCATGTCGTCCAAGCCCATCACGGCAACACTCCCGAGTCGTATCGCACCTCTGCGGTCGTCGGGAAGCAGTGCGCATCCTTCTGATCCTGTCACCAACTCGCGGAGCATATGACCACTCCAATACAAGAAATGGAAAAAGGGACAACACCATGACCACGGGAAGGTTTGTCCGGGGCCTGCTGCGATACGCAGTGGGCGCGTGGCTGGTTTTGGGCACGGCGCCTACAGCAGCTGCACAACTCGATTTTCAATATCAGTACGGCAACCTCGCGAACCCGTTCTCAGGTGAGAGGTACTATACATCCATCCTAACCATCCAGCATGCAACGGGCTGGAAGTTGGGAGACAGCTTCTTCTTCATGGACATCATCGACGATGGCGGAAATGACGGTTTCAACGACAAGGACCTCTATGGCGAATGGTATCCAACCTTGAGCTTCGGCAAGATGACTGGCAAGGAGGTCAAGCTGGGGCCGATTCGAGACGTCGCGCTCATCGGCGGTATCAACTTCGATGCAGACGCCAACTTCTTCAAATACCTGCCCGGCGTGCGGCTGTCCTGGAAGGTGCCGGGCTTCTTGTTCCTCAACACCGACATAACCGCCTTCATCGACGCCAACAGCGGCGCCGCCTCGGGCGGGGCTCCCCGTACGAGCAACAGCTTCATGGTCGACGCCAATTGGGCGCTCCCCTTCAAGATCGGAGGCCAATCATTCTCGGTGGCCGGTCATGCCGAGTACATCGGCGGGACGACCGACGAATTCGGCAACAAGAACCGGTGGTGGATTCTCGCTCAGCCGCAATTCACCTGGGATCTGGGCGCGGCGTTGTTTGGAGAGGCGAATCAACTGATGGTCGGGACGGAGTACCAGTTCTGGCGGAACAAGCTCGGCACGGCTCACCACGACAACGTATTACAACTGCTGGTGATCTGGCGAATCTGACGTGCTGTCCCATGGACTGCAAAGCATATGTGCCCTACAAGGGAATCATTCCGACCGACTGCGGACACAGAAACATGTCGTCCGCCGAACGCGAATGACTCGAAGCGGATTTCTTACAGTACATCCTCGCTCAGCATCACTTACCGGCCGACGCCTTCGGCGATGGACGCGCCGCCGCCGAAGGCCATTTTCTGAGCAAAGGTTCGCCTTGCCTCCTGGATGGTCGAGACCGCAAGCGGCCGATAGCCGAAGCGAGCTATGCTATAGAACATCCGCGACCGCCTGTGCCCTGTATGCGGTAGGTCGACGGCGTCATAATGTTTTGCCGCAATGAAAAAATCATGACACGCAGGACTCGTTCACCAGAGCCTGCGGACGAGAGGAGAAGAAAAGATGAATGATACTCGGAACGGACCGCGGGGTCGTCGGGCGCGCGGGTCACGCTGTGGCACCACAGCGCGCACCGCGCTCGCGATGCTAGTGCTGCTGATGTGCGCCCCGGCACGCGCACAGGCGGCGAGCGACGAAACACAGTTCGTCTTCAACACGTTATCCTTCCTCCTCTGGGGCGGGCTGGTGATGTGGATGGCCGCAGGCTTCACCATGCTCGAGTCCGGATCGGTACGCACCAAGAACGCTTCCGTCATCTGTCTGAAGAACGTTGGTCTTTATTCGATCGCGGGGATCGCTTATTACGTCATCGGGTACAACCTGATGTACAGCGATGTCCAGGGATGGATCGGTTCATTCACGTTCCTCTACGGCCCGTCGGCCGACGAGATCGCGCTGCTGGGTGGCCAGCAGGAGGCACAGGCGGCCGTGATCGAGAATGGCTACTCCGTGATGTCCGACTGGTTTTTCCAGATGGTCTTCGTGGCGACCGCCGCCTCCATTGTCTCCGGTGCGCTGGCTGAGCGGGTCAAGCTGTGGTCCTTCTTCATCTTCACGTTGGTGCTGACGGCGTTCATCTACCCGGTCGTCGGCGCCTGGACGTGGGGTGGTGGTTGGCTGAACGAACTCGGGTTCCAGGATTTCGCCGGGTCGAGCATCGTGCACGGCACCGGGGGATGGGCGGCGCTCGCGGGGGCACTGATCATCGGACCGAGGCGAGGCAAGTTTAAGAGCGACGGGACTGTCCGGCCGACTCCCCCATCCAGCATCCCGGTGGTGACACTGGGTGTTTTCATCCTATGGTTCGGCTGGTTCGGCTTCAACGGCGGGTCGCAGCTCGCGCTGGGAACCGCAGCTGACGTGGTGGCGATGAGCCACGTGCTGGTCAACACGAACTTGGCGGGTGCGGCCGGGGGCATCGCGGCCATCGCCGTGTCGCGGCCGATTCTCGGGCGAATCGACCTGCTCGCCGGGCTGAACGGCGCCATTGCGGGACTCGTCTCGATTACCGCCGGTCCCGATATCGTCGAGCACCATTGGGCGATCATCATCGGAGCCATCGGCGCCGTGATCTGCACCGCCAGCATGAAGCTGCTGGAGAAGGTCAGAGTGGACGACGTGGTAGGCGCGGTCCCTGCCCACTTGTTCGCCGGCGCGTGGGGCACTCTCGCCACGTGCATCGCTGCCGGCGCCAATATCGGCGTTCAACTGCTTGGCGTGGGCGCCATCGGGGTTTTTGTGTTCGGAACCTCATTTCTGCTGTGGAAGGGGCTGGAGATGACGGTCGGGGTCCGGGTGTCGCAGCGGGTCGAGCAGCTTGGTCAGGATGTCGCGGATCTCGGGATCGATGCATATCCGGAGTTCGTGCTCATGCCGGAGCCAGACGACGATCCCGACGCCGCATAGTGACGCATCGGGGCTTGGTCAGAAGATCAGAACACGGCCGTGGCGGACTGACGTGAGTCAAGGATCGGGATGATCTGATCGAAGCCACTGATGTGGAAGACTTCATGGATGTGGTCCTGCATCTCGCACAGGACCAGCTTCCCCTTGCTCGCGTTGAGTCTCTTCGCAGCGATGAGAAGCACCCGCATGCCGGAACTGCTGATGAAGGCCAGTCGGCTGAAATCGACGATCAGGTGTTGTTCACCATTCCCGATGTGATCCATGATGATCGATTCGAACGTGCGCGCGTTCGCACTGTCAAGACGTCCGACAGGCAGCAGCACCAGAACCCCGTTATCTCGTTCTTCCGCGACTTCAATATTCATCGATATACCTCTTCCTCGGGTCGGACTCGCTTTCGTCTCGGTTATCCCGATGCCGGCTTGAGATCGTGCTCCAACGTCAAACGGTTCTTGCCTCCCACGAATTCGTAGGAAACGCGGTCGGCGAAGCTCTTGACCAGATGCAGCCCCAGGCCGCCCACCTCGCGTCTATCCAATGAAGACTCGGTGTCCGGTTCCGTGTCGATCGTCGGATCGAACATAGACCCGTTGTCCTCTATTGTCAAGATCAAGGTATCATGATCGACCCTCAGATGAACCTCTATCTTGGGATCAGACGCGTTCTCGAAGCTGCCGTGGGTCACAGCGTTCGTGATGAGCTCATCCAGCGCCAAGTTGACAACAAAGACTTTCGGTACAGGCAGCCCGTGCTCGTCCCCGAACTCTTCCACCATGGCCGACAGATCATGCAGCTTAGACAGCCTGGGCGATAGTGTGACGTGCAAATCCTCGGGCATGAGTATGATGATCCTTGGCGGCTACGAACCGATTTCTTTCAATAACAATCGGAGGAGCCCACAGCGTGAAGAAGCCTGCTCGGCCCTCGCAATCTCATCGTCGGTGAAGCACGAGACAGGTCATGTCGTCCGCAGCCGCAGTGCCAGCCGAGAAGTTCCCGATCTCTGACCAGACGTGGTTCACGATGTCTTCAGGTGATCGCTCCGCGGAACCATTCAGTGTCCCCTCCAGCCGCTCCTTGCCGAACAACTCCCCTTTGCGGTTTGTCGCATCGGTCAGTCCATCAGTATACAGAAACAGGGTTTCTCCCGGCTGAAGGATCTCACGCCTGCTCGCATAGCCGAAGTCTTCCATCAGGCCCATCGCCAGTCCGCCGGTCATCGGGAGTGGCCGCCTGGAGTCGTCGGGACTTATCAGATACGCAGGCTCGTGTCCTGCACAGACGTAGTCCACCACGCCGTTATTGAGGTTGACCCAGGCGAGCACGCAGGTGACGAACAGACCCATCGGATTCTGGCTGCACAGCCGGCTGTTCGCCTTCTCGGCGATCGCGTCGATCGCGGCGTGCTCGGCGGACGCAGACTTGACCGCCGCCTGGGACGCCGCCATGAAGAGTGCGGCGGCAACGCCCTTGCCAGAGACATCGCCGACCGCCAGGAACAACATCCCGTCCGACGGCTCCGCGATATCGACGAAATCGCCGCCGACCTGCTGCGCCGGAGTCATCCGCGCGTACGCCGAGAAGGTCCCCAAGTCGGCGCTCCCTTCCCGCACCAGCGCAGCTTGCACGACCTTTGCCATCTTCAGATCCTGATCGATCGCTTCCTGGGCGAGACGCAGGTGCTGATTGGTGGTTTGCAGCTCCTTTGTTCGTTCCGACACCAGTGTCTCGAGCTGCTCCTCGCGATTGAAAACCTGAACCGTCATGTCCGAGAAGACACGCGCCAAGCTGCCGATCTCGTCCGATCTACGAGTTACGGAATCCATGGCTCCACGGTCCGGTGGCTGCCCCGACTCCACCTTCCGGGCGGCATCAGCGATGATTTCGATGGGGTGCGTCAGCAATCGCGTGCCGAAGAGTGCTGCAACGGCGGTGAGACCGAGCAGCAGGAACGCGATGAGGGCTGTGTTTCGCGCCTCGCCTTGCACCTTCAGTGCAATCTCGTCCAGGCTGACAGCGATGCCCAGACCGCCGATCAGGATTCCGCCGGCGTTGACGATCGGTGAGGCAACCCAGATACCACGATCATCGGGCGACAAGAGACTCAAACTCGCCGAGCTGACCACGCGCTGCTGGTCCATTGCATCCTTCATGTAGGCTTCGGCGCGTTGCTCGAAGATGCGTTGTACATCCACCGTTTCGTCACCGGTTTGAAACTCTGGGCGTGGCGCGGCCGCCGCCAGCTCACGTTCGAGGTTGATGATCCAGAGTGCCTGAAGATTCCGGGAGCGGACCAGGATGTCCGCCTCCTTCTGGTACACGGAATAGAGCAGGTTGCCCGTACTGCTTTCGATAGGAACGCCGACCTGCACCAGGCGCGGGGAGTTCTTCCTGGCAACCGTAACGTACTTGTAAGCACTGCCGTCAGAGGCGTGCGGCGCTGTCGGGTGCTCCACGACCTGTTCCGATCCGTTCAGCAACACACCGAGATCCTCTGCATGCGGAAGGTCGACCGTAGCCGTGCTGCCCTGCGTGAGGCTGGAATAAATGGCGTAAACTCCGCTCGCGTCAGTAACGCGAATCTCGCCAATGGCGGTGAAATCGATGATACGCCTCAACCGGAGATCGACGTCCTCCTTCGTCCAAGCAGCTGCCTCCGCGGCAGAGACGAAGTGATCCAACATCGTGGCTTGCACCTTCATATGCTGGCCCAGGATGCCCTCAATGACTGCCGAGACGTCTGCCCGCTGCGAGGCATAGACGTTGGTCAGAATCTCCTGTTCGCCGAACGCCAGCGCATTACCGACCTGCACGATCCTCGGCTTGTCGACGCCGCCGACGCCGACATACTTGTAAACCTGCTGGTCGATCTCCCGCACCTGCGCCGGCTGCGTGATGAAATCGTCGCCGTCAAGAGGGGCATCGAGTAGAACGTAGAACTTCGACGCCTGCGGCTGCACGGCGGGATCGGGATCGAAACGGAAGGGCACCGGAACGCCAGCTTCGTCCCGCACGTTGGTGAGATAGGAAAAGCCCTCCTCGTCGGTGATCCAGAATTCGTCGAGCACCGTCTCCTGGGTGATTTCATCCAGAATCCTGTTGATGCGGGGCGGGTTGTACCCCGCGGCTTCAGCAGCTTCCGTGAGATGGGCGGCGATGCGCGCTTGCGCCGTCATCGGGCCGTCAAGCGTCGCATCCAACGTGCGCGCAACGTTGGCCAAAGAGATTTCGCCCATTTCCGCGAAGCTCCCGGAAAGCAACTCCGCCAGATGCACCGCTGCGGCTTCCGCCTCATCACGCAAAGCCGAGGCTGTGTTATAGAGAAGAGTCGCCGACGTCGTCAGGACCGTAACGGTCAGTATTCCCGCAAGCGCAATAAACACACGGGCTGCTAGGCGTAACCGCTTCATTGTTTCAGTCCGAAGAAGACATGGCCGGTAGGCCTTCGGTCATGTCGCTTCCGAGAATAGATGTCCTCCTCCAGGTTCGCCGCAATTTCCCGGAGCCGTTCTGTAGAGATAACCATTGTATACGCAAATCTTTCGTTGCGCTTGACCTAGCGGGCAGCAACCAATCGGATGCACGCTACAACATCTCAGGCAAAATCCAAGGAGTCACAGCCCAATGGAATTGGTATTAGACATCCCTTGTCACCGGATCTCCTCTGTCGGCGGGTAAGGACAAGTCACCGCTAGCCGATCTACTCATTTGGGCGTACTTCCGTACCGCAGGACATCAGAAATCCGGATTTCACCGATCTGTCCAAAGAAGTTCCCAAAGCCCAGATAGTTGAAGCCTCCGCCGTATTTTGCATAACCATCCAAACGCGTGGTGATACTGAACTGGGCGTCGTGCTGACGGTTGTTGATCAATCTCCGTCCGTCCGGGCTCTTCATCCGCCAGATGAGTCTGCCATCCAAGAACAGTTGGTGCAAATCATCGTCGTAGTTATATTGCCACGCCACGTGATGCCACTCGATATCCGAAATCCCGGCATCGGTCAGTTCACCGACGACGCCCTCGGGACGCTTCCACGGATGCAGATCCATCAACGCCTGATCCGGTTCGGCACCCAGGAAGTGAATCCCCACAGCCATGCTTCCGTCGGGCGAGTCGCTGTCGGACAAATAGAGTTCCCACACGCCGCGTTCCGTGTTGTCATATGAACCCATGATGTGACCGTAGTCGAACGGCTGATTATGTTCCCGTAGTCGATCGCCGAACGCCCGAAACGGTCCACCGCGCCGCACCCAGGCCTCGACCGTCCAGGCCTCAGTGCAGGTCTTCAAGTCGAGCTTCGGGTTGCCTTTCCCCGTTATGACGAAGCCATGCTCTCCATGCCCGACAAACTGCGGAAAGCGGCCTTCGCGACCCGGCCACGATATGCGGCGATCGCCACCCATATTGGTCCAAGTCAGAGTCAGATCTTCATCGCCCATGAGGTCTTTGATGAACCGGCCATTCGGGCCCTGCCAGTCATAGAAGACAACCGTGTTCTCATCGGGCTTGATTGTTCGTAGCTTCTTTGGCAGCACCTTGAGCACCAGGGCCTGCCGCAGTTGCAGCCCGTTCGCATCGGTAAGTTGAACAGCAAACTTCGCCCATTCTTGTCTCAAAGGCATTCCCGACAGGATGCCCGTTTGTGCATCAAGGGAAATTCCTTCCGGCAGGTTGCCCGCTGAGACCTGCCACCGCAGTGGTTCAGCAGCGTGTATTGTTTGCAGAGACGCTCGATATGCCGAGCCTGAGAACGAGGGGGGCAGAGACTCCGTCACGATCTTTCCGGGAGCCACGGTGATCGCGAAAGTGTGTTGATCGGTCTTACCCGAAGAATCCTCAGCTTCGATCGTCGCCTTGCGGTCTTCGACGATTTCCTGTGGGTGTCCCTGAATCGCACCACGTATAGCGTCGAGAGTCAACCCTCGCGGCAAAGCACCTTCGATCAGCTTCCAGGCCACCTTGCCCTTGGCCTCGTCAGTTGCCAGTTGAAACTTATAGGGCAGGTTCAATCCCGCCTTGGGAGGAGTCTCCCTCACAATGGCCAGTTCATGCGCGACGGGATATCGCATGATGCTCGAGATGCGCAACTCATCAATCTCGCCTTCGAAGTTGCCGAACTCCGGATAAAAAGGAGGATCTTGGGAATGGATGAAGCCGCCCACCACAAAAGGAACGACGACGTCTGTGGCGTCGTTGATGACCTTCCCTTGCTGGTCTCCTGGAAATGGAAGCTGGACCGTTCTAACGACCTGTCCGTCGAGATGGAAGAAATGTGTCTGGTCCCGGTAGCGAAACTGCCAAGCCACATGGTGCCATTGCTGATCGGTGATGTGTGCAGGTTGGGAGCCGGTATACCCCCCGCCTCGTTGATGAGGAAAGAGCAAGCCGCTGGTGTCATGGTTGGGGTCTTTCCTGCGCAGAGAGCCAATGAAACGCGCGACAGGGGTAGTCCCTATTGACAAGGTAGGCCGATTCCAGAGGGCAAAGTTCCAGCCTCCACGAAAGCCGATCGGCAGGCTGAATCCTTCATCATCTGTGCCGGCGATGTTGGCGTAGGTGTCCCCGCCGTCCTCTCCGACGGGACCTGTGTAGCGCACCCAGGCCTCGATCGTCCATTCCCTGGTACAGCTGCGCAGGTGGAGCTTGTCGTTGTCGACCGGCCCCACGAGGACATTTCGGTCGTCCGCATGGCGTTCAAAGCGCGCAGTCGATCCAAAACCCGCGCGCGCGCCCCATAGCCCCCGTTTTGCCCGAAGAGTCAGTTCCGGGTCGCCGAGAGCATCGTGCGTGACGTTCCCGCCGGCCTCATCGAAATGGTAGAGCACGACGGTGTGCTCATCTGGAGTAAACGGAAGCCTCCACTCGCTGTCCGCTCCGGCCATCGAGCAAGCAAGAAAAACAGCAAGCAGATAGCGGGAGTAGTTCTGACTCAATAGTCTGACGAAGGTCCTATATGACTCAACAGCGGCCGGGGCTGGCATGTCGTTCCCGGTGACTCTAATGGAACGATCGGTGAAGATCTTGGCGGCGCCAACGCAAGGCATCAACTCTACCGGAGACGGAATACTAAGCGCCGGGTTTGAACAGCCCACTTGAGCTGGGCGGGCTTGTCCACTCGCTGCATCACCACTGCAACAGGATACTGTTACTCATAGTTTTTCTCAATAGAGATACCAGCGGTGCTTTTTCTGTCTGTCGACCTCCACCCTAGACACTTAGTCCAACACGATCCGGCATGTTCCGCCACTCGATGGCAACAACTCGCCAGGAAACTTGATATTCGTCTTCGTGGATGACCGTCAGTGTGAGGCATCCGGCCTTGATGATACGACTGAGGTGAATCCGATCAGACCGTGCGGACCAGCCCAATGCGCCTTTGCTCATGACGTGAACGCCGGTCTGGCCAAGTGTCTTAGCTGCAACGAGCGCTTGAGACACTGGCGGGTGAGCTTCAGTGATTGGGCCACGCAGGCGATCGCTCGAAGTTGCTCCGCACCGAGGACTGGAGATGGTGCGAGCGGAACACCAACTCCCTGACTCTATTGTTCTCCGAGAAGAGTAAAAGAACTGATACGACTCAGGAGATCGCCTCTACTCCGCGATAAACTGCTGATCTCACGTCCCGGCGACAGGCTAGTGATGACCGACTTGCCGATCAGGTATCGGCCGGACTGCGACTCATCCGCGGACTCCGTCCTTAGTCCCCAAATTGTGTGAAACGCCACGGGAGAACCTTCAAACGTTCCCAAATAAAGCATGTTGTGGCCGCTCAGGTTAAGTATTGTGCGGAAGGGTACAGCCGTGGATACAATGCGCTCTCGCTTTTCTGCAAGCGAGAGTTTCTCAATAATCACATTTCTCCCTGCGCCAGCCTGTTTCCTCGAATTGCGAGGAAGCGGTAAAGCAAACGGGAGGAAGACATCCAGGATCGTGGACGAGCAGTCGCGATACCCGCCCAATCCACCCCATCCATAGGGCTGCCCGAGTATTTCATTGATCAACCGGGCGAGTTGATCCTCAGAGAACGGAAGAGGAAATGGAGCGGCATCCCGGTCCAGCAGACTAACGCGTGTCAGCAACGCGCGACGGCTTACGTCCGCCACTGGAACCAATAGACTTACTTCAGATTCGACTCTTGCAGCCACAGGCAAAATCATGCCGATCCGGCCCAGGAACAGGAAGCCCCCCTCGTTGCTTGAGATGGGTATCCGATCTCGCCGTATTGCAGCTAAGTTCGCAGAACGGTACTTCGCGACGAACTCCTCGTCTACATACGCGATGTCGCCCGAATCGATCCAGCCGCAGGTATAGGGTGATTCCGCAGCAAGAAATCGTCCGTCTCGGGAGATGTGCGACAGGAACAGAGGCGTTCCCGCCCACACCGCCGAATTCTGGTTGTAATCGAACGGATATCCTTCTCCCGCCTTGCGGAAGTCATGGAAGAACGGGTCGGTTGAAGGCAGCGCGCGCATCGATGTGTTTCGGACTGTGATCCCGTAGGCCGCTCGACTGGGATATTGACTGAGTTGGGCGTTCGCCGTGACTTCTTCAACATAGGAGGTGGAGACTTCCAACAGGTTGGGACCAAAGATCGACTGTTTTGGAAATGATTCTGCAGCCCAACCGAACTCCTCAGCAGTACAGACCTCCGGCTCGGTTCTCTCCCATGGACCGTACCAGTAATCTTCAAACTCCCCAAGCCGACGCTCATCGACTTGGAGAATCGGAGAGCCTCCGGTTTCCGCAAATGCCGTGGCATCCTGCGGAATTTTTTCCAGGTCATCAAGAGGACCGGTCGATACCAGCGGTATTTCATCAGGCGAGCAGCCGATGATCGACAAGAGTGCAACTGCAACCACAAACCTACCTGAATCCATGAGCTGACCCTACATCGTACACTGCAAAAAAGGGACTACCGGATCGTCGACCAAGTCGTCCGGGTAGTCCCTCGAGCTGCTCCATTCCGGGGACAGCTTGAGCCCAAGTCACTCGACTTCCAGCGCTGGTTCGTGCGCAACAGGGAGATCACAGGCCGCCACAGGTGGAGATTCATCGAGACAGAATTAGGCGGCAGAAGCATTTTGAAAGAATAGTCACTTCAGCGCAACCCGGTAAGTAGTGAGCCAGGGGAGTTGGCTCCGCAGAGTTCAATACGTCTGAAGTGGACGGAGACCCGCAACCCAGCGGCGAGGAGAGGATGGGGGTGCTCAGGGATCTGGCATGAGAGGAGAGGGTGAACATGGGAGTCCGCTTGCAGTACGCTGTGCCGGGCAGATAGTGAGATCGACTGGGGAAAAGAGGCTTCGGCTGAACGCAAGCTCTCGACCAAGACCTCAAGGCAGAGCAATTCAAGGTCGGAATTCCAGCCATCCAATGCCCCTCGTGAACCTTGCATGACTAACTTTGTGGGCATCGATCACTTGTGTTACCGCATAACTTATCTGAACTTGATGCGAGAGGCTGTGTCAAATCCATCAGCGCCTTGCCCTTCTCCTGCGGCGACGCTCCGACGAGTCGAGCGTTTTCCGCTCTTGCGCTGATCCTCCTGACTCTGCTTATGCCCAGCGAGTTCGGCGGGGTGCTGCCTGTTCAGTTCGATGCGAACCTGGGCCGCATCGTGGGCTTCCTCACCAGCCCCGATGGCGGACCCATTGCTGAAGCGGAAGTGCTCTTCAGCGGCGCCGGGAGCGGTCTCGAACGCTTGGTCCGAAGCAATGCATGCGGATGGTTCCAGGCGGGGTCGTTGCAGCCGGGACCGACTTGAACGGGGATCAAGTTCGCATTCGACCGAGCGCTGCAGGCAGCGGGCCAATACTTCGGGCGCAACGTGTTCCGTAACCGGGGGATGCGCAACCTGGATATGCGCCTGATGCGTCGATTTGCCAGTTCGAAGGGCTCGAGATTGGAACTGTCGGTCGAGTTGTTCAGCGCGTTCAACCTCGATAATGTCGAGTACGCGCGCTTCAACGCGATCTACTGCCCGGGTCTTGACCCTGCGACGGGAGAACCGATAGGTCCAAACCCTTCGTTCCGCCGCTTGCGCGGCGCGGACGGCAGATACGACCGCAACAACACGCAGGTCCTTGGAGTCGGGCCCTTGCAAGCACAGATTGGCCTTCGGTTTTTCTTCTGACTCCGGTCGCTTTTCGAGCGGCGCAACCGCTCGCCAGAGGCCGGCTCTCCATGCCATCTGAAGTGATTTCCGAAGCAATTCGGTCAGGGCAGATGTGGCAAAATGGAACGAGAAAATGCGCATAAGCATGTTTTGCTGTGGACCTGCCGCCAAAAGAAAGCGAACTCAAGACTTGCAGGCACTTGAAACACCGCCTGTAAGGTGCCTATTCGCCGGGAGATGCCCGGTAAAGTTTGATGCTCCGGACTCCGGATTGTCGTAGGCTTGCTGCCAGAAGGGTTTCTTGCCCTACGGTATAGGCCAGAGAACAGGAATCGAGCCACTACTCCCCAAGTGGAAATACCACTGCCAAGCTCCGTCCACGCAGGGAGCTAATGAGGTGAAAGTCGGGTTCGGCTCGACACCCGGCGGATCAAGGACTGACAGGCAAAGGACGAACATCCGGTGAATCCAAACGGCAACGCACACGTAGAATTCGAGGGTGTCAACAAAAGCTACGACGGGCAGACGGATGTGGTGCGGAATCTGAATCTGAGGGTGCAGAAGGGGGAATTTCTAACCCTGCTAGGGCCGTCCGGCTCAGGTAAGACCACGTGTCTCATGATGCTCGCCGGCTTCGAAATGCCCACGACAGGCACGATCCGCATTGACGGACGCTCCGTTCACAATCTGCCACCTCACAAGCGCGGCATGGGTATGGTTTTCCAGAACTACGCGCTGTTTCCTCATATGTCAGTGGGCGGGAACCTCTCTTTTCCTCTGGAGGTGCGCGGGCTGAATCCGGAGCAGCGCCGCGAGCGGATAAGAAAGGCCCTGGAAATGGTTCGTTTAGACGGACTGCAGGAGCGGCGTCCCGCTGAACTTTCCGGTGGTCAGCAACAGCGAGTGGCCATAGCCCGCGCACTCGTATTCGAGCCCAGTCTCGTTCTGATGGATGAACCCCTGGGCGCCCTTGATCGCCGCCTGCGGGAGGAACTGCAATATGAGATCCGACGCATCCAGCGCAGCCTGAAAGTGACCATCGTGTATGTCACCCATGACCAGCAAGAAGCGATGGTGATGTCGGATCGCGTAGCCGTCTTTCAACAAGGGCGCATCGAGCAAGTGGCTTCACCCGAAGCAATCTACGAAGAACCGGAACGCCGATTCGTCGCCCGCTTTATCGGTGAAAACAACCTGCTGCCTGGAAAGGTCACTGCCGTTGAAGGTGATCTCTGCCAAGTGGAGATCGAAGGCGCTATCGTCAAGGCGTTCCGCGTGGCCCCGTGTCGTCCCGGCGACATGGTGACACTAGCCATTCGTCCGGAGCGAGTGTGCGTCGCTCCCGATCCACAGGTCTACAGCAACGAGCTGGAAGCCAAGATCGAGGACCTCGTTTTTCTGGGCGACCATCTCCGGCTGCGCATGAACGTGCACGGCAGATCGGACTTCATCGTCAAAATTCCCAACATTGTGGGTCACGGCGCGGTGTTGGAGGGGGACCGGGTACGCATTGGTTGGACACCGACGGATTGCCGGGCTCTGGAACCTATTGGGGAGATGGGAGTCACCCTTTGACTGCTTGTCCCAACGCGGGGCGGATGCGCCGTGAGAGCGGCGCTCGATCCCGCGCAACGCCGCTCGGAGCCGCCCCCCGAACACCGCCGGTCATCCTCTTGATCTTCCTGCTGATCTGGAGCCAACCACCGACAAGCGCCGAATCGCTGACCGTCGTTTCCTGGGGCGGCTCCTACGCCCGGGCATGCACGAAGGCCTATCACGAGCCCTTCACCGCCAACAGCGGGATCAAAATTCGCTTGGAGGACTACAACGGCGGCCTAGCTCAGATCCGCGCCCAAGTCGAGACCGGCAACATCCACTGGGACGTCGTGGATTTGGAAATAGCAGACGCAGTGCTGGCCTGTGACGAAGGACTGCTGGAATTCATCGAAGCCGGCGATCTCCCACCGGGTCCGGACGGCACACCCGCCGCTCAGGACTTCCTTCCTGACACGTTCACCGAGTGCAGCGTAGGAACCACGTTCTACTCCACGATCTTTGCCTACAACCGGGAGAACTTCTCCGGCGGCGAACCTGCCACGATCGAAGACTTCTTCGACATGAAAAGATTCCCGGGGCGCCGCGGGATGCGGCGCACTCCCCAGGTCAACCTCGAGTTTGCGCTGATGGCGGATGGCGTGCCTCTGGACCAAGTGTATGCCACGCTCAGCACGGCGGAGGGCGTAGACCGGGCTTTTCGCAAGCTGGATACGATCAAGGAACACATCGTGTGGTGGACCGCCGGAGCACAGCCGCCGCAGATGCTGGCAGACGGTGAGGTGGTGATGAGCACGGCCTACAACGGCCGTATCTTCAACGCCCAGGTACTGGAGAATCAGCCCTTCACCGTGGTTTGGGATGGTCAGGTCCTGGACAAGGGGCAACTGGCCATCATCTACGGGACACCGAGGCTGAAAGCCGCACGAAGATTCCTTGCCTTTGCGGCGAAATCCGAGTCCATGGCACGACTTGGCCGCTATATCTCCTACAGTCCGGTCCGGCGGTCCGGATCAGCATTGATCACGACTCACATCGAGACAGGCGTAGACATGAAGCCACACATGCCGACCACTCCCGAGAACATGACTCGCGCCCTGCACAATGACTGGGAATGGTGGAGCGATCACGTGGACGAAATGAACGAGCGGTTCAGCGCATGGATGGCACGCTGAAGACAGTTCGGCTGCGGGCGGCAGTACCGGTACTGCCGCTGGTGGCCTTCATCCTGGTGACCTTCATCGCTCCACTGGCGACCATGCTGGTGCGTAGCGTCTACGACCCTCTAGTTGCCGGAGCGATGCCCGAAACCCTCTTCCTGTTGAGTGAATGGGATGGCAAGAGCATCCCAAGAGAGGCCGTGTTCGAGGCGGCTGTGCGTGAGTTGTTGGGGGCTCGCCAAGCACGAAATCTAGGACGGGTCGTAACCCGCATCAACCGCGTTCAGCCGGGGATGCGCAGCGTAATCATGAAGAGCGTGCGCAAGCTGCGCAGGATATCGGGCAGCGATTCCTGGCGTGACACTCTGATCGACATGGATCCCGCCTGGGGCAAAGCGCAAACCTGGCAAGCGATTCGCCGCACGGGAGAGCGTTTCACGATGAGGCACTACCTGCACGCGCTGGATCTGGATCGCGGCCCTGGCGGCGGTATCGTCCGGCAAAAACCCGAGCGGCGCATCTACATGCCCCTGCTCGGGCGCACGCTGGCGGTGAGCCTGAGCATCACAGCGCTGTGCCTGCTACTCGGCTATCCCGTGGCCTATCTTATCGCGCATGCACCTCACCGATGGACCAACCTGCTGTTGCTGTTGGTGCTGGTTCCCTTCTGGACTTCGTTACTGGTGCGGACAACTTCCTGGATCGTGTTGCTGCAAACACGAGGAGTGATCAACGATGCGCTGGTGGCGCTCGGACTGATTGCTGAAGAGAACCGGATCGCCATGATCTACAACATGACCGGCACGGTGGTGGCTATGACGCACGTACTACTACCCTTCATGGTGCTGCCGCTTTATTCGGTCATGCGCACCATTCCGCCGCTCTACATGAATGCGGCGGCTACCCTGGGGGCGAGCTTCCCGAGGGCATTCTGGCGTGTTTACTGGCCCCAGACGCAGCCCGGCGTGTTTGCTGGATCACTCCTCGTATTCATTTTGGCAATCGGGTACTACATCACTCCCGAACTGGTGGGCGGACGAAGTGGACAGCTCATCTCCAACATGATCGCGTACCACATGCAACAATCGCTCAACTGGGGACTGGCCGCGGCGCTCAGCGGCATCCTGCTGCTGTGCGTGTTCGTGATCTATCTGATCTACGATCGCGTCGTCGGAATCGAACGCATGAAATTGGGTTGAAATGGCAACCATCAGAGGGCGATGGGAGAACGTCGGCCGACTTTCCTATCTGATTTTCTGCACGGCCGTGCTGCTGTTCCTGGTCGCGCCGATTCTAGTCATCGTCCCGCTCAGCTTCAATGTGGAACCGTATTTCACCTTCACCGAGGGGATGCTGGCACTGGACCCTCAAGCCTATTCGCTCCGCTGGTACCGGAGCGTTTTCGGAGATGAACAGTGGTTGTTGGCGATGGTCAACAGCTTGACCATCGGGATCTCGGCGACCGTGCTGGCAACCACTCTGGGCACCCTGGCGGCGCTGGGACTGGCCAACCCCGCCATGCCCCGACGCTCTCTGGCCATGGGCTTGTTGATCTCGCCCATGATCACTCCGGTCATCATTTCGGCAACCGGCATGTTCTTCTTCTACTCCAATCTGGGGCTGACTCAAACGCACCTGGGACTGATTCTGGCCCACACCGCGCTGGGTACGCCGTTCGTAGTGATCACGGTTACCGCCACCCTGGCCGGTTTCGACCCGAACCTGAAGCGGGCGGCAGCCACTCTGGGAGCCGGACCGCTGCGCACCTTCATACGCGTACAACTGCCGCAAATCGCCCCTGGCGTCATATCCGGCGCACTGTTCGCTTTCGCCACCTCGTTTGACGAAGTGGTCACGGTACTGTTCATGGGCGGCCTGGACCAGCGCACCATTCCTCGCCAGATGTGGGTCGGGATCCGGGAACAGATCAGCCCGGCAATCCTGGCCGTCGCCACCTTTCTCATTACCTTCTCGTTGCTTTTCATGATCATCGTGGAATGGCTGCGCCGCCGTGGAAACGCGCCGGCGAAGGCCTGACCTGCATATCTCCCCACCCGACGTCGGAAGCACGCGATAAAAAGCCGTGATTCGTGTCTCGTGATTCGTGATTCGTGGAAACCCATTGGCGGGGGCTTGGTTCGCTCCAGGAGAAATGTCTGACGGCCGGTGAACCGCAAAGGCCGTGTTTCGTAACTCATGTTTCGTGACTCGAGGTGCGAAGGAGGCGATATGGCCGCTACACCTGCGCGCGCCAAGCGGTGTGCGCCTCGTCCTTACGGCCCTCTCGCGCAGTTCGCCTTGCCACGTGGTGAGAAATGCAGTCTAGAATGGGGACTTGTCGAGCGTTCACGCCATAGCGGAGATCGTGCGGAAAGGCAAATCCTCGACCGCGGAAACCGTGGCTGCTCTGCGGGCTCTCCATCAGCGCAACCCCGTACGAATCTTCGAGGATCCCTACGCCGAGTTCCTGTGCGGATCGTTCTGGCGCATGGTCCTGCGGATTCGCCCGTTGGAATGGATCATCCGTGTCATGACCAAGCCCATGGCACCAACGGCCATGTGCGTTGTAATGCGTGCGCGGTATGCCGAGCAGGCCCTGGAGCAAGCAGTCGAAGACGGTATCACACAATACGTCATCATTGGATCCGGCATGGATTCGTTCGCTTTCCGCAGGCCCGACCTGATGGAGCGGATCGATGTCTTCGAGATCGACCATCCCGGGACGCAACACAAGAAGTTGGAGCGCATTCATCGGTTGGGACTGACTATCCCTTCACGGCTGCATTTCGTGCCTGCGGACCTCACGAAAATCTCCGCCATGGATGCACTGGCCGGTTCGGGTTTCGAAATGGGTCGGCCGACATTCCTGACACTGCTGGGGGTTGTCTACTATCTCACAGCCGATTCCCTGGCCGAGACGGCTCGCTCCATATCTCGACACCTGCCCGCCGGAACACTCCTGGTGTTCGACTACATGCTTGATATAGAGTCCGCTCGACCCGAACATCTCACCATGCGGGAGAATCTGAGATCCTTCGTTGCGAGAATGGGAGAGCCTATGGTCAGCGATTACTCGCTTGCAGCGATGAATACATTGATGGCTGATCAGGGCTTCGAAGCCGTTGAAAACTTCGCCCTCCCCGATCTGGAGCAGAGCTACAGGGAGGAACTGGGCGACCTGCCGTTGGAAATTCCCAGCATCTTCGCGTTCGGCACGTTCCAGGTAGCCGCTCGGGAAGCCTGAAGCAATCCGGAGGGCAGGGCTTTATTGTCCCAGGTCATGACACAGGAAACATTCGTTAGAAACCTGCCGCTGCGCGTGGCAGTTCATGCACACGATCATGCTCGTGGACACTTCTCTGGCAAGGACGTCCCGCTCTTGAACCGCGCCATGGCAGGTTGAGCATTGTTCGCCGGCCCCGGTGTGATTGACGTGGCTGAAGAAGACGAAGTCCGGCACCTGGTAGATCCGCACCCAGCGAAGCTCTCCACCGCGTTCGGCGAGAGACGACAGTTCCTGGATGGCGGGACGGTCTTTCGCGACGGTTGCGTGACAGAGCATGCATTGAGCGGCCGTCGGCAGCCCGGCCCGCTCTCTCCTGGTTGCGCCGGAGTGGCAATCGAGGCACTTGACCCCGGCGCGGCTGTGGATCTTGTGGCTAAAGGGAATAGGCTGAGGAGCGACCTTGACCGGGAGTTTCTCGATTTGGCCCTGGTAGGAGGTCTGTGCGACGGCGGTCAGGGGCCAGCAGCAGACAGCCGTCATGAGAACCGCGAGGCAGGTTGTAGGAATTTGCAACAAGCCGATCTTTCCGTATCGCCGCCACTGGCCTGCATTTCCCGGCGCCGGACTAGTCAGTTTATCGCGGCCTCAGCCTGAGCCCCGAAAGCCCCCGCTCCCGGCATGAGGATCACGGTTGTGGCGAAATCGATTCGTTACAATCGGGCTTACCGCGGTTGCGGGAACCGCCCGTACGTGAACATCCTTTATCGCTACGTTTTCCGAGAGATCTTCGTCAGCACGCTGATCGGGACGCTGCTGTTCACTTTCGTCCTCTTTCTTCAGACCATCGGCAGCGTGATGGAGCTGCTGATCGGCCCGAACGTCTCAGGACGCCAGACACTCTATCTGTTTCTGCTGATGGTTCCACGGACGCTCGTTTTCACGATTCCGATGGGCGTGCTTGTCGGCGTCCTGGTGGGTCTCGGACGGATGGCGACGGATGGCGAGATCACAGCCATGCGGGCAGCGGGCATTCCGGGACGGCGTCTGATCCTGCCGATTGCGGTGTGGGCCTTGTTGGGGGCTTCCGCGAGCTCGCTCACGACCCACTATCTGAACCCCTGGGCGCAACGCGAGTTGCAGAGCATGCGCGAGAGACTGAAAATCTCGCAGGCCACAGCACAGATTCAGCCAAGGATCTTTGTCGAGAGTTTCCCGGACTTCGTGTTGTACGTGCGTGAAGTGTTACCGGCCGATACCGCCCGCTTGAAGCATGTATTTGTCGCCGACATGCGCACGCCGGAATCGCGAGGATCGTTCAGCGGCTTGAACGCCACGGTCAGCGGCCCGAGGATTACGCTGGCCGAGCAGGCGTTTGCGATTCCGATTCTGGAGCAAAACCGGGTGCAACTGAATCTGCCGTCGGCAAGCCGGTACGAGCAGTCTTCCGACCCGGACCAATATCATTTTTCCGAGTACGAAGACATCGATCAAGTACTCGAGTTCGAGACGACAACGCCCTCAGCCGGCAGCAGCCCTTTCGAGCAGATGAGCACACCGGAGTTGGCCGCCGCCGCTCGGGAAAGCGATCAGCCGATTCTGGCCGGCGTGGAGCTCCACCAACGATTCGCATTTCCAATGACTTGTCTTATTTTCCCGATTGTGGGTATTCCGCTGGCGATCAGCTCACAGCGTTCGAGCCGCTCGGTGGGCGTGGTGTTGGGAATCGTGCTCGTTTTCATCTACTGGATGATCTGGTTGAGCGGCGTGGCGATGGCGAACGCGGAGATTCTGCCAGTGGGACTCGCTCTCTGGATGGGCAACGTCATCTTCGGCGTCGCGGGTCTGCTGATGCTGGCGCGCCTGGACTCACCCAAGAGCCGCGACTTCGCCGCAGCCGTGCTGCGACCGTTTCGACGATGGACCGCGTGGCTTCAGTCGCGGAGATCGCAGCCGGACGAGGTAACCGGCAGAGATCAGGGTATCGAGGAAAACGGCGAGGAGGCCGAGAGCTCTTCGCAGCCGTTTTTCCCGATCACGGATCGCTACCTGCTCTCGACGTTCCTGTACTACTTCGCCGTCATGGTGGCCAGCTTTGTATTGATATGGTTCGTCTTCAGTTTCTTCGAACTGTTGCGCGACATGCTCGAACGCGACAAGCTCGGTCTGTTCATCCCGTACATCTATTACCTGACGCCGTTCCTGATCTATGAAACCGTGCCGCTCGGTGTTCTGGTCGCCACGTTGATTACATTCTTCATCCTCGCGAAGAATCATGAACTGACGGCGTTCAAAGCTTGCGGCATCAGCCTGTATCGGCTGGCGACACCGATCTTTGTCGTTTCGTTGCTACTGAGCGGACTTCTGTTCGCAATGGACCAACGCTATCTGCCGGAGACGAATCGGCGTCAGGACGGGATTCGCAATGAAATCAAAGGCCGGCCGGTGCAGACCTATCTGAACCCGAACCGGCAATGGACGTTCGGGCAGTCGGAGAGGATCTTCTTTCATCGTTTTTTTGACTCCGAGAACAACGTGCTCGCCGGGGTGAACGTCTACGACCTCGACCCGGACACGTTCAAGTTGCGCCGCCACATCGCAGCGCAGCGGGCCCACTGGGACAAGACGCAAAGTGCATGGGTGTTCGAGGAAGGCTGGGTTCGCGAGATCGACGGGGACCAAGTAGAGAGCTACGAAAAGTTCGAAAGTCGTCCTTTCGCCGACATCGAAGAGGGGCCGAGCCACTTCTTCAAGGAAGAGAAGCAGTACCGGCAGATGAACTGGCGAGAGCTGAGCGCGTACATCGGCGAGCTTACGCAAGCGGGCTTTGATACGGTCAAGTTTCAGGTGCAGCTTCACAAGAAGCTGGCATTTCCCCTGTTCGCGTTCATCATGGGGGTGCTAGCGGCGCCTTTTTCGATGCTGGCGGGGCACCGAGGAGCGTTCACGGGGGTTGTGCTGTGCATCGGACTGGCCGTCGCCTATTATTCCCTGAACGCTTTTTTTGAAGGCTTGGGACGCCACAGCCAACTCAGTCCGGTCATTGCCGCCTGGTCGCCCAGCGTGATTTTCGGGCTGAGCGGGACGTATCTCTTCAGCCGCCTGCGTTCCTGAATCCCTTGTCGAGAGAACCATGTTGAGGCAGATCGAGAAGGCGCGTGAGCGTCTCAGCGAGTACTTTTCTCCCACACCGACCGTGCGCTCCGACATCTTGTCACAGCAACACGGAGGCCCCGTCCGTCTGAAACTGGAGACCCAGCAGCCGACCGGCTCGTTCAAGGTGCGACCGTCGATGAACAGCATGCTGACGCGCCTGGAGCAAGCACGGTCGAAGGGGGTCGTGACATCGTCCTCGGGGAACTTCGCGCAGGGGACCGCGTATGCGGCACGGCGACTGGGAGTCGATCTTCAAGTAGTGATGATGAAGAGCGCCTCGGGATTCAAACGGCAGCGCACAGAGGAGTTGGGAGCGACGGTGGTTCCGTGCGAGAACACCTTCAAAGACCGCTGGGACACGACGTACCGGATCGCGGGTGAATCGGGGCGTCTGTTGATTCACCCGTATGATTCCGAGGAGACCATAGCGGGTGACGGAACCATCGGGCTCGAACTGCTGGAGCAGGTCGAAGGGGATTTTTGCGTCGTCGTACCGATCAGCGGCGGCGGTGTGATCTCGGGCATCGCAACGGCAATCAAGGAGAAACGCCCGGGGTGCCGAGTGGTCGGCGCGCAACCGTCGGCGAACGGGTCGATGGCTCGTTCGCTGGAGGCAGGCAAGCCGGTGGCGGTGACGCCCGGACCAACCCTGGCGGATGCCTTGATGATTGCGCAGCCGGGGAAACGTACGTTCGAGATCGTGCGGCGGCTGGTGGACGATGTTGCCGCAGTGGACGAGAGCGAGATCAGGGGCGCGGTGAAGCTGCTGGCGGAGCAGCAGAAGCTCGTCGTCGAAGGTGGCGGGGCGGTGGGCGCGGCGGCTCTGCTGAACGGAAAAGTGAAGACCGCCGGACTGCCGGTGGTGTGCGTACTCAGCGGAGGGAACATTCAGCCGAGCAAGCTGGCAGAGATATTGGCGGCATCTTAACAGCTGACCTGAAACATCCTCTTGATCAAGCTACGTTGACACCCATCCGGATGTTTCTTGCTTGAATGATCCGCACGCGGGCGGAGGAAAAACCAGCCTGCATTTCTCACCACCCGACGGCCGAAGCACGCGATACGACCGCCGGGCGAAACAAGGTGTCGGCCTCGAAACCGAAGTACAGCCATCCGTCAATGAGACGGTGCAGGAAGACAGCCCCGCGCGCGAAGCGTTCCCGGCAGCAAAGCGGCATAGATTGCCGAGTGGACGGGAACCGGCACTTGTGATTCTCGGGCATATCGGACCACGGTGCCGGTCTGGAACTCGAACTCGGAAGGTCTGCCGGCGAGGATGTCACGATGCATGGAAGCGGTCGCATCGGCAGGGAGCTGATCGATGCGGAGGATCGCCCGTTCGGGAAGGGAGGAATCAAGCGTGACGCCTCGCTTCGAGGCGAGGGCGACGATTTCCTCCATGGCCGACAGCAGCATGCGGCGGGTTTCGGGAACGGTGCGGAGAACGCCAGCGGGCTCGCGAACGACGGAGCCCACGGCGCCGAGCGGCTCGACATGCATGAGCTTCTGCCACAGGGCAACCCGAATGTCGTCCGGCACGACGGTGGCCATGCCGGCGGCGTGAGAGAAAGCGGCGCGAACACGCTCGACTCTCCCGGTCTTCTCGCCGCTCATCTCACCGAACTCGATAGCGGGTTCAAGGCCAATGTGCCCGATGGATACGGGGCCGGTCTTCGACGCGAAGATCTTGCAGAGCCCGCCGAGGACGACTTCCGGACCGAGCGCTTGTGAGAGCAGGGCGGGGGCCTCAAGGCCGTTCTGCATCGGGATGAGGACCGTGTCCGCACCCACGAGCGGAGCGAGCGAGGGTACGATTTCCTGGACCTGGTAAGCTTTGACCGCGACGAGGACGACATCGCAGCGGCCGATCTCCGCCGGGTCGCCCGCGACATTCGGATTCCGAATCTCGAAGTCTCCGGCAATGCTTTGAATCCTCAGCCCCTCTGCCCGAAGGGAGGCAAGAGTCTTTCCGCGAGTGAGAAAAACGACATCGAGACCGGCCTGCGCCAGCCTTCCTCCAAAGTAGCCCCCAACGGCCCCCACTCCAACCACGGCGATTCGCATGGCATCTATTGTCGCGAACTGCCACAGCCTGCGTTTCACATCAGTTTTTCCTCCGCCCGTGTGCGGATCATACAAGCTGGAAACATCCTCGGCAGGAGTCAACACCGCTTGGCCAGGGGGATGTTTCAGGTCAGTTGCGAGGCGAAGTGCGCGAGAGAGCCGACAGGACGGCCGACTCAGCCCATCACCTGCGCTGATGCGAGGTTCAGGAACGGTTCCCCTTCCGCGAAGCGAGCCGCTCTCAAGGAGTGAACATCGAAGCTTTCGACCGCGCCGTCGAGGATCATCTCGCCCAGAATCCTGCTCACCGCGGGGGCCATCTTGAAGCCATGTCCGCTGAAACCGACAGCGCAGAAGACACCTTCGACGCCGGGCAGACGGCCCAGGATGGGGTGCCAGTCCGGGGTGACCGAGTAGAGCGCACCATAACCTCCGCGGCCAACCGCGCGCTGGAGGGAGGGGTTTCGACGCTGGATCTTGTGCCGCATCTCCTCGACAAACTCCCGGTCGGCGACCTCGTTGTAGGCATCCGGGTCGACTTCGGAGCGCTCTTCTCTCGGATCGATATTGCCGATGTGGAGCAGGCCGCCCGGCAACGGTCGGCAGTAGGTCTCATGGGCGAAGTCACAGTAGACCGGCTGCTGCCGGGGCCGGCCGGAAGAACAGGGACCCCGCAGCATGGCGATCTGAACACGACAGGGCTTGACGGGCAGTGAGAAACCGGCCGTTTCAGCCAGAGCCGCGCTCCAGGGACCGGCGGCGAGGACGACCGTTCCAGCGGCGATCTCACCATCCGTGGCCGCAACACCGGTGACCTTTCCGTTCTGTGTGAGGATGCGTGTCGCCTGCGAGCCCTCATGAATCTCCGCCCCCTTCGAACGGGCCGCCCGGGCGTACGACGCGACGACCTGCAAGGCGTCGCAATATCCGGCTTGCTCCTCGAACGCAGCCACCTCACCATCGGCGAGCGAGGCTTCCGGATCGATCTCCCGCAGTTCGTCTTTCGCAATCAAGTTCACCTTCACGCCCATCCGCTGCTGCAAATCGAGCACGAATTCCAAATGCCGGCGGCGGCTCGGGGGAGCGATGATGAGGAGCCCCGCCCTCGTAAACACGGGAGGTCCACCGAACACGTCCGTAAATGTCTCGAAAGTACGCAAGCCGTACAGCGCCATCGACGTGGTCAGAGGGTGGGAGTAATGGCACCGAATGTTTGCGCCCGACTTCCCGGAAGACCCTGCGCCCAGGGCTTTTTTTTCAAGGATGGCCACCGCTCCAGCACCGCGCCGCGCCAACTCGCAGCCAATGGCGACACCCATGACGCCGCCCCCGATCACAACAACATCGGCCGTATTTTTTATCACTGATCCCGCTTGATCCGGTGGTACAAGAAATTAGTATGAACCAGTCGGGAGTCCTCAGGCGCCGTCACCGCCACCAGCGAGGGGTGCCTCACCACCCTGGTCGGTGGTTACGTATGCGCGTTCAGGAAAAGAGACCCCGACCAGCTCGCGACACGCCTCCAGCGCCGAGGCGAGGAAGTCGGCTGCGCGCAGCGACTGCTCGCCCGCGCCGCCGGCAGCCACCAGATTCGGGCCCGTCAGCACGGCCCCGAGCCAGCCTTCGCTGTGCCATTGCCCTTCGCCCGCCAGGAGCGGCAAGGGCGGGTCATGCGGATAAGGCCACGGGGTCACGTAGAAATAGGGCTCGATGTAATCCTCATCCCCCGGGGTCATGCCCACTCCGATCGAGCGGCCGGAATCGCGCCCCTGGGCCGGCTGGAACTCGATCAACGTGGCCATGTCGAAATGGTGCGGCCAGCAGCGAACCGGGGACGCCTTGGGCGTCTCGGCCTCGATCTTGCGACACAGGCGGTCGCTGTTCGCAAACCAACGCCGCAGTTCGGCAAAGGCTTCCGGCGCGGCGAGGGAAAACGGCTGCCCTTGGGCGACCGGATGCGCAGGGATGGGGTTGGGCGAACGGACGATGCCCTTCGAGAGCTTGCTCCCTGCGAATCTCTCGATCACGGACTCCAACCAGGCGTAGGCCGCCTCGACGGTTTGTCCGTCGAGATCGAAGGAGCTCAGGATCCCGCGGCGGTCTTCGCCGCTGACCAGAAGCAGCCGCAGCCCCGCGACGTCCAACGCGGCATGAAAGGATGGGTCGCCGGCGGCGGGCTTGCTCGTCAGAGCGCCGAGGGAGTCGATCCATTCGAGGTTGGTGTGGCTGTCGTCCCTGGCCGGTTCGACGAAAGTGAATCCGACCGAGCTCGCGATTTGAGCAGCGTGATGAAGCTGCCGCCGCGCGTCGACGAGGCTGCCCGGTGAAGGGTCTCCGAGCTTTTCCCAATCTACGGCGGACTCTGCCGAGATGGTCATGAACGGACAACATACCACTCTTGCCACCGAGAGGGGTTTCCCTCCCCGGGGTTTCCGAGGCCTATCGGCGCGAGGGCCGGAGAACATTGCGGCTCGGGCGGGGCTCGACTATGCTGATGCTTGCCGCGGCGGCCGGGAGCTTCACCGTTGCGGCAACAACTCCGCGGGCCCTGTCCCGTTTCCGAGACGAGGCAGGCCGTCGGCCTGCTTTTTCGCTCCGGGGCGCGGACGGCCAGTGGTTTCGACGGCTGTCTTGACGAATCCGCCGCATCCATACTTTGCTTGTGGACGGCACCACTTTTTCTCACGGGAGTAGCACATGAGCCGCCCTCTTCGCTCGCAGGACTGGTTTGGACGCAAGGACAAGCTCGGCTTCATTCACCGTTCGTGGATGAAGACGGAAGGCTTCTCCGACTCGGTGTTCCAGAACAAGCCGGTCATCGGCATCTGCAACTCATGGAGCGAGCTTACGAACTGCAACGCGCACCTGCGCCAAGTCGCGGAGGCGGTGAAGCGCGGCGTCTGGGCGGCGGGGGGATTTCCCCTGGAGTTCCCCACCATCTCGCTGGGCGAGCCGTTCATGCGGCCGACATCAATGATGTTCCGCAACCTGATGGCGATGGACGTGGAGGAATCGATCCGGGCCAATCCGCTGGACGGAGTCGTGCTCCTGTGCGGTTGCGACAAGACCACGCCAGCGCAACTGATGGGCGCGGCGAGCGCCGGGCTGCCGGCGATCATGGTCACCGGCGGGCCGATGCTCCGCGGCATGTGGCAGAACCAGCCTCTCGGCTCAGGCACCGATGTCTGGCATTACTGGGACGAGTTGCGCGCCGGCCGCATCAACGAGGAGGAGTGGTGCGAGCTGGAAAGCTGCATGTCGCGCAGCACCGGCCACTGCATGGTGATGGGCACGGCGTCCACGATGACGAGCCTGGCCGAAGCGATGGGCATGACGTTGACGGGTTGCGCGAGCATTCCCGCGGCCGATTCCCGGCGCAACGAGATCGCAGAGCGCAGCGGAGCGCGGATCGTCGCCATGGTCCGCGAGAACCTGACGCCGGACAAGATCATCACTCGGAAATCGATCGAGAACGCAATCCGGGTGAACATGGCGATCGGCGGCTCGACGAACGCCATCATCCACCTCAAGGCGGTGGCGGGGCGTTTGGGCATCGATCTGCCGCTGAGGTTGTACGACGAAATCTCGAACATCACGCCTGTGATCGCGAACATCCGTCCATCGGGCGAGTACCTGATGGAAGACCTGTTCTATGCGGGAGGGGTGCCGGCGGTGATGAAGCAGATCGAGAGCATGCTTCATCCCGATGCCCTCACGGTGACGGGCAAGCCGATCGGTGAAAACATCGCTTCGGCGAAGCGACACAACCCGGATGTGATTCGTTCGCTCGACAACCCCTTGCAGACCGAGGGCGGGACCGTCATTCTCTACGGCAATCTCTGTCCGGACGGCGCGGTGATCAAGACGAGCGCCGCCGATCCCAGGCTGATGAGCCACACGGGCCGGGCGGTGGTTTTTGAAGACCACGAGGATTTCATGGCCCGCTATGACGACCCGGCTCTCGAAATCGAAGGAACCTGCGTCATGGTGCTCAAGAACGGAGGACCCAAGGGCGGACCGGGGATGCCGGAATACGGCAACCTGCCGATACCGGCGAAGCTGTTGAAGAAGGGCGTCAGCGACATGGTGCGCATCAGCGACTCGCGAATGAGCGGGACGAGCTACGGCACGGTCGTGCTGCACGTCTCGCCCGAGTCGGCGGTCGGCGGCCCCCTGTGGGCGGTCCGGAACGGCGACGAGATTCGGCTGGACGTGGAGAACCGCCGGCTCGATCTGCTGATCGACGACCACGAGATGAACCGCCGCCTGCGACTCTTCAAACCCCGGGCGCCGCACTACGACCGGGGCTACGGGCGGCTCTTCATCGACAGCGTCCTGCAGGCGGATCAGGGCTGCGACTTCAGCTTCCTCGTCCAGTCTGAGAAGCGGGATGAAAACGGCGACTACGCCGAAGGGACGCGGGCGGCGGACAAGCTGCCGTTGGCGTTCTGACCTGCATTTCTCATCACCTGACGGAGAGGCCGGCCGTCTCGGCTCGACCGGCCCTTCTTCGGAAGGGAAGGCCGATGTTCGGCGGGGTCAAGCGGGCGGAATCAAGAATGCGCCCAGGACGATCTGATATCATTCCCCGCATGCGAATCGAGCTGACCCGCATTTCTCACCATCCGAAGGGGGAAGCACGCGACAAGACCGCCATGACTTCGTTGCGCTTGCTGGCCGCGGCAGCGGTCCTGGCGGTCTGCCCGGCTCCGGGAGCGGAACCCTCCTTCCAGGAAGAGACCTTCCACGGGCGTCACGCCTACGTGCTGGAGACGGATCAATTACGGGTGAGCGCGCTTCGCGGGGCCGGACATTGGGCCGAGATCCGGCTCAAGTCCGACGACCCGAAAAAGAGCGTCAACCCGATGCGCATTCCGCACTTCCCCACGATCGAGCCGTGGGAGTACGACGGCGCCAAGCACGACAAGATCTATGGCGGCGGGACGAACCGCTGGCTGCAATCCGGGTACATGGGACATCTGCTGAACTTCCCGACGTTCGGCGGGCCTTCCGAAAAGGAAGCGCAAAGCGGCCTCGGCAATCACGGCGAAGCGTTGGTCGTCGAGTGGAAGAAGGACGCGGCGATCACGAGCGCGGATGCGGTCCAGCTCGTCTACTCCGCCTACCTGCCCAAGACCCAGTACAACGTTGGGCGGACGCTGACCCTGATCGACGGAGAGACCGTGATGTACGTCGAGGAGTGGGTCGAAAACCTGCTTGCGTTCGGCCGGCCGGCTCATTGGGTGCAGCACGCGACGTTCGGACCGCCTTTCGTCGAGCCCGGCAAGAACGTGCTCGACGCATCGGCGACGCGGGGCGAAGTGCGCGGTCCGACAAGTCCGAACCGCATGCTGGCCAGGGGTTCGATCGACTGGCCGTGGGGGACATCGCCGGAAGGACGTCGAGTCAGTCTGCGCGAGATGCAGGACCGGCCGAAATCCGGTATCTACTACGCGATGTTGATGGACCTGGACCGCGAGCGCAACTACTTCACGATGTTTCACAAGGACTACAACGTGCTGATCGGCTACCTGTGGCACACGAAGGACTTTCCGTGGCTCGGCGACTGGCAGGAGAACCAAGGCAACGGCGGTTTGCCGTGGAACCACCAGGTCGTCGCCCGCGGCATGGAGTTCGGCACGACGCCCTTTGGCGGGCCGATGGAGAACGTCGTCAGCGAAGGCAAGCTCTACGGCGTGCCGTTGTATCGCTGGATCGACGGCCGTGAAAAGGCGACGGTCCGCTACGTGGTCTTTCTCGCCGAGATACCCGACGGCTACGAAGGGGTGCAAGATGTCGAGACGAAAGCCGGCAAGATCGTCATCACCGAGCGAGGGACGGGCCGCTCGATCGTGCTCGACAGCAGCAGGGAGTGGTGAAGCGGTGACGATGAAGACGCTGGCAGCCCGTGCTAAAAGTCATGCGGGCGGCGTTACGCGCCCCGGTGCCGATGGCGCAACACCCAGCCGTTCCAGGAACGTGGCGCCGCGCTCTCCGCGCAGCCGAGCGGGAGTGGCGCGTAACCCTTTGGGCGACGGACATTTGCCGTCGTCGGCTTTGTCGTTCGTCGGAGGAGATCACCCGGATCGCCATCCTCCTCACTCCGCGCCGAGCGACCACAGGAGCCCGCCGGTCCTTCCACGGGACTTTTATCACGGGCTGCTAGCTCTCACGCTACTGGCGGCAAGCTGCCCGCTGTTCGCCCCGGCTTCCTCCGCGCAGGAAACCAAGATGATCGTGACTGTCGTCGATCAGAAGACCGGCGAGCCGATTCGCGGTCTGGAAGCGCGGAACTTCCACATCATGGACGACAAGACGCGGCTGCGCGTCGATGACGCCGAGTTCAAGAGCACGACGATCGACATCATGCTGTTGATCGACACCAGTCTGGCCGGGCCGCTGGTCCGGCCGCTGGCCGGCTCGTTCATCAACGAGCTTGGCGAGAAGGAGCAGATGGCGATCGTCTCGTACCACGACTCCGCCGATCTGATCCAGGACTTCACATCGAGCAAATCGCTGCTTCACCAAGCCTTGGAGCGAGTGCAGTACGGCAACAACCCGCGAGTCCTCGACGCGCTGTACGCCGCGGTCGACGGCGGGTTCACCTCGAACGTAGGGCGTCGCGTGATCGTCCTGCTGTCGGCAGGAGTCGAAGGACACAGCCGCGTCAACGAGGGAGAAGTCCTGCGGTTGGCCCGCAGCCGCGGCGTCTCGATCTTTCCGGTCTACGTGGTGGGCGTCGAGCGCGGGATGTTCCGGCGCCTGTCGGACTACTCCGGGGGCGCGCCGTTCGCCGCGCGCAAGCTGAAACTTCAGCCCGCGGCGCTGAGCCGCCTGGTCTACTCGGCCTTGCGGGAGTACTACGAACTGGAGGTCAGCGGCGTCTACACGCTGGGCGACCGCATTCAGGTGACCATAGAGAGGTTGGGGAAGTCGAAGCAAAAACTCCGCGCTTCAAGCCTGCCTCTTGAATGAAAAGACCGTGTTTCGTGTTTGGTGACCCCAAAAACGAAGCGGCTACATGGCCGCCTTGACTTCGTTGCGACCTTCCCTGACGGCCTTCTCACGCACTTCGCCTCGCCACGGGGTGAGAAAGGCAGGCCAGCAGCCCGTGGAGGAGCTTCGGTCCGTACGCCTTCGCCGGTTGATCATGAATGACGACTCGCCGGACGATCACCAGCGGCATGCGAGCAAGTCCGCAAGCCGGTGCAGTTGAAATGGGATTGCGTCCTGTTCTGTTATATCTTATTATCTGAATCATCAGAATAGTAGTGAAACAAGTGCATGGAACTCGCCAAGATCACAGCACGCGGGCAGACGACGATCCCCAAGAGCATCCGTGAGGCAGCCGACCTGAGTGAAGGTGATGTGATCTCTTTCGAGATCAAGGGCGATCATCTGGTGGTATGCAAGGTGACGCCGGGGCAGGACGACTACCTGAAGGGCCTCTCCGAGATTCTGAACGAGTGGGTCTCGCCCGAGGACGAGGAAGCTTGGCGTGACCTTTGAGGCGCTAGATGTGGTCGTCGTCCCGTTTCCTTTCGCAGATCGCCGGGCCTCCAAACGCCGACCGGCCTTGATCGTCTCATCGGCAAGCTTCAATCAGGCTCATGAACAATCGATCCTGGCCATGATCACCTCAGCCAGGAGCGAATGGCCGAGCGACGTGGCGATCCGGGGTTGGCGGGAAGCCGGCCTCAACCTTCCCTGCAAGGTCCGCTTCAAGCTCTTTACCCTCGATCGCACTCTGCTGACCCGCAAGCTCGGGACGTTGTTGAAACAAGACGGCGAAGCTGTAAAAAAAGCGCTGGGACGCATCCTGGCAAGCGATGGATAAGGCCGTGTTTCGTGTCTCGGGCAAGCCGCCGCCGCTTGCCTTTGCCTTGCGGGCAAGCGCCCGGAGAGCACCCGCGCGCTCCCAGGACAGCTTGGGTTGTGCTTGCGGGCCAAGCTATTCGCTACCGGAGGCGTTCGCCGCCGCTCGCCGGGGTTCCTGGACCTTGGGAGTCGCCAGATAGCCGACAATGCGGTCTTTGCTGATGCGGTTGACGACCAGCTCGCAAGGTTGGCGCGACCCGATGACATAGAACTGGACGGGTTCGAGCAGCGTCTTGTTCTTCTTTTCGATCCGCTTATCATCGGCCCAGAGGTCGATGTTGAAGCGATTGCGCTTGGTGTCGGCTCTGCGGAGCCGAATGGTGACCGGGCCGACCCGCGATGCCTGCTTCGCTTTCGTGATATCGAACTCGAAGTAGTTCCGCTCGCCCAACTCACGCAGCGCCTTGAGCTCATCGGCGTTCGTCGCGATCAGACCGCTCTGCACGCCGAGGTCACCGCGAACCGTCTTCAGATCGGCGATCGTCCGCTCCAGCTCTTGCCGCGTCTCGTCGACCTTTTCTTCGACGGTGCCCACCTTGCCCGTCAGCGAGCCGAGCCGGTTGCCGGTCTGCTGCGTCGTGGAGCGCAATTCCTGAATGTTGCCGCCCACCTCGTTGAAGCGGGCCTGCTGCTGAGCCTGGGTCTCTTCGATGGCCTGCGAGAGCCTGGCGGCGCGCCCCATCACCCGTTTCTCGACCTGGCTGGTCTTGGCGGAGAGTTCCTTTTCAGCGGAGTCCACCATCCCCTCGACCTTCTTGACGCTCGAGGTGATCTCCCTCGAGGTGCGGGTGACCGAGCCCTCCAGTTGCGCCAGCTTCTCTTCATGGACCTGAAGCATGGCGACGTGCGGCTCGAGCCGTGCCTGGGTGTCCTTCAATTGCAGAAACAGGTACAGCGTGGCTCCCATCAGGCAGGCCACCACCACGAGCAGGCCGATCATGATCGGCGGCGTTGCCGGACGGCCTCCGGACGGGTGGTCGGGATCATACGGATTCGTAGACATGAGCTTTCCCCCAGGATGGATCTCTTCAATCGAACAAGCGGTTCAGGGCGGGGGCCGCCAACGCTGCCGCCGGCCCCATTGTAACATCGCCCTCCGCGGCGAACTAGCCTGCATTTCTCACCACATGACGGCGCCGGAGCACGCGATACGACCGCCATGACTTCGTTGCGCTTGCATGCCGTGCTCAACGTACGGTTCAAGTACGCCTGCGCGCGCCTTTTTCCTCCGCCCGGCTCGCGCCTCGTCCTGACGGCCCTCTCACCCACTTCGCCTCGCCACGTGGTGAGAAATGCAGGCTATCTCATTGGACGCGGGCGGCACCCCATTCGGTTACCGTCAAGATTTCGTTTCGGCCGGTTCACGCCGGTGTTCGCCCGGGACGGAACTCTCGGGAGGTTTGTTATGATCGGCTGTCCCGATGCCCGCGGCTCCCCGGTTGTCGATCGTGGTCCCTGTGCGGGATGAGCAGGATACGGTCCAGGAACTAGCGGCAAGGATCGCCGCCGTCGTCCAGGATGAGTACGAGTTGATCTTCATCGACGACGGCAGCACCGACGACACCTGGAAACGGTTAGTGGAACTCCACCAGCCGGGCCGGGTCCGACTGTTGCTCTTTCGCAGGAACTCCGGGAAGACGGCCGCGCTGATGGCCGGGTTCCGCGAGGCACGGGGCGAAACGATCGTAACGCTGGACGGCGATCTGCAGGACGACCCTGCCGAGATTCCCCGCTTCGTTGACAAGCTCGGCGAGGGTTACGACCTGGTCACGGGCTGGAAGAAGCACCGCCGCGATCCCCGGATCAAAGTGATCTCGTCGCGGCTGTTCAACTTCGCCGCGCGGCTCTCGACGGGTCTGCGGCTCCATGACATCAATTGCGGATTCAAAGCCATGCGGGGCGAAGCGGGGCGCTCGCTGCGCATCCACGGTGATCTGCACCGCTTCATTCCCGTTCTGGCGGCCGCCCGAGGCTTCCGGGTCACCGAGATCGAAGTCACCCACCATCCGCGCCGCCACGGCCGCTCCAAGTACGGCATCGAACGAATGTTCAGGGGCCTGTTCGATCTGATAACGGTCGTGCTGGCGACCCGGATGCTCAAGCGACCGGCGCAGGGGTTCGTCTGGGCGGATCTCGCTTTCCTGGCGCTGGCGCTTCTCTTGCTCGGGGGGTTGATCGCACAGGGCGCCGGGACGCCGCCGCTCGCCGCTACGGGCGCGATCCTCATACTGGCGAGGGGCGTCTTCAGGGCCGCGGGCCGGGCGGCGGAGCGTGTCGCGGCCACGGCAGCGCCGGATCCGGAGCTTCCCAGATATGCGATCCAGGAGCGGCTCGACTGAGTCCGAGGCATCCGCCTGACAGCGACGAAAAGAGCACGAGAATCCCGCTTGCAACGCGCCGTTCAGATCCTGAAGTATCTCGTTCCGGTGGTCATCGCTTTCTTCATCGGAAGGGTCATCTATCAGAACTGGCAGGAGGTGCGGAATGCGGCCTGGAGTTTCCGACCTATCGAGCTTTCGGCTTCGTTCCTGCTGACCGGCTGGTGGTTCGTGCTGCGGCCCCGCGTGTGGGGATTCGTCCTGGACCACTTCGGCCACAAGCTCACTTTCCATCAGGCGTTCCAAGTCGTGCGAAAAGCCGAGTTGAGCCGCTATGTACCCGGCACGATCTGGCAGTACGTCAGCCGCATCTACCTGGCCAGCCTCTACGGCGTGCCCACCCATGCGACCATCGCCACCACGCTGGTGGAAACGGTCATTCTGTTTCTGGCGTCGCTGATTCCCGCCCTGTGGTTCCTGTCGGAAACGCTGCCGTCGCTGAACCGCTATCACCTGATCATGTTGTGGATCATCCCGATCGCGGCCTTCGTTGCGATCCACCCCGGGGCTCTGAACTTCTGGGCGAAACGCCTCTCCCGGCGGCTCAAGCAGGAGTATGAACCGCTGAAGATCCGCTGGCTGACGATGGCGGGCATCTGGGCGGTCCTGCTGCTGAGCTGGCTGATCTTCGGGACCGCGGCGGCGCTGTTCGTGCGCGGAGTGCTCGCGACGCCGTGGGGAATGATTCCGCAGCTCGCGAGCGACTACGCGCTTTCCTGGGTGGTGGGCATGATCTCGATGATCGCGCCCGCCGGGATGGGCATTCGCGACGGCATGTTCGGCCTGCTCGTGGGACAGCGCATCGGCATCGGCACGGCCATGACCGTCGCGGTCGGCCTGCGGTTGTGGCTGACGCTGACCGAGCTGGCCTGGACCTTCGGCGGCCTGTGGTTCCTGGGGCGGAATAAAAGCCGTGACTGAAAAATCCGTGATTCGTGTCTCGTGTTTCGTGACCCCAAAACCCGGGAGGCGGCGCGGCCGTGGCTCCAAGGCGGCATAAAAGGCCGTGTCTCGTGATTCGTGTACAACCCGTTGGCCCTGCTTGCGTTTGCTCTCGTTGGAGTCGCCGGAGGGTCGGGGAGAAGGCCTTGTTTCGTGATGCGCTTGCTCAGCCGTACAGCCGGGCTGTGCGGGAGCAGCGCGAGGACCGCGTCCGGGGCCGCGAGAGCTACGTCCGTTTTGCGAGACCACCAGGGATTGCGACATTTTTTTAGCGGGAAATCGTGGGAAATGACGGGAAATCGTGGGTAACAGCAGGCAGGGAAGGTCCTTGAACAAGGCGAGATGTAGCAGGAACGACATTTCCCTCGCAGGCGCTCCCAGGCCACGGATCAAGGTCATTTCACGAACCATGATCTTCATGCTACGCAGGCAGGGCAGGAAAAAAAAGACTGAAGTGCTTCAGTACCAGAAGGTATTAAAAATCCGTGTCTCGTGATTCGTGACCCCAAAACCCGGGAGGCGGCGCGGCCGTGGCTCCAAGGCGGCATTAAAAGCCGTGATTCGTGTCTCGTGATTCGTGAAAAACCTGTTGGCCGGGCTTGGGGTTGCTCTCGTCGGAATCACTGGAGGGATGGGGGATAACCGTGTTTTCTGTCACGCGACCCCAAAAATAAAGGAGGCGCCGTGGCCTTGCCGCTACCCATCGCTTGCGAGGACGTAACTCAGCGCTTGTTTCACCGCTGTTGCATGTTGTTTCGACAACGTCCCGATCTTGCGGATCAACAGAGCGTGATCGAGGGTGAAGAGCTTGAAGCGGACCTTGCAGGGAACGCTGAGCCCGGCTTGGCGGCTGCCGGAGTGAACGTCAGATTCCGGCTTTCCTGCGGTAGACCTGATAGGTTCTCGTGCGCGGCTTGCTTCCGCGGTCCCACCAGGGGACACCATGAAGCGCATAGGAGTATTCCCAGACTTTCTCGAAGCGCTCATCGAGGTCGCGGGGATGTCCTCCGCGCGGGTCCCAGAACACATACCAATCCACGGCGGGGTAATCGTCGAACTGGTCGTCGGGTATGCGTCCGCGGAACTGCCGATTGTGGGGCGCTTCACTGTCGAGCAGGGCGACCCAATGCATGTCGGGGATATAGAAATAAACGGCCATGCCCTTGACGTTGCGGAAAAAGGCGATCTTGTCGCCGGGGTCGAGGTTGGTTTGGAGGTAGTCGATCAGGGGCTGATTGTAAGAGGCATTGCGGGTCAGTTGGCGTTCCAGCATCTGCTCGCCGCCGGAGCGGTTCCAGTTGAGGTTGGGCCAGACGACGACCCCCGCCAATAATGCCGCGGCGGCCCGTTTGCCGGCGGCGCGCCCGGTCTGCGCGGCCGCCAGGGCGCAGAGCAATACCGCGGCCGGGACGGTCTGATAGTAGTGCCGCGTATTCGCTCTGTTCTTTCCGACGGCCACCCCGACCAAGGGAGACAGGAACAGGACCAATCCCGCCAGCAGGGCAGCGCGGCTCCAGACTCCCCGTGACGGCAGCTTCCGCCAAGCCCACAAGAAACCGACCGGGACGGTCAGGCAAAAGGCAGCGAACAGCCAGAAGGCCGCGGCGGGCAGACCGAGGATATCCGAGGCCGAGTAGAAGAACGACGAGAGGGCAAGAAGAGAACCGCCGCCCAGCAACGCGGTCAGGGCCGGCGGCGAAGAGGGCGCCCGCCGGCAGAACAGAAAGAAGCCGACCGGAACCAGCAGAACCAGAGGCACGGCCCGCCAGAAATCCCGGCCGCGAACCGTCAGCGCCGAAGCATAGATATCGTCGAGCGAGCGGTCGATCGGCGGCGGCCACATGCCGGCGAACTCCCAATGCAGGAGGCGGAACTCGATGCCCAACAAGACGGCCAGGACGGCCGACAGCTTGACGAACCCCCTCAGGAACCTCCGGTCGGCCTCGATCAAGGCGAAGACGCCGAGCGAAAGCCACATCCCCGCGAAAGCCACGTAATTCGACAGGTAGAGCATCGCGCCATAGAGCCCGAGCCGGAGATAGAAGGCCCGCGACGCGGCGCGCTCGGGTTCGCGGATGTAGCGGCACATCTCGAGCAGCAGCAAGGCCGCCGCCAGCAGGATGAGGATGTAATAGCGGGAGCTTCGCGCGGCGTAGAGAAAGTAGATCGACAGGAGACCGATCGAGGGAAGCATCAGCGGACGCACCCCGCCGCCGAAGAGCACCACGCCCACGCGGTACAGAACGAACAACGTCGCCGCGCCGAGCAGGGCGAAGGGCGCCCGGGCCGACCAGGTACTGACGCCGAGCAGCTTGAACCCCACCGCGCTCACGTAGAACTGCAGCCAGCTCTGCATGGCGGGCAACAAATGGGAGTTGACGTCGTGACCGTCCGCCGCCTGCACGATCAGTTGCTCGCCGTCGAAGACGCGCGGAATCCACACGCCGCTCTCGGCCATCAAGCGCCCCCAGTTGGCGGTCGTCGTCTCGTCGCGCCACAGCGGGACGCCATCGAGGCGCCAGAAAAGCAGGAACGCCGAGAGGAGAACGAGCAGGACGGCGAGAGCGTTGCGCATCAAGCGGGACCGGCGATTGCGCCCGGGGAGAGCCTTAGCCTAGCTCCTTCGGTGACTTGACGTACTCGATTTTGACAGGCTTGCCGAGCGCCACGACCGCCTGCTTGAAGGACGCCTTGACGCGCACGTCCTTTCGAAGTTCGGTCCTGCTCGGCTGGTAGCTGGGGTGCACGACCTTCACCGTGTGTGGCTTCTCCCGACGTGCCGTGTTGCTCTTCATCAGTGTTTCCCTCTCTGAAGTGGACCCCGCCGCTTTCATGGTTCCCCAAGCCCAAAGCACTTCATCGGAGGATAAGTCCGGCTATTCCGATCAGAACAACCGATATCCAGAAAAGTACCTGGTAAACAAACCTGCGGCTTGACTTCACCTCCCTCATTTTCACCTTGTTCAACTCACTCCGGCTGGCCTCCAGCTTGTCCACACCTTGCTTGAGTTCCCTATACCTATTCATGTAATGCCTAACTTGCTCCACAGGGGAAGAGCGGTCAACCCTGCCCTTGTACAGTTCGCTGGCGGCGGCTTGCCGGAGCGCCCTAATTTCAGAGTAATCCGATACCGTATCCGTCACGATGATATCTTTGAAATCGGTCTCGAAAGTCGTGAACAGTTCCAGGAGGTAGCCGATTCCTGCTTCCGCTGCCTCATACATGGCGCGGTGGCAGTGATCCCTAATGTCGTTGAGTTCGGTCTGGAAATCCTCGCGGGCCTCGCTTACAAGTGCTTTGAGCAAATGGTGGCCTGCGTACCTCAGTTGGTTGATTGCAGGGAATGCTACAGCAGCTTCGACGACTTCGACTTCCTTGATGAATCGTTCCGCCTCATTGTAGAGTTGCTGGATTTGTTGAAATTCCTTGAGGTCACCGTTATCTGGACGCATCAGCGCTACTACCTTTCGCCGACTCCAGCCGTGCTTCGATGTCCTCCTTGGTGAGATAGCGACCGCGCTGGAGATTCACATTGCCAGTCGCAGTGCGTCTGACAATGCCCCTGGCGATTTCTTTCTTAACAGCTTCGTGGTCTCTAATTTCGTGGCTGCTTACGGTTGACTTAAATGCGGTTCTGAGTATCCTGCTAATACCCCTCATCGCTCTTGCCCCTTGCCGCGTAATCACATGCCTTTTATGTTGCATCGACAGAGCACCAACGCGCTAGATTGTAGCTCACTTGACTGTTTCTCACGCAACCAGTTTTTTTCTTCGCTGCCAAGGTTCACATTCGAGTCAAGTCGACGCGACGATTCGTTGTCCTGCTTGTCGGTCTGAAAACTTCCTCGCTAGAGTTCCTGTACATCAGACGTTTCCCGACCATCCCGTCACTGATGATCGCCACCTGTTCGATGGTATCCTGCTCGCGGATGTTGTGGCGACCACCGAAATCTTGAACGTAACGATCAAGATCCTTGGGAGAGAGTTTGCGGAACGTGCCCTTGTACACCCGCTTCAGCATCGACCACAGCGATTCGATGCCATTGGTGTGAACGCCGCCCTTGACGTACTCCGAGAGCGAGTGCTTCACGGCCGCATGATCGAAAGGCAGGGACTCATAGGCCGTCGCGTCGTCGTTGTCAACCGTGGCACTCGGCGCCGCATGGCCAGCCACGAACCCATGCGGTGTCCGCTTGCCTGTTGATTCTACCACCTTGGCCGCAACTTGGTTTGTCGGACGGTCCTTGATGCCGACGACCGCAGTTTTCCCGACCGGACCCTGCCAGCGTCTGTCCCTAACTGCTTGCGGTGGGTGTTGCTCAGGCTCCTCCGGCGCCCGCCCATGCAGGTCTCATCGACCTCTGCCGGGCCTGAAAATACCTCGTTCCCGGAAGTCAGCGCAACCCTCAAGCGATGCGCCAAGAACCATGCTGACTTCTGCGTGATACCCAGGTCTCGATGCAGCTTCATGCTGGACACAGACTTCGAAAAAGTGGTCAAGAGGAAGGTTGCAATCAGCCAATCCTGGAACCCGATCTTCGATCCCTCCATGATCGTTCCCGTCTTGGTGGAGAACTTCTTGCCGCATTCCTTCTCACGGCATCGGAAGGGCATGGTCTTGTGCTTGCAGCCGGTCTGTACGTTCACCGAACCACAGTAGGGGCAGCACACTCCAGCAGGCCAGAACTGCTCGATGAACCATGCCTCTGCCGTGGCGTCATCGGGGAACATCTTCATGATCTGCTTGAGGGCAACGCCCCTTCGGAACGCTTTTCCTGGCGCCTTTGCCATGCTCCTGGTTTACAGGAAAGTGGCGAGATTGTCGAGGGGAAAGTGGAGATTATCGCCACTTCGGAATATCATCCCCTTATCGGTCGAACTGTTCGCGGGTGGGCAGGGCCTGGAGGTCGAGGACCGCCGCTTCGCCCGACTTCACCTCGACTTTCCCGCCATAGCGAGCGAGCTTCTTTCGATATCTGGGGTCTTCGATGCTGTAACCGGCACGGTCCGGAAACGCGAATGCCTCGTACTCGCCGGGAGGCACTGCGGTGATCTCGAATCCGCCCTCGCGCACCCGTCCCAAAAGCCGGGGGTGAGCAGGCGGCCCCTCCCCGGCCGGCAGGAGCCACACCGTTCTGGCAGGTGGAAGCAGACCGCCCTTGGCGAGGAAGGCAACCGACGACTCGCGGTCCTCCAACTCCCGCACGGTCCCCCGGACGGTCCCGGTCGCAAAGCTCATCGTGACCACCACATCGCCGGAAATCCCGCCCCGCGGGACGGTCAGCTTCGACCCCGGCACAGGGCGGCCGTCGATCTCGATGCCTTCCACATAGGCGCCTTTCGGGCCGAAGGCCATGAGCCGATAGCGCCCCGGGAACGCCGCCAACTCGAACGGCCCTTCCCCGCCCATCCCCTCGACTTGCGCGAACATGCCGCCAGTGCGCCTGGTTTCCGTCGGGTCCAGGTTGTCCGCTTCGAGCCGTATCCGCGCCGACCAGGCCCCGCTTTCATCGCCGACGGAATCCGGCGGGTCAACGAGGACCAGCCGGCCCACGATGGCGCGCTCGGCATGAGCCTCGACCTCGACGGCCTGCACCCTTCCTTCCGACACCGTGAACGGTTGGCGGCCGAAAGCCTGGGCGCCGGTTCGACGGTCATACAGGCGCGCGACCGCGATGTAACGTCCCGGCGGCAACCCGAACAAGGAGAACGACCCCTGTTCGGTTGTCGACCGGCTTCCGACCTGCCTGACCGAACTCCCGTCCCGCCGATACACCTCGAACCGGCATGGGCTGCAAGAGATGCGCGCGTCCAGGCTCGAGACGCGGCCGTGAGCGCTGGTGGGCGGCGCCTTCACAAGGCGCACGTCGATGCCCTGCTTCTCCTCTCCCCACTCGACCTTGACACGAGCAGCGCCGCTCAACGAGTCGGCGTTCGGAAAGTAGCCCGGCGCGGCGGCGAAACGAAGCTGGCCATCCAACCCCGGCTCTTCCCTGGGACGGACCGCGATCACATACTCGCCCGCCGACAGTCCAAAGATGCGGTACACGCCGCGATCGTCCGTTCGAAAACCACCTTGAAAGCGGGTCATGCGGGAGCTTCGGTCCCGCCATCGGAGACGGCCTTCAAGGAATTGTTCCCGCAGCGCCTCCACTGTCGCGCCGACGACAGCGCGGCCGTTTTCGTCCAGAACGCGTCCGGTGACCACCGCCGAGCGCTTGATTCGCAGATCCAGGCCATCCAACGGCCGGCCGGGGGGAATCCGGATCCTCTTGTGCAACAACTCGTAGCCGGACGCCGCGACACCGATCTCGTAATCCCCGACCGGCGCGTTCTCGATGACAAACGAGCCGTTGAAGCGGGTGAACGCCGAAACGTTCTCGCGCTGGCGGGTCGTGACCGCCACCTTGGCGCCCCGGACCGGGACGCCGCTCTGCGCCGCAAGGACCCGCCCGCGCAACTCGACCGTCTCGCCTGGTTGGTCCGGGCCGGCGGCCGGCGCGGCAGGCTGCGCACACACCAGGCCCGCCGACGCGAGAATCGAAGCTGCAAGAACGCGAATCCTCATGCCCGCACCATCAGCGCTCCGCTGTCAGGTCGACTTCCATCTCGAAACCCGCCTGGACCGTGATCGTCCGGACGGCCGAGGCGGCTTCCGCCCACACCTCTTCATCGGAGACGTCGGTGTCGGGGTCACGCCAGGCGGCGATCCGATACTCGCCAGGAATCAGCTTATCGAAGGCAAACACCCCGTTCTCGTCCGCCGGTGAGGAAAACGAACCGCGGACGCCGCGCAGGCCGACGAGGAAATGCGCGCCCGCGGGCCGAGATTCCCGGCCGCCGCCGCGGGCCAGGCGAACCGTGCCGAAAATCCTGGCGAACTCGGACGAAACCGCCATCTCCAGGCCGGTCATCGAGCCCGGGTGCACCGTGAAGGAGTAGTCCTCGACGAGGTAGCGGCCGCCGGGCCGCAAGGAGGCGCTGTACTCGCCCGGGGGCAGCCCGCCGTGCTCGAAAGCATAGTCGGGTCCTTCGACCCGCAGTTGCTCCCAGCCCCTCGCTTCGGTCCCCTTGGGATAGATTCGAATATTCAGGTTGCTCTTCTCCCCATCCGCAAACGCGACGCGGCCGCGAACGCCCGTCGGCAGGGCGGGCCGCAAACGCAGATCCATCAGATCCCGGTCGACCGTCAAGACCGCGAGCAGCCGAAAGTCCCGCGTATTGTTTGAGTTATCCCGCCCGGCCTGCAAGACGTAATCCCCTTTCTCGAGCCCATCCATCCGAAACCTTCCTTCCCGAGCCACCGTGAACATGGTCCAGAGATCGCCGCCGGGGGCCCTGGGCCGGATGACGACGAAGGTTGGGTGAGGTTCTTCGTCGGTGAGCCGCTCGACGATTCCGGAAATCGAGAACACGCCGGCGTCCCCCCGCAGTTGAAAGCTCACTTCCCGGGGCTCGCCGCCGCCGGCGATCTCGACCTCACGAGCGTCGAGGCGGAACTTCGGCAGCCAGGGAGGGAACAGGAAGCGCATCCGCGCCTCGAACAGGTAGCGGCCCGGCTTGAGGTCCCAGATACGGAAGTAGCCGCGGTCGTCGCTAAGCCCGCGCCCGGCCGCCTGCCGCCCGCGCCGCGCCGCAGGCGCACCGGAAGCCGGCCTGAGCGTCACTTCCACCCCTTGCACCGGAGCTCCGAAATCGTCGTTCAGATAACCCTCGAGCACCCCGGCGCGGGCGGTCACGAAGTCAACGCTGCCGCACTCGCCCTCCGGCGGGCAGGTGCGCGTGATCGTTTCCGAGTCCAGCCCGCCCGCTTTGATCGTGTAGTAACCGGCGGCGGCGACACCGAGGGTTACGCGGCCTTCGGGCACGTCCTCGATCAGATAGCGTCCCCGCGAGTCGGTCACGGCCTGCGCGACCACGCGCTCGGGACTGCCGGCCCTGACCTGCACGTAGGCGCCGGGCAGCGGAACGGCATCGGAGCCATCCTGCTCGGATACCGTGCCCGTCAGGAAGGCGGCGCCCCAGGCCGCCTGGGCGAGCATCAACGACCCGGCCAGGGCAAGAAAGGGAAAGAGGGGAAAAGCCGTGATTCGTGATTCGTGATTCGTGTTTCGTGAAAGACCTGTTGGCCGGGCTCGGGGTGGCTCAACAAAAGGCCGTGTTTCGTGTCTCGTGTCTCGTGTTTCGTGACCCAAAACCACAAAAGCCGTGATTCGTGTCTCGTGTTTCGTGTCTCGTGAAAAACCGGTTGGCCGGGCTTGGGGTGGCTCAACAAAAGGCCGTGTTTCGTGTCTCGTGTCTCGTGATTCGTGACCCCAAACCCGAGGCAGGAGGTACGGCCGTTGCTCCAAGGCGGCATTAATGGCCGTGTTTCGTGATTCGTGTCTCGTGTTTCGTGAAAACCGTTGGCCGGGCCTTTGGTTGCTCCAGTTGGAAACGAGCCGGCCAAGCACACCTGCTCGCGGCCAGCGGCTTGCGCGTTGTCCCGACGGTCCTCTCACGGACTTCGCCTCCGCTCGTGGTGAGATATTCGGGCTGTCAGGTGTAGACGCCAACTTGTGCTCTCGGGTTTCGAAAAAAGGCCGTGGAAAAAGCGTGTCTCGTGTCGAAAAAGCCGTGTTTCGTGTTTCGTTTCTCGTGACCCAAAAACCCGGGAGGCGGTGCAGCGGTGGCTCCAAGGCGGCATGAAAGGCCGTGTTTCGTGTCTCGTGATGCGCTTGCTCAGCCGTACAGTCGGGCTGTCCGGGAGCAGCGCGCGGGCCGCGTCCGGGGCCGCGAGAGCTACGGCCGTTTTGCGAGACCACCAGGGATTGCGACATTTTTTTAGTGGGAAATAGTGGGCAATAACGGGCAATCGTGGGCAACAGCAGGCAGGGAAGGTCCTTGAACAAGGGGAGATGTAGCGGGAACGACATTCCCTTCGCAGGCGCTCCGAGGCCACGGATCAAGGTCTGTTCACGAACCATGATCTTCATGCTACGCAGGCCGGGCAGGAAAAAAAAGACTGAAGCGCTTCAGTACCAGAAGGTATTAAAAATCCGTGTTTCGTGTCTCGTGTCTCGTGTCTCGTGAACCAAAACCCCGGGAGGCGATGCGGCCGTGGCTCCAGGGCGGCATTAAAGGCCGTGTTTCGTGTCTCGTGTCGAAAAAGCCGTGATTCGTGAAAAACCGGTTGGCCGGGCTTGGGGCGGCTCTAGAAAAAGCCGTGTCTCGTGTTTCGTGATTCGTGTCTC
>JAPOOG010000133.1 GCA_026713545.1 Bryobacterales bacterium
CCAACACTTCCAGGCTTCCTTCTCCCTGCTGATGCGCCTCTATGAATTTGCGGCGCAAATCATCCGCATAGGCTTTCGCCATCGTCTTCGCGTCGAAGTATTCGCCAGAGCCGTCTTCATTATCGCTGAAAATGCTCTCGCTGAGGACAAGGTGTGGACCCTCGGACAGGAAACTGCTGCTCAGACTTCCGGGCGTCCTGTTCGGGCTCGCGGCGACTTCGAGGCTCCGGCAGCGAAGGCGAGTCGAGCCGGATCTTGGCAACTCGATGTTCAGCCGTCTGTGCCGCCGCCTAGGCATGCCCTCGTCGTGGGTTGGCCTCCAGTGAGTGAGCGTGAAGCACGAAAGAGTCTCGCACAGCAACTGCGGCAGGGCGTTCGGCCCGTCGTCCGCTAGCGTTCAGCCGCCCGGTCTCAACCGTCGACGGCGGGGAACGCTCGGTTGTGCAAAACTTCAGCATTCGCCCAGGCTTCACAAAGCCCTTCGACGAAGGCGTCGAAGCCGTGTTCGTCGAGCAGTTCGTTAAGCCTGCGGCAGAGGGCTTGTGAGGCGGTCTTGGGCATGTCCACTGTTCTTGCCCTCGTCGTCCATGGCCAAAACAATGGTTCCAGGAAAGTACTTTTCTCGGGGCTGTCAGGGTTTGTCGCTAGCTCCCATGAAGAATTCAGTGCCTCTGTAAATCGGCGGGCGGTAGTCGGGATCGTGCAAAACGTACAGGTTGAAGGCGGCGGAACCCGGAGCAATCTTCCCCTCGCTGTTCAATTCGTAGCTGTCTCCGCCCGACTCGAACGCCGCCGTGCTGCCACGGACCTCGCCCAGCTTGCGGAAACCCAACTCTGGGTGAGGTACGAGGGAGAAGGTAAACTGCCCCTTAGGCGCCCAGTAGAGCTTGACGAAGGGTCCACTGATCATTCCATCCATAGATGCCGTGGCTTCGGCGAGTGTACCGTTGACGACGAGCCGCGGCGCACGAAGCCTTATTTCGGCGTCGTGGACCGTGAAGTCGCGAGCCGGCCCGGCAACGGTCTCCCTGCGGTGATTCCTGCCGAAGAGAACATATTCAACCAGTTTCTGGCCTGTCTCCGGATTAACAAAAAGGTCAAAAGCCAGCGTGTCGCCGCTCCGAACCCACTGGGGCGGGGGGTATCGCGGAGGTGCGAGCTTCTTCCACGTCTCTGGATTTTCGAGACCCAGCCGCTCAGGACCGGCCGAAAGCGGCAGGATGCTGACACGAAGAGTCGAACCGTCTTGGAGCGGTTCGACTGCAATGTCGTAACCGAAGTAGGTTTTGTGCGACCGGTCTTGCATGTAACGGTGAATGACGTAGTCCGAAGCCATCACGCCTCCACCTCCCAAACGCCGCGCCTGGGTGCGATCGCCGGAGGGTTCCAACCGGGCCTCGAACTGAACGTGAATCTTGGCCCTGTTAGTGGCTCCGGCCTTCATGACTATGAGCGGCTCCGCCTTCGCCAAAGTACACACGAGACAGCACAGCGTAAGCCATTGACTAATTCTCTTGAGATTCATCGTTTTCACCTCTGATGATTCTGGGTTCGACATCACTCACGAGCTGAAAGTTCGAGAAAGCGGGCCCTGCGTCCATGTTGGTGCCGTCCGCGGGGCGAAAACTCAGCATCCCCCACACCAGCAGCGCCGCTAGGACAAGCCCGGCAACCGGGACCGGAATCTGAATCCGTCCCCGCAGCATCCATACCCACCAGCGCGTTTCCTGATCAGCGTGCAGCCTCGCCTCGAGCGAGGCGGGTGCGCGCGGGACCCTCCACTGGGCAAGAAGCTTGTTCAGATCGTCGTTATTCAGTGGTTGCATGATTCGTTGACTCAGGCTGGCGCCAGCGGCGCAAGCGCTCGTCTGAGGTTTCCACGGGCGCGATGAAGGCGCGCCTTGACAGCGCCGACTTCCGCTTCGACCGTTCCGGCAATCTCCTTGAGCGAAAGGCCCTCGTACTCGGCCAGCACAAGAACCTCGCGCTGCAACGGTGGCAGAGCATTGACAGCGTGTGCGACCAGTGCAGCTGTCTCTTGTCCAGCAGGACAGATCGGCTCGACAGCCGGCTCTTCATCCCCGATGGAATTCCATCGGCCCTCCGCACGCCAGCGCTTGAGAATCAGATTGCGCGCAACCCCGAGCAGGAAACAGCGCAGCGTGCCGCGCTCCGGGTCGTATCGTGCTGCATTGCGAAGCAAGGTCAAAAAGCAATCCTGGGCGACTTCTTCGGCGTCCTGCGCGTTCCCCGTCATGCGGTAGCTGAAGCCGTAGACGGCGTCTTTGTGTTCCCGGAAAGCGGCATTGAACTCGGATCGCTTCACTCGCTTGACTCGCGTGGAAGACCACGGCTTCTAGGGAGTATTACCTGGAGCGGCCGGAAAGGATACGGTGGTCGTACGGAATTTCCTCTCGACCCGTGGATACGGATCGTGAAATGAACGTAGAACGAGCGAACGTCGGTGATCTGCCGCACCGTGATCGGCTTGACAATTACGTATTCGATCGCCCCAATGGCGACTTCAGTCTCCGCTGCCTTGGGTCTTGCCCGCCAGAGCTACTAGATCGAGATTTTCGTTTTAGCCCCCCGGCGGCACAACGGTAGCGCGGTCAAGGCTGCCCTGCGTTCCGCTCATGTGCGCCACTATCGCAAAGGGGAACGGAACAGTGTCATGTGTTTTGGCCGACAATGACCGAGACCCAGAGCGCGCAGATACTCCTTGACGGCGTGGGAATGATCGGTTGTGAGACACTCCAGCATTCGCCCAGGCTTCACGGGTCGCGGAGCACGACCGGCCTTCGTTACCGCTGATAAAACCATATGACCGAGATCTCGAAGATCGACTACAAGCCAAGTCAGGACAATGTCCAGTTTCTCGGCCTCGACATCCACAATCCGGTCTTCTTCGTCTCCAGCCTCACCATCATCGCATTCGTCGCCGGGGCGCTGTTTCCTACAGCCAACTGCAACAAAGCCACGGCGCGGAGCACCACCCGGACTTGTTCGATGCCGCCGCCCTAAGAGCTTCTTTAGAGCCCCTGATCCTTCGCGGAGATTTCACCACGCAGAACGGGACGAGGCATGCCTCCAGTGTGTCCTAAAACATCTTGCCCCCAATATGTTTATTTGCGAAATATTCAGACAGTCAGTGAACTAGCGAGGAAGCCCTCAGACCGACAAGCAGGTTAACTGATCGCCGCGTCAACTTGACTCGAATGTAAACCTTGGCAGCGAAGAAAAAACCTGGCGGAAATCTGGGCGGACTGCGAATGACATCGGTTGTTATCAACATCAATCCACATAGAGGTAGAATTGGAACGTCCTCCCACTACAAGATCACCAGGAAGCTCGGTGAGGGCGGGATGGGTGTTTATCAACAAGGCCGAGGACACGAAGCTCAAGCTGCCTGTAGTGCTGAAGTTTCTACCGACCCATCTTCTAAGCAATACCGATATTCGAGCCAGATTCAAGACGGAAGCGCAGGCTGCCGCTACGCTGCATCACCCTGACATCTGTCCGGTATTCGAGATTGACGAGTGGAGACCCTGGCGGTGATTCTGCACCGGAAGGAGTTTCGGTTCGGGTACGAGGGCTCGGGGTGGGAGCGCGTCATTCAGGTTACGATTGCGCTGCGAGTTGGATGCCGACGTTCGACACCGACGGTAAAACGTACACGCGTACCACGCGCAGAAGAATCAATCGCAAAGTCCGCTTGGTCGCCGTAGCAGAGGTGTAGCCGGCGCTGAACGTTGGCAAGTCCGTTCCCAGCAGAATCGACGGCCCGCGGATCAAAACCAGCGCCATCGTCGGTCACTTCAACCGACAAGTGGCCTTTCGCAAGCGAAGCGTGGACCCGGACCTCCCCGCCCTCGGGCTTGGCGCTCACACCATGCTTCACCGCATTCTCCACAAGCGGCTGGATCGACAGCGCTGGCACCTGCAGCGATCGAGCATCGTCATCAAGCTCGATGCTGGTAGACAGCCGGTCGCCCAGGCGCAGTCGCTCGATCTGCAAGTAGGCCTCGACGATCCTGAACTCTTCTTCCAGGGAAACGAACTGCCGCTTGCCCCCGAGGGCATAGCGGAAGATATCGGCGAGATTGACCAGTGTTTCGCGGGCGTTGGCGGCGGTGCGCGGAATGACGCCGTAGAGAGCATTGAGCGCGTTGAACAGGAAGTGCGGGTTGATCTGTGCACGCAGCGTCTCCAGCTCCGCTTCGGCCAGCAAGCGGTGCTGTCGATCCTGACGAAGCCGCTCGACCTGTCCTGCGACTTCCGCCGCGAGTAGGTCGAGGTCAGCAAGATCTTCGCTCAGGTACCTCCGGCCGCCTTGGCGAGGTCCGAGCAAGAGCGTCCGCGTCTCGTCTCGCGCGAATCGAAAAGGTACGACAACCTCCGCCCAGCGGTACCTGTCATTCGTCGCGCGATCGAAAGCTCGCGTCGAAAGGGTTTCTACTTTCGTCCCGTAAGCGGATCCTTTCTCATCAAGAAGCCACCAGCGCTTGGCGGAGACAAATCGCGCGATTCGTTTCGAGGCTTCATTGAGGAGTTCATTCTCGTCATCCGGCTGCAGCGAGCGCAGGCTTCCGATAACGTCTTCTACATTCCCGCGCCGGAAGAGCACGCCTTGCACCCAGACGCGCAGCCGGTCGCGCACAAGAGGGTAGGCGACAATCGCGACACTCGCCAGAATGAGGAACACCGCGACGCTGAGGGCGCCCGTTTCGTGGGGCTCAAACAAACCGAGTTGGCTCCCAAGCACGAGCAAGGCGGCGGCAATCAGTGCTGCGAGCAAGAAAGCGCCTAGCAGGCGGATGAAGACATCAAGCAGCAGGAAACGGTAGTCCTGCAGTAGTACGAATAGGGCGAGTGGTATGCCGGCGTGATGAAAAAGCAGCTCGTGTGCCCAGGACCCCGGGCCGTGCTCGGCGCCGAAATGCACAAACGAAGCGGCGAGCAGAAACAACGATATCGCCGCGAAGGCCCTCATGCCGGCCGCGCGATGGTCGGCCCGGCCACGCGAAAGCAATACCGCCGCGACAACGGCGAGCGCTCCGAAGCCGTAGGTGATGAGCCGGACCCCGACCTCGTGCGACGCCATCGGGAAGTCGAACGCCTCCGAGAGATGGCTGAGGGATGCGACGCCGCCGACCGCGTACCCGCCGTGACACAGCCAGCGGTACTCCGTCCCGAGTGCCAGATGAAGCAGCACGCACGGCAGCAAGCTTAGTACCGCAAAGCTGAGCGAAGCCAAGATTTGGCTCGCTCCGCTGCCCGGCGAAGAGAACAAGACCGCGAGCGAACCGGCGTTCCAGCAAACGGCCAAGCCCGCAGCCGCGGCTGGCAACCCGGTCTCGGCGCGCGATCCGGTGCGGACGCTTCGCAGCAGCAGCAAAAGGAATGCTCCGAAAGCGGTGATCCCCGCCAAGTGTCCGAGCGCGTTGATCAGAGTCGGGAGATAGGTGGTCACATCCACAGCGCGAAGGCTCTCTTATGCTCGATTAAACCACCGGGTTTTGCGAGCGCAAACCGAGACCGAGTGAAGATGGACCCACGCCGGTTCAATCCGACGTCCGCTTATGCTGAGATCAATCCCGTTCATTGAGCGGAGCGACCCGCTTGCGGGAACACTCTGGCCGCAACAAACGTTTCGCGTTAAAAGATGAAAACGACACCCTGATGCGAAAAGCCCTGCGCACTATCATCGTTGATGACGAGCCGATGGCGCGGAAGGTCTTGGCGGAAGAGTTGGCCGAGGCCGAAGACATCGAGCTGGTTGGTGAAGCGGAGAACGGCGAGGCCGCGGTTCTCCAAATCGAGGAGCTTGCGCCGGATCTCGTTCTCCTCGATGTTCAGATGCCGGTGAAAGACGGCTTCGAGGTCGTGCGCAGCATCGAGGGAGCGCTGCCCGCGATCATTTTTGTAACTGCCTACAGCGAGCATGCGCTGCGAGCCTTCGAAGTCGGAGCGGTAGACTACCTTCTCAAGCCGATCAGCCAGGAACGCCTTCGTGCCGCGCTCGACCGCGCTTGCGAGGCCCGTCGGCGTCCGCTTGAAAGCGCGGAGCGGGTCGCTAAGGCAGTCAACGCAGCCGATAGCGAAAGGCCTCGACGCAGGCCGAAGATCGTCGGGCGGCAAGGCCATCACTTCCACTTGCTGGACCTGGACGAGGTCTACGCCTTTCAAGCGGACGGTGAAATCGTGTGGGTTCTCACCGCCGACAAGAAGTTCATGGCGACGCAGACATTGCAAGCGTTGGAAGACCGCCTCGCCGGCACGCAATTCCAACGCGTCCATCGCAGCGTTCTCCTCAATACCGATAAGATCCGCAAGTTGGGCGCGCTGAGCAGTCAGCGATGGCTCCTCACACTAGCCAACGGACTCGAATTCACCGTCAGCAAGCGGCAGGCGCCTGCCGTCCGCAGCCTCTTGCGGTGATCCTTCAGGGGTCTTCCTGTCCCGCTCGTGGGTTTTTTCACCCCCGCTCGCAAGATTCACCTCGGAATCGCGGCCCTGCTTTCGTAGTGAAGGACGGACCAAAGGGATACCTGTGTAATTTCACCTCCAGTGCCTCTTCGTGCTGCTTCCAGCCCTGTTCGCCTGGGCGAAGTCGAAGGGGCGTGTTTCCGGCGCCGTCTCCATGAAGGAGACCGGCGGGCCGTTGCATGGCGTGTGCATTCTGATCGTTGAGCTGGGCTGAAGCACGATCAGTGACGACGATGGGGCTTATGAGTTCGAGCGGGTGCTGTTTGGCGAGTATCACGTGATTGCCCACTTCGACGGCATTTTCACTGGTGCGGCGGAGGTCGTCACCGTGGAAGCCGGCGTTGACGCGACAGCGGATTTTCTGCTGGAGCTCAAGCCGCAGCGCTACGAGATCACGGTCACGCCGGGAGAAAAACAGGAGACCGCCTTCGAAGCCTTTCAGAGCGTCGATTCGATTGCGGCGTACGATCTCACCGAGTCGACGGTCGTCTCACTCGGTGAAACTCTTGATCACATGGTCGGCACGGGCATCGCCGTGAGCCGGCGCCACGAGATGCACCGCCATCCTCACAGGGCCTGCGTGGTTTTGTCTCGGCTCGGCCGGGTCGACCAACACCCTCGGCGGAGCCAGCGCCGTTTCGAGTACGGCCACAAGAAATGGATGCTGTGGGGCCAGGGCGCCAGGGCGGCGGGGTGCGAACCGGTGACTACACGGCCCCGATACAGGGTGAGATCTTCAACTCCCGCTCTCTCACGGCCAACGGCGGCGGCTTCGGATGGTAGGGCAACAAGACCTTCTTCAGCATCGACCCCAAGTACGACGAAGGCTCCCACGGCGTCCCCTTCGACAAAGAGTTCCACGGAGGACACGACGAAGAAGAGGACGAACATGACGAGGAGGACGCCGCGCTTGACGGCGATGCCGTCGCCGGCTGGTTGACGATTCTGCTTCGCGTGCAGGGCGAGGATCTCTTCTGGACAAAAGGGATTCTGCACGTGCGCGGCATGAAGGAGCGCTTCGTGATCCAGGCTGTGCACATGATGCTTGACGGAGGCCCGGATCGACCTTGGGCGCTGGACGAACCGAGGAAAAGCCGGCTAGTGTTCATCGGCCGCAACCTCGACCGCGAGGCGTTGCTAGCCGGCTTGCGTTCCTGTATCGCGTCGCCCGCTCCTTCGTGAATGCCGCTTGCCGGATGCTTTGGACCGTTCGTAAGAAAGTAGATCGGTTTTCCAGCACCAACCTGTATCATGGCGGGATATTGCCACCAGGACACGTGCAGTTGAGGAAGCGGGGAGATGGGATTGGTGCGACAATCGATCGCGCCGGCATGACGTTGTCTCTCTCCTGCGGATTGCACTGCACCTTCACTCCGCTGCTGATCGGGCTTGCGGCCAGTCTGCCCATCGGCTGGCTCCTTGACGAGTCCACGGAGGTGCTGCTGCTCGCCGCGGCGGTCCTGACAGGGGCCTTGAGCCTTGGACCCTGCTACTGGCGACGACACCGGCGCAAACGCTGCCTCGCCATGTTTGCCGTCGGGGCGGGCTTGCTTGTTCTAGCTAAGCTCGGGCCCGTCGGGGAGCGATGGGAGCCTTGGACTGTCGCCTCTGGGGCTACATTGCTCGCCACTGCGCACCTCGTCAACCTCCGTCTCTGCCGGCAGTGCGCGCGATGTGAAGCCGAGGAGCCGTTCGCGTGATGCGTCGACTTCTACTACTGCTGCTGGCGCTGGGGCTGTGGCAGATCGCCTATGCCCAGATCCACTGCGCTTTGGAAACGGCGGATTCCGACGAGGCTTGCTGCGAGCTTTGCCACCTGAGTAGTTTGACGCCGATCGATTGCAGCGCCCTTCGGCTGTTTTCGCCAAATCCAACGTTCCACTCCAAAGACACCCTCCCCCGCCGCACTCCCCTGTTCACAGCCTTGCGGCCCAGCCAGCCACGCGCACCTCCCCTCTGAGTTTCGTCCACGTTTCTTATCTAGCGGCCCCGCAATAGCGTGCGCCGCCAACAGCATTGTGAGCGAGTGAAGGGGGAGATTTCCGATGAAAAGAATGAAAAGAGCGGTGTGCGCCGTTGTAGCGGCGCTGTTGACTGTGTGCGCGGTCCAAGGCGAGGAGCCAGCCTCTATCGAGGGTCAGGTTCTACTCCGAGAGACCGGAGAGCCGGTCGCGGGGGCGACCGTCATTCTCTTGGAGACCGGGGCGTTGACGATCACTGACCGACAGGGTGAGTTCAAGTTCGAGGGTGTACAGCCAAGCCGCTACCATCTGCACGCCCATCTCGATAGCGCGTTGCGGAACGTTTCCCAAGTCGTCCTGGCCGCCCCCGGAGAAACGGTGCGGCCGCGGCTGCTGCTCTCGTTCTCAACCCAGAGAACGGAGATCACGGTTAGTGCAACAGGGAGGCCCGAGTCCGCCTTCGAAGCTTTCCAATCCACCCATTCGCTGACCTCGCTCGATCTGGCTCGCGCGGAGAACATCGCCGCCGGCCTCGGCGAAGCGATTGGCAATCAGCCGGGCACGGGAATCGCTTGGCGCGGATTTGGACCCGGCTCGTCACGACCTCTGATCCGCGGCTTCGACGGTGATCGGGTGTTGATTATGACCGACGATCTGCCCACCGGTTCCATCTCTTCGAATTCTGGCGACCATGCCGAGACATTCAATCCGCTCGCATTCGAAAGAGTCGAAGTGGTCAAGGGTCCCGCGACGCTTCTCTACGGCAGCAATGCCATGGGCGGCGTCGTCAACGCCATCAGCAGCCACACGGGCTTCAGCTCGCATCCGGACGGTCTACAGGGCTACCTCCAGGGCTCGGGGGGCACAGCCAACGCGTTGGGAGGAGGAGCGGTCGGCTTCGACTACGCTCAGGGTCCGTGGCGGTTCTGGGGCGGTGCGAACGGCCTCCGAACCGGGGACTATGCCACACCCGCGGGAGAGATCGAAAACTCGCGGAGCCGCTCGGCGAACGGCTATGGCGGCTTTGGGTGGTTTGGCGACCGCGCTTTCGTCAGCTTCGGCGTTCGCGCCAATGACGCGGCTTATGGGAATCCTTTCGCCGGGGAGTTTCACGGCCATCATCACGGCCACCATGAAGAGGAAGGCGAAGATCACGAAGAAGAGGAAGGCGAACTTGAAGACGAGGAACTCCGCATCGATCTCGAGATGCACCAACAGGCCTATCAGGTCAACTGGGGGCTACGAAACCTCGGATCGGCGCTTGAGAGCTTCGTGATGAAGTTGAATTACGCGACCTATCGGCACGAAGAGGTCGAACTCGAAGGCAGCGAACGACGTATCGGAACCCGTTTCGACAACGATCAATTCGTCTATCGGGGCGTCTTCGAACAGAACCGTCTGGGGCCGCTGTCGGGTCGTTTCGGATTCTCGGGCCTGGAGCGTGATTACTCGGCGTCGGGTGAGGAAGCGCTCTCTCCGCCTGTCGATCAGCAGTCGTTCGCACTGTTTGCCCTGGAAGAACTGGATTTCGAACGTGTCAAGTTTCAGTTCGGCGGCCGTTTGGAGACCTCTCGCTACAATCCCGCGTTCACCGAGCGAGCGCACGGTCATGAGGACGAGGCTGAAGAAGAGCATGAAGGGCACGGACACGAGGAAGAACATCACGAGGAGGAAATTCCCGGCGCGATTCGACGCCGTTTCACGGGCGCCTCCGCGGCGGCCGGCATGCACACGGACTTGTGGCAGGGCGGGGCCTTCGTCGCCAACTATTCCCACTCGTACCGAGTCCCGGCACTCGAGGAACTGTACAACCTGGGCCCGCACGTGGGCACATTGATCTTCGAGGTGGGCGATCCCGGTCTGAAGGCCGAGCGCGGCAACGGACTCGATCTGTCCCTGCGTCAACAAGCGGGACGAATCGACGGCGAAGTCAATCTCTTCTACTACGACTTCAGCAACTTCGTCTTCCCCTTCGCAACGGGCGAGGAAGAGGGCGGCCTGCCCGTCGTCAACTTCGTCCAGCGAGACAGCCGGTTCACCGGAGCGGAGGCGAGGCTTGGCATCGGCTTCCGTCCGGACTTCCGGCTCAATCTCGGTCTGGACTTCGTGGACGCACAGGATACTCGGATTCGCACTCCGCTGCCGCGCATACCTCCCTTGCGGGGCCGAGTCGGTCTGGAATACCGACACAAAGGTTTCAGCTTGCGGCCCGAACTTGTGCTGGCGAATCGACAGAGCCAAATCTTCGACCTTGAGATGCCGACGGCCGGATACGCCGTGTTCAACCTGCGGGCTTCGTACACGATTCCGACACCGGGAGCGATTCACCAGTTTTCGGCCGACGTTTTCAACGTCGGGGACCAGCTTTACCGGAACCATTCGTCGTTCATCAAGGATCTGGCCCCTGAGATGGGGCGCGGCGTCCGATTCAGCTACATGCTGCGTTTCTTCTAGCCTGCCTTTCTCACCACGTGGCGAGGCGAAGTGCGTGAGAGGGCTGACAGGACGGGGCGCGAGCCGCTGGGCGCGCGCAGGCGTACTTGACCGTACGTTGAGCATGGCAAGCAAGCGCAACGAAGTCATGGCGGTCGTATCGCGTGCTGCGACCGTCGGGTGGTGAGAAAGGCAGGCTAGCACCGATGGCCAAACGAGCCCGATCATTCGACGTCATCCTCGTCGCCGCCTCGTTCCTGCGCCGGCCGGGGCCGATGCGGTTTGTCACTTCCTCGCTCAAGAGCAACCAATTTGAGACTTTTGGCTTCTGTGCCTTGCCGGCCTGGGATGGGGCGTGCCTTTAGGATCAATATCCGGCGCCCTCCGGGGGCAGGGCCAGAAGTTGCTCCACCAGCAGTGCTGGAACTGGGGCCAGGACATCCTGCGTCCGGAAGGCAACCTACTTTTGGAGGCGGGTTTCACCAAGCAGCGTCCTCCGCAAGGGGTTACGGGGTCGACTCGATACGTGTTGCGGCTCGTGGGTGCCGGATGTTGGATGCTTTGGGGGTTCGGATTCTTCTACGGGACGCCGGACCTTGGCGGAGTCTATGTGAACCGCTTCCAGTTCCGGCCGCGCTGGATGGGTCTGGATGCGGTCGAGGAGCCGATCTGGAAGCAGGACATGATTCCCTCGGGCGAGCTTCCCCCCGACCCGTCCGTCCTTTTGAAGCTAGCCTCCACCGCTGTCCGTAGAATTGCCGACTACGAAGATTGGGTGCTCGATCGATGTGGCTTGCCATATCGGCTAGCCGTATTGGCGCAATGGCGGGAGGCCGCCAGGATGGCTCCGGAAAGGCTGCCCGAAGCTTGGCGCGCTCTGGCGGAGCAGATCGAATCCACGTCCTGGCCGCATCTCCGCGAGTTCTCACGATGAACGATCGGTCAGCGTCACGCAGACCGGCTCCCATCGGCTAACCCAAGCCTTCGCATTCAGAACTCCAATCGCAGCCCGAACTGAACAGAACGGGGGCCGTCGATCTGATCGAGTGGGTTGAGGCCTCCGATCGAGCGGTTGAGCATCTGCGTAGACCGGCCGAATTGCGCGTTAGCCAGATTAAGGAAAAAGCACGATACGCGCGCCCGACTTGGCAGGACTGAATGCCGTAGAACAGGCCGACGCCTCCGCGCAGGACGGTTGAGTAGCGATCGGACTGCCGAAGAAGATGGGAGAAACCGATCCGGGGCGCGAAATCGGTGTAGCGTGTCTCCCAGATGTCGTCGCCGCGGGCTCCGACCGCGAGATTCGCTGGGTCGTCCAGATTCCGAACAGGCAACGGGCCGTTGTCGTTCTTTTTGACTAAGAGCGGCGGTCTCCGCAACACCTTGCTCCCACCCATCCAGAGAAGTGTCCCGTTCATCGATGCAAACGGACCGGTCGCGAGAGAAACCTTGGAAATCGCCCCGTCGGCAGGCACCGTTAAGGATTTGGGACTCGCCAGCACTGGCCAGGCATTCCAACGCTCTTGCCATCCGCCAAATCCGAACATAGGGAAACCGCCGAGTATCGGGTCTGCGGCCTCGATTGCGCTGAGGAGGTCGGCATCATCCGCAGACGGCTCGACGGAGAGCCGGGCATCGAGGAACTCCGCTTCGATGTCATGCGGGGAAAGCTGACGGCAGCCTTCGACCCGCGGGCCTTGACCGCCGAGGACATCGCCGCGCAGGTCTCGGCGCTCGGGCTGGAATGCCAGCCGTGGGAAGAGCCGGCTCGCGAGACCGCGTTCTTCGAGCGTCGGGGACAGGATCTGCTGACTGGCGTCAGCGGTCTGGCCCTTGCACTCGGCTTTGTCCTGCATGCCGCCGGCTCAGGGGACTGGATGGCGGCGATCACGCATCAGCACGGGGGCGAAACGCCGGCTGCGCTGGTCTGTTTCCTGGTCGCGATCGCGAGCGGCGTCGCCTTCGTCGTCCCCAAGGGAGTCAAGTCCCTGGCCGCCGCTCGTCCGGACATGAACGCTCTAGTTGTGGTCTCCCTCATTGGCGCGGCATGGCTGAATGAATGGGCGGAGGCGGCGACTCTGGCCTGCCTGTTCTCTTTGGCCGGCCGGTTGGAGGGCTGGAGCATCGCCCGCGCTCGGCGCGAGGTCGGTGGCTTGATGGCGGTCGCTCCGCAACAGGCGTCAGTCGTTCATGGCGACCACGAGCATCGAGTCCTGGCCGCTACTGTCGCGGTGGGGTCCTTGGTGCGCGTTCGGCCTGGTGAGCATGTGCCGTGCGATGGAGAGGTCGAAGTCGGGATATCCGGAGTGAACGAATCGATGCTCACGGGCGAACCGGTGCCGACCATGAAGCGCCCCGGAGACCCTGTCTACGCCGGGACCTTCAACAGTGACGGGGTGCTCGATATCCGCACCACCAGGGCCGCGGACGATACCCGTCTCGCCCGCATTCTGCGCATGCTCGAGGAGAGCCAGCATCGACGGGCTCCATCGGAGAGATTCGTCGACCGCTTCGCGCGCAACTACACCTCGGCGATGTTTCTGTTGGCGGCGGGCATCGCAGCGGGCCCTCCGTTGTTGGTCGGCGCGCCGTTTTCGCCCTGGTTCTACCGCGGCATGTTGACACTTCTCATCTCCTGCCCCTGCGCCCTGGTCATCTCGACGCCGGTGGCGATCGCAGCGGCTGTCGCCAAAGCTGCCCGGCGCGGGTTGCTGGTCAAAGGCGGAGCCTTCCTCGAAGAGGCGGCTCGCGTTCGCGCCGTCGCCTTCGACAAGACCGGCGTGCTGACGGCCGGCGTGCCGAAGGTCGAGGAGATCGTACCGCTGCAGGGGCGAGACCTCTCCGGAATCCTGGCTCGACTGGCAGCGCTCGAGCACTACAGCGAACACCCGCTCGCTCGTGCGATCGTCGACCATGCCGCCGAACGGGGCATCTTGCCGCGTCAGGTCGAGCAGTTCCACATCGAGCGCGGAATCGGCGCCTCGGCTGTCATCGGCGCGGCCCGCTTCTGGGCCGGCAACTCGCGCATGCTCGATCACGCTGGCGCGGACTTGGGTTCGGAAACGCAGGCCTTGCTGGCGTCGCAGGACGGCACCGTCGTGATCTGCGGAGAAGGTGAGACGCCGTGGGCTCTTGTGCGGCTCCACGATCCGGCCCGCCCAGAGGCACGCCGCGTGGTCGCGGAGTTGCGCGAACTCGGGGTCACTCATACCGCCATCTTAAGCGGCGATCATCACTCCGCGGTCGAGGCGGTCCGTGAGGAGGTAGGGATTGACGAGGCCCAAGGCCCCCTCCTGCCGGAAGACAAGCGCGCCGCCATCGAAGAACTCGAGAAGAGGTACGGGCGCACGGCCATGGTCGGCGACGGCGTCAACGACGCCGAAGCGCTCGCCGCCGCCTCGCTCGGCGTCGGGGTGGGAGGCGCCGGGGCGGACATCGCCATGGAGTCGGCTCAGGTCGTGCTGATGTCACCCCGTCTCGAGCTGTTGCCGGATCTCATCCGGACCGGGCGCTTCTGCCTGCGCGTTATCCGCCAAAACGTCGCCATTGCCCTCGGCTTCAAGTTGCTTTTCCTGGGATTGGCGGCCCAGAACATGGCGACTTTGTGGCTGGCGGTCGCCGCCGATATGGGCGCAACCCTCGTGGTGATCTTCAACGGCCTGAGACTGCTTCGCAGGCCGAGATCCCGCACTGAGTAGGAGGACCTTCTATTTCTTTCAAGAAACGATCCTCGTATTGGACCCGCCGCCGCTTCGCGCGGCTGCTTCCCCCGGCGGTCTGCTGGTGCGGGGCTTGCGGCGAACCGCCAGCGTTGGGCTCGCCCGAGGAGGCCGTCGAGCGCGTGGGCTGGGTGCAGCTCAGCCGGTTAGACATCAAGACCGGCCAGATGCCGGACAAGTTGCGCGCCCTCGATGGCCGTGTTATCCGGATTCCCGGGTACGTTGTGCCGCTCGAAGACGACCTTACGCGCGCCTCGCAGTTCCTGCTCGCGCCCTACAGCGGCGCCTGCATCCATTTGCCTCCCCCTCCTCCTGATCAAATTCTCCAGGTTGTCATGGAGGGGCAGCCAGCGAGCTTCGGGATGGGCCGCTGCTACTGGCTCGAGGGCCGTTTGCGGATCTCCGACAGTCAGAGCCCATACGGGCGTGTCGCGTATCAAGTCGAAGGAAGAAGCTTGACCCCCTTCACAGGTGCCGACTGAGCCCACCGCGACTCCAAAACGGCCATTCGCATCATGAACCCGCCCGCCCGTCAGATAGAACTCGTTAGAGAGGAACCTGGGTGCGTATGCTGGGATTCTAGATGCCCCGCCCATTTCGCGTGCACCGATTCGACCTCCTCGTCGTCGCGATGGTCGGTGCCTTCCTATGGTCGCTGTTCGCTTCCTTGGGTGGCGATCTCGGTGGGTACGAACCGCTGCCTTCGGACCCCGAGGGTGCTGGTATCCAACCGCTGGGGTGGAAGGACTTGTGGCTGCTTGACCTCGAAAGCGGCCGGGTCGACCCACGTCTCGCGAAGTTCGATGGTCAGCTTGTCCGCGTTCCCGGCTACATCGTCCCGCTCGAGGATTTCCAGGCGCGGACGTCGCACTTCCTGTTGGTTCCCTACGTGGGCGCGTGCATCCATTCGCCGCCCCCTCCTCCGAATCAGATCGTCGCTGTGGTGATGCTTGACGGCCCGGTCGCCTTCGAAATGTGGGAGGCCTACTGGGTCAGCGGCCGGCTCTTTATCGAAGAGACGCAAAGCCCCTACGGATCAGCCGCCTTCCACATGCAGGGCGTGGGGATTGACCCCTTCGAGTTTCCGGAATGAGTGGATCCAAGCCTCCCGGTCCGGCTGTCCTGTTGCGGAATACGACGTTCAGCTATGGTTCGGGGCCCAAAGTCTTGAAAGTCCCGCATCTCGCCATCGGTTCAGACGAGCGGGTGTTTCTTTTCGGACCGAGCGGATGCGGAAAGACAACGCTTCTTGGTTTGCTCTCCGGAGTCCTTCAAGCTCAAGCCGGCTCTGTCGAGATTATGGGACAGGATCTCTGTCGGCTGTCGCCTCATGAACGAGACGCCTTCCGCGCCGCGCACATTGGCTACATCTTTCAGCTTTTCAACCTTATTCCTTATCTGACGGGGTTGGAGAATATCCTTCTCCCTTGTCGAATCAGCCGCTCGCGTCGCGAGCGGCTCGGCGCCACCTCTGCGGAGGACGCTGCGCTAGAGCTAGCCGTCGGGCTCGGGATCGACAGCCTGCTCGACCGCAATGCCTCTGAACTAAGCGTTGGCCAGCAGCAGCGCGTGGCGGCCGCGCGGGCGCTGATTGGGAGACCACGCCTCCTTATCGCCGATGAGCCCACCTCGTCGCTCGATTCGGCTTCCAGGGATCGTTTTCTCGATCTACTGCTCGAGAAGGGGCGGCAAGAATCCTGCTCGCTGGTCTTCGTCAGCCATGATCGAAGCTTGGCGCCGCGATTCGATCGCGCTCTCTCACTACCGCACATCAATGAGGCGAATATCGAGAACTGACATGCTAGTGCTCCTCGCGCGCAAATCCCTCCGACAACGCCGCTTGACCACGGGGCTGACCTTTCTTTCCATCGCGCTCAGCGTTTGCCTGTTGCTCGGCGTCGACCTCATCCAGCTCGGCGCCCGGGAAAGTTTTACGGGTGCGATTAGCGGGACGGATCTCGTCGTCGGGCCGCGCTCGAGCCCCACTCAGCTTGTCCTGCACAGCCTGTTCGGAATCGGCTCGGGCTCAGGCGGCGTCTCCGTTACATCGTGGGAGAGGCTCGCAGCTCATCCTGCGGTCGACTGGACAGCGCCTATGGCGTTCGGCGATAGTTACCGCGGCTATCGCGTTGTTGGGGTGACGGAATCGTTCTTTGCTCACTATCGCTTCTACGGCGGCCGGAAACTCTCCTTCGCCTCGGGGGGGCGGCCAATCGAAGCCCACGACGCAACGCTAGGCGCTGCTGTGGCCGCAGAACTCGGCCACTCGCTCGGCGATGACTTGGTCCTTGCGCACGGCGTGCAGGAGCATGCCTTGCTCGAGCACTCAGAGCACCCATTCCACGTCGTCGGCATTCTGGCCCCTACCAATACACCAGTCGACCGCTCCGTATACATCACACTCGACGGCGTCGAGGCGATGCATGATGACGAGCACGACGACACCCCTGGCGAATCCAACAGTCACCGCGACGAGGAGGTGCACGGCGGCCTCGAACAGCTCAGCGCCATATTGGTGGGATTGCGCTCACGGCCAGACGTTCTTCACCTCAAACGGGAGATCGATGAAGAAGAAGCGGAGCCTTTGACAGCGGTATTGCCGGCCGTGGCTCTCAACGAGCTTTGGACTACGCTTGGCTATGCCGAGAAAGCTCTGCGGACGATCTCGGTCGCAGTGGTGGGCGTCGGGTTGATCAGTATGCTCATCGCGCTCTACTCAACATTGCAGGAGCGGCGCCACGAGATCGCAGTCTTACGTTCCGTCGGGCTCGGGCGTCGTGAGGTGCTGTTGCTCTTAGTCATCGAGGCCGGGCTGCTGGCCGCGACGGGCGCTGCTTTGGGCGTTGCTCTCGTCTACGCAGCGCTCCTTCTGATTCAACCAGTGCTTGAAGCGACCATCGGGTTCTACTTACCCATCCGGCCGCCGACGGCGTTGCACCTGGGTTGGTTGACGGGGCTTATCGGCGCGGGAATGGTGATCGGTCTCATTCCGGCTTGGCGCGCCTACCGGAACTCGTTGTCTGACGGCTTAACAATTCGTTTGTGATTCCGCGCATCTTGCGCTTCTCCTCCTCGGGGCGCTCGACAGCTTCGAGCCGAGGACCTGTCAGAAGAGCGCCGGCTCGGTGTATTGCCGCTCTGTAATGATTGGCGCATTCAAAGAGTTCCTATATCGCCGCCTCGCTCGGCCTCCGGGTGGGAGGCGCCGGGGCGGACATCGCCCTGGAGTCAGCTCAGGTCGTGCTGATGTCACCCCGTCTCAAGCTGTTGCCGCATCTCATCGGGACCGGGCGCTTCTGTCTGCGCGTTATCCGCCAAAACGTCGCCATTGCCCTCGGCTTCAAGTTGCTTTTCCTGGGATTGGCGGCCCAGAACTTGGCGACTTTGTGGCTGGTGGTCGCCGCCCATATGGGCGCGACCATGGTTGGGGCTGGAGGGCACGCGCTGGGCGCGGGCGCAGACGGAGACGATCCGGCGGGGGTTGTTGAAGATCGGGGCACATGTGAAAGTGAGCGTGCGGCGGGTGTACCTGTCGCTGGCCGCCGGCTATCCCGATGAGGAGGCGTTTGCGGCGGTGTATCGGGCGCGCTGCGTCCGCCGGGACGAGCAACTCTTTGAGAACACGGAGCGAGCCCGAAAACAGCGTTGCTGGGGCGCCCTGCCGGGGCCGTGGGGCCAAGTGGGTCTGCCGTCGGCCACAATCCGAAAAACGGACGTTGGCGGGCTGTGATGGGAGGTGTAGAGTGCCCCGCAGAGGCCCTCGCCCTCCCTCGCCGCGCAGAATGTTGAGCTTCAGCCATGTTTCGGTTCCCCTCAACCCATCGCAATGCCGCTGGTGAGAAAAGACGGCTAAAGAAATCCTCAAAGCTTACCTTGTATTTTGCGGGAGTCAATACGTCAAGCTCCATGTGCGGGATGCCGTGAGATCGCCCATTACCTGCACACAAGGCGCCGCCTGGAATCACTGGCTTGCCATGATGGCCACCGAATTCGAGAGGTTGAGCAGGTCACGAGCGAAGCGACGCATGTGTTTGCGTCGGCCTTGCATGGTCCGCTGTCGTGAGCTAGCATCCCCATTCGAATCGCCATGGGCGGCGGACGGGCTATGCTGCAATACCGCTGCCGAAACCATATGCCCGAGATCTCGAAGATCGACTACAAGCCAGGTCAGGACAATGTCCAGTTTCTCGGTCTCGACATCCACAATCCGGTCTTCTTCGTCTCCAGCCTCACCATCATCGCGTTCGTCGCCGGGGTGCTGGTGTTCCAGGCCGAGGCGACGGCCGCCTTCAAGGCGCTGCGCGCGGGTCTCATGGCAACCTTCGACTGGCTGTTCATGGCCGCGGGCAATCTTTTCGTACTCTTCTGCCTGTTGCTGATCGTGACGCCTCTAGGCCGCGTTCGCCTGGGCGGCGCGGATGCCCGGCCGGACTACTCCCGACCGACTTGGTTCGCCATGCTGTTCGCCGCCGGAATGGGCATCGGCCTGATGTTCTTCGGGGTGTCGGAGCCGGTGGAGCATTTTCTGCAACCGCCGCTCGGTCTCGAAGCGGCCGACACGGCGGCGATGGTGCGCCTCGGCATGGCCGGCGCCATCTACAACTGGGGGATCCATGGGTGGGCCATGTACGCCGTCGTGGCATTGTCGGTCGCCTTCGCGTCGTACAACCTAGGCCTGCCGATGACGCTGCGGTCGGCGTTCTATCCGCTCTTGGGAGATACGGTGCGGGGCCGGTTCGGCCACGTCATTGACATCCTCTCCGTCTTCGCCACGCTCTTTGGGCTGGCTGTCTCGCTCGGCCTCGGCACCCAACAGGTGACGGCGGGGCTGGCCTACCTGTGGGGCACGCCGGCGACCGGCACCATTCAGGTGCTGCTGATTGTCGGCATCACCGGAATAGCGCTGGTCTCGGTTGTCAGCGGAATGGAGAAGGGGATCAAGCGGCTGAGCCAAGCCAACCTGCTGATCGCCCTGCTGCTGCTGCTGTTCGTGCTGACGCTCGGGCCGACGCTCGACATCGCCGCCGGCATAGTGTCCAGCCTCGGTCGGTATCTTGCGGCGATCGTTCCGCTGAGCAACTGGGTGGGCCGGGAGGACCTCCACTTCATGCACGGCTGGACGACGTTCTTCTGGGCCTGGTGGATTGCATGGTCCCCCTTCGTCGGCCTGTTCATCGCACGGATTTCGCGCGGCCGGACGGTGCGCGAGCTGATCGCCTGCATGCTGATCGTCCCGACGACGATGATTGCGATCTGGATGAACGCCTTTGGCGGAACCGCGTTGTCGCAGTACCTCGACAGCGGCCATCGCGACGTGATCGCGGCGGTGCAGGCGCAGCAGCCGGAGATTGCCCTGTTCATGCTGCTGGAGACGCTGCCGCTGGTTAACGTCACGTCCTTCATCGGCCTCGTTCTGGTGGTGGTGTTCTTCGTCACCTCCTCCGACTCCGGATCGCTGGTCATCGACACGATCACCGCCGGCGGCAAGCTGGATGCGCCGGTTGTCCAACGCGTGTTCTGGTGCGTCTTGGAGGGGCTGGTCGCCATTGCGCTGATGCTCGGCGGCGGCCTTGTGGCGGCTCAGGCAGCAACCCTCGCCGCCGGACTCCCCTTCGTGTTGGTGTTGGTCGCTTTGTGCTGCAGCATCTGGAAAGGCCTGCGCGAGGCCACGGCGGGCAGGGGCCGTTGACCCGCCACGTGCATCCCTGCCAGGCGCGAGCCGGTTGAATGCTGCGCGGCTTGAGCCCCCTGTCTCGATCGTCAGGCATCGCTATCCTCCTGTCGGAGCAATGTGAGAAGTTCCCCTGGTGAGCGAACGTGAACGTTCCCCTTCGGAAAAATCGGAAAAAAAGTACTGAAGCCCTTCAGTCTTTTTTCCCGTCCCGGCCTGCTTACCATGAGGACAGCGAGACCGGAATCCTGCCCTGCATGTCTCACCACGTGGTGAGGCGAAAGTGCGTGAGAGGGCCAGCAGCGCCGGCAACAAGGCCTGTAGGGTTTTTCTCGAATTACGGCCTTTACGGCCGTTCGGTTCGCTGTTGTTGTACAACGATAGAATCACCAGGAACCGCCGCCCGGACCGCCGAACCCTCTTCTAAATCAATGCTTTGCTGCCCTCTGCTTCCTGTTTTTGACTGCAAACTGTTGCGCACAAGTGCAGAACGGGGGGACAGGGATGTGCAACATGTCTGCGTACCATCCACCGTTCCCGGTGGGCGTAACGACGTGCGCCGTTCGCTGGGAATCCCGCAACAGTGCACGGAATCCCGTTTCTCCCAGGAAAATGCACGAAGTGCAGCGCTTGCTGCAGTTCCCGTCGCCCTCCGGGCTGCTTCCGCGGCGGCGAACGCCAAATGAACCCATGCTGAGAAAGGGGTACGTTCTGTCTTGCACGAACAGGGGAACTATCTTTATTGCGTTGACCGCATCGCTATTCTCCTTGCGTCCCTCCGCTTGGGTTCGGAAGATGCGCGAATGCGCCTCCTCAGGCAGCTTGGTGAGCACGAGTGGGTCATTGCGGCCAACCGCTGGTGGTGCCCTGCATGCCTGTATAAAAGGTCACTTGTTGTGATAGGCTACCCGTCTACTCACCGGCCCGCGACCGAGAGCCAACTTGGCGGGAGCCGCGAATCGTATGTGCGGCATCGCAGGATACTTCGACAAGTCAGGGGACGCGGAGGCCCCGGTCGGAGCCGCCGTGTTGAACATGCTGCGGGCGCTCGGCTGCCGCGGCCCGGATTCCGCGGGCGTTGCTCTCTATCGGAAGCAGCAGGGCGGCGATCTCGTTCTGCGGGTCAAGTTGGGCGAGAACGGGCGCTCGAAAGAGCGCGCCGAGGAAGTCGTCGGCAAGGTCTCCGTTCTGTCGCAGGCTCGAAACGTTTCGACCACCGGCAGCTATCTGCGCCTGACGCTGGAGGAGCCGGCCGACCCCGATGCCCTGGGCGCAACGATCGAATCCGTCGGGCCGGACGTGGAGGTCGTCAGCATGGGTCGGCGCCTCGAAATCGTCAAGCAGGTGGGCTCGCCGGACCGTCTGGAAGAGACGTTCCGGATCTCCGCCATGCGAGGCTCGCACGGCATCGGCCACACACGCATGTCTACGGAGTCGAAAGTCGATCTCAGCCACTCCCAACCTTTTTGGGCGCATGGCTATCCGGATCTGGCGATCGTGCACAACGGCCACATCACGAACTACCACAAGCTGCGCCGGCGGTACGAGCAGAAGGGGACTCGCTTCTACACGGAGAACGACTCGGAAATCATCGGTGTCTACGTCGCCGACGAGATGCGCCGGAGGAATTCGCTGGAAGAAGCTCTGGCGGCGGCGCTGGTCGACCTGGACGGCTCGTTCAGTTGCCTGGTCAGCACGAAGGATGCGATGGGTTACGTGAAAGATCCCTTTGCTCACAAGCCGTTGCTTTTTGCCGAAACCGAACAGTGCGCCGTCGCCGGAACCGAGGAGGTCGCTTTCCGGGCGGCTTTCGACGACTCGTTGGAGGTTCGCGAGGCGGGAGCACGGGAATTCAGGGTATGGCGGAACTGAGTTGCGAGGGGCGGACGACGCGTGACATCAACGCGGAGATCCGGCGGCTCATGGCGGTGGGTGAAGCGGTTACCGCGCGGTCGCCCGGAGCGCGGCACAATCTGGCAGTGGCGCTGCTGGAAAGAGGCGAGGTCGTCTTCGACGGCAGTGTGGGCTACTACTGCGCGGGGTTGATGGACGGCGCGACGGTCCGCGTGCGGGGCAGCGCCGGTTGGGGACTGGCGGAGTCGATGCTGAGCGGCGAGGTCGTTGTCGAAGGCAGTGCGGGGAACAGCGCCGGCGCCGCCATTCGAGGCGGGACGGTAGTCGTGCTGGGGGATTCGGGCGCGCGCACCGGCGTCTCGATGAAAGCCGGGGTCATCCTCGTCACCGGTAGTTGCGGCTACATGAGCGGGTTCATGGGCCAGGGAGGCAAGCTCATCATTTGCGGCGACGCTGCGGAGGCGCTGGGCGATTCGATGTACGAGACAGTGTGCTTCGTGGGGGGCAAGATCGCGGATTTGGGCAACGATGCTGTCGTGGTCGAGAGCACGGACGAGGACAAGGAGTTTCTTGACACTACCCTGTCGCGCTACGTCCCCCCGTCGTTGCGGGCCAACCTGCCTGACGGCGGCGATTTCCGGAAGGTTGTCGCGGGACGCAAGCTTTGGAACTTCGACAAGGCCGAGTGGCGAACCTGGGAGGAGGCTCTCTAGTAGGCCATGGCTGAATCTTCTCCGAGGGTCCTGCAGAAGAGCGGCATTTTTTCTTCGCGCGTCATCGAGGACATCCAGACCAAGGCCGAGAGCGGGGTCTATCGCATCCGCGGTTACGGGACGCTTCGCGAGCGCCGTTGGGCGACATTCGACGATCTGACATTCCTGCCTTGCTCCCTGACACGCATTCCGCTGGAAGGGTATCGCGAGAAGTGCGAGACGAGAACCGTGCTGGGCACGCGTTTCGCCGAGCAGCCGATCGAGCTGGACATCCCGATCATGATCACCGGGATGAGCTGGGGGGCGCTGTCGTACAACGCGAAGGTGGCGCTGGCGAAAGGGGCTTCCGAGATCGGTTCGTCGAATACCACCGGCGACGGCGGGATGTTGGCTGCGGAACGCGCAAACAGCCGCACCTTGGTCTACGAGGTGCTTCCTTCGCGCTACGGCATCGACGTGCACCACATGCGGCTTTCCGACGGGATCGAGTTGACGATCGGCCAGGGAGCGAAACCCGGTACGGGCGGCTTGCTGCTCGATTCCAAGGTCTCCGGGGAGATCGCGAGACAAAGGGAATTGCCGGCGGGGGTCGATCAACGGAGCCCTGCGCGGCACCCGGACATGCTCGGACCCGACGACATGATCATCAAGATCGAGGAATTGCGCGAAGCCACCGACTGGCGGGTGCCGATCTTCGTGAAGCTGGGAGCCAGCCGGGTCTACGATGACGTGAAGTTGGCGGCCAAGGCCGGGGCGGACGTGGTGGTCGTGGACGGCATGGAAGGCGGGACCGGCGCTTCTCCCGCGATCTTGCAAGAGCATACCGGCGTCCCGACGCTCGCCGCCGTCTGTGAGGCCCGCGCGGCTCTCGAGGACATGGGGCTCTACGGCGAGGTGCAGTTGATCATCGCGGGCGGCATCCGCGACGGAGTGGACGCCGCCAAGGCGATGGCCCTGGGAGCGGACGCGATCTACATCGGAACGGCGGCGCTGATCGCGTTGAACTGCAACCGGCCTCTCTACGTGGAGGATTATCACAAGCTGGGAACCGAGCCGCATTTCTGTCATCACTGCCATACCGGACGTTGTCCGGTGGGCGTGACGACGCAGGACCCCGAACTGATGAAGCGGCTGCCGATCGACGAGGGGGCCGAACGCGTCACCAACCTGCTGCGAGCCATGACGCTGGAAATCCAGATGTTGGCGCGAGCGTGCGGCAAATCGGACGTGCATCATCTGGAGCCCGAAGACATGGCGGCTCTCACGCCCGAGGCATCGGCCATCTGCCAGGTGCCTTTGGCCGGGACGAGGCGGGTTTGGGGTTCCTGATGTCGAGATCGAGGTTCAACTAAGCATGTCGTTCCGGATTCCTTGCCCGCAATGCGGCGAACGAAGTGTTTACGAGTTCCGCTTCGGCGGTGAGTACTCGATCCGTCCGCAGCCGGGGGCGGACGAAGACGAGTGGTACCAGTACAACTTCGTTCGCCGTAACGAGATGGGCTCACAGACGGAGTGGTGGTACCATCGGCTAGGTTGCCGGCAGTGGCTGCGCGCGGTGCGGGAGACTCGCACGAACAAGGTAATCCGCGCCTACTTCCCCGACGAGACGGAGCAAACCGACCGTGGCCCAGGCGAGTCCTAGCGAAGGATTTTCCTTCCTGCTGAACGACAAACCGATCCAAGCCAAAGCTGGCGACAGCATTGGCGCGGCGATGTTTCGCGCCGGCGTTCGCGTCTTCACTCGCAGCTTCAAGCATCATCGGCCCCGCGGTTTGCTGTGCGTCGCGGGGAATTGTCCGAACTGCTTGATGAACGTCGACGGCACGCCCAACGTTCGGGTCTGCACGACGCCGGCCCGGCCGGGCATGCGCGTCGCGCCGCAGAATGTCTTTCCTTCGCTCGAATTCGATGTTCTGGCGGCGTCTCAGAAATTCGACTGGCTGATGCCGGTGGGTTGGTATTACAAGACGTTCACCAGGCGTCCCGTTTGGAATGCGGTGGAGCCGTTCATACGCAAGGCAGCCGGACTGGGTGAGGCGCCCCCTTCGATCGACCGCTTTTCCGGAGAGGATCCGGACTACGAGCAGCGCTACGTTCACACCGAGGTCGCCGTTTTGGGCGGGGGGCCTTCGGGGCTGACGGCGGCTCTGGAAGCGTCCCGGCAGGGTTCCCGCGTGACGCTCATCGATGAGCAGCCGCAGCTTGGCGGGCATCTCCGCTTTACTCCCTCGGATGCCGAGCGGAGAAGAGTCCTGGCCGGCCAGGTGGAGGCCGCCCAGGGCGTCGAGGTGCTCTCGAGGGCCCAGTGCTTCGGGCTATACGAGGACGGTTTGCTGGGCGTCGTGCAATTACCTCGCGACGGCGGTGAGGAGTCGCTGATTCACGTCAGGGCCGAGCGAGTGGTGGTGGCGACGGGGGTCATCGAAGCGCCCTTGTTGTTCGAGAACAATGACCTCGTCGGAGTGATGCTGAGCAGCGGCGTCGAGCGGCTGATCGGCCTCTACGGGATTGTCCCCGGCAGACGGGCGGTCATCGTCGGGGACGGACCGCGGGCCGGCCGGATCGCGTCGCTGCTGAAGGACTCCGGCGTCGATGTAGCAGCGACGGTGCGGCCGGATCAAGTCTTGTCCGTTACGGGAGCGGCGCAGGCCGACGGCGTTCGTACGGCTGGTGGAAAGATTCCCTGCGACTTGGTTGTCGTGTGCGGCCACCTTGTCCCGAATGCCGGGCTGCTGCATCAGGCCGGCGGCAGTCTGGATTGGTCCGACGAGAACGGCGCTTTCCTTCCGACTCGATTGCCGCCCCACGTAGAGGCAGCCGGGCAGGTGAAGGGATCTGACCTGACCGCCGCCGTGCCGTCGCCGCCTGCCTACCCGGACTCGAAGCGTTGCTATGCCTGTCTTTGTGAAGACGTGACGACGTCGGACCTGCGGACAGCGATTCGTGAAGGGTTCGATCACATCGAGACGCTCAAGAGGTACACGACGGTCTCGATGGGGCCGTGCCAGGGGCGTATGTGCCAGATCTCATCGATCGGCGTGTGCGCGAGAGAGACCGGCGGGGGGATGGGGGAGACGGGAGTCACGACGAGCCGACCGCCGAATCCTTCGATATCGCTGGGGGCGCTTGCGGGACCCCGGCATCCGCCCGTCAAGCGGAGCCCGCTGCACCATGAGCATGAGGCTCTCGGCGCGGTTTGGATGAACATGGGGCAGTGGAAGCGCCCCCGCTATTACGCCCCTGAACCGGATTGGAGCGAGCAGCGGATCGTCGAGCGCGAGTACCGTGCTGTGCGGGAGCGGGTGGGTGTCGTCGATGTCGGCCCCCTCGGCAAGATCGAGGTTCGCGGAAGGGACTCCGGCAAGCTGCTCGACAAGGTCTACACGCACCGCTTCGGCAGCTTGAAAGCGGGCCGGGTACGCTATGCCGTCATTTGCGACGAGACGGGGACGATCCTTGACGACGGCACCATATCGAGGCTGGCTGACGACCACTACTTCCTGACCACCACGACGGGCAATCTCGAGTTCGTGGTTCAGTGGCTCGAGTGGTGGTTGGTGGAGACGGGCTGGGACGTCCATATTGCGGACGTTACCGGTGGGCGGTCGTCGATCAACGTTGCAGGGCCGAAAGCCAGGGAAGTCCTCGCGGAGCTGACGGATATCGATCTCGAGACCGCGGCCTTCAAATACATGGCGTGCCGCCGGGGCGAGGTGGCGGGCGCGCCGGCGGTCTTGTTGCGGATCGGCTTCGTGGGCGAGATGGGCTGGGAAGTGCACGTGCCCGCGGACTACGGCGTGCACGTCTGGAGAAGTGTGCTGGCGGCGGGGAAGGAGCACGGGATTCTCCCCTTCGGCGTGGAGACGCAGCGTGTGCTGCGGCTCGAGAAGAAGCATGTGATCGTCGGCGTCGACACCGACGCCCTGAGCAACCCGTACGAAGCCGACATTCCGTGGGTGACGAAGCTCGAGAAACAGGACTTCATCGGCAAGGCTTCGCTCGGGACACTCCAGTCCGCCGCGGCCAACGAGCGCCTGATCGGATTCACGATGCTCGAAGACGGCAAGGTTCCCGAGGATGGTTCGTCGGTCATGCTGGACGGCCGGCCGGCCGGCCGTGTGACCAGCGCCCGTTACTCTTTCGTGAACGGCACCGCGGTCGGGCTCGCATGGGTGAGCGACGAGTTGGCTGAAGAGGGCCGAGAGATCGATGTGCGTGTCGGGGGCAAACCGGCGAGAGCCCGCATTCAGCAAGCGGCCTTCTACGATCCGGAGGGCCGCCGCCTGCGGATGTAATCGCCATGAACAGCGAGCCTTCAGGGCGAGTCGAGCTTCGCCGGAGGAGTCCGTTGGCGGAGAGATGCGCTCAGTCGGGCGCGACGGTGGTCGTCGAGCGGGGCTGGGAGACGGTCTCGCATTACACATCGCCCGAGGAGGAGCTCGAGGCGGTGCGGCGGTCAGTGGGACTGGCCGACTTGAGCAGGATCCCCAAGTTCGATGTCAGAGGCGGGTGCTCGGACACTCTTCCCGAGTTGGATGCCCAGGCCGGCATCTGGCCGCAACGTCCGGGTGAAACGCTCGTCACCTGCCCGCCCGAATCGGCAGCGGCCGTTCGTGAACAATTGGATCGCTATGCCTCGGCAGCCGGGGAAGACGCACCGGTTTACGTGAGCGATGTGACGGCGGTATACACGGCCCTGATGCTGGCGGGGCCTGAAAGCGGGAACGTCCTGGGAAGGCTCGCCGACATTGATGCTTCCGACACAGCATTGCCGAATCTCGACTGCGTACAAACGGGGGTCCATCACGTGCACGCCATGGTCGCGCGGCAGGATCTCGGTCCGTTGCCGGCCTACCTGATCTTCACGGGCCGCGAGTACGGTGAATGGCTTTGGGATACGGTGATGCTCGCCGGCGTTTCTTGCGGCATCCAGCCTTTCGGATCGAAGGCCCAGCAAACCCTGGAGGCGGCCCGTCCGTGAGGCAACTGTTCCGCAACGACCGGATGTGGCGCGCCCATGAACTCAAGGGCGCCTACGACATCGTCATCATCGGGGCGGGTGTCCACGGGCTTGCGACGGCTTACTACCTCGGGCGGCGATACGGGGTCCGCAAGATCGCGCTGCTCGACAAGGGGTATCTCGGCTACGGGGCGAGCGGCAGGAACACCGCCATTCTGCGCTCGAACTATCGCACGCCCGAGGGGGTGCGGTTCTACAACGCCTCCCTCAAGCTGTATGAGGAGCTCTCCGCCGAGTTGGGTTGGAATCTGCTGTTCAGCCAGTGCGGGCACCTCACGCTGGGCCACACCGATACGGCGGTTGCGGGATTGCGGGTTCGGGCGGAGACGAATCAGCTTCTCGGCGTGGACAGCCGCATCATCTACCCTGCCGAGATTCAGAAGCTGGTTCCCCATATCGATTGCAGCGATCGGCCTCGTTATCCGATCATGGCGGCGCTTTATCACCCACCGGGGGGGATCATTCGCCATGACGCCGTTGTGTGGGGGCTGGCCCGAGCCTGCGACCGCATGGGGATCGAGATCCATCCGCTGACGGAGGCTACCGGGGTCCGAGTCGCGCGACGCCGGGCGGAAGCCGTCCTGACGAACCGGGGCGAGGTCGCGGCGGGCACGGTGGTGAATGCGACGGCGGGTTGGGCTTCGACGATCTGCAAGATGGCGGGTGTGTCGATGCCGATTGTCACGCCCCCGCTTCAGGCGTGCGTGACCGAGCCCCTCAAACCCTTCCTTGACGCGGTCATCGTATCTGCGAGCCTACACGTCTACGTAAACCAGACGGGCCGGGGGGAGCTGGTGATCGGCTCGGAGATCGACCCGTATCAGTCGTACAGCATGAAAGGCACGCTGCCGACGCTCGAACAGATGGCGTCGTCGGCGTTGGAGTTGTTCCCGCAATTGCACAACATACGGGTGTTGCGGCAGTGGGCCGGCATTTGCGACATGACGCCGGACTTCGCCCCGATCATCGGCCGCTGTGAGGAACTGGATAACTTCCACGTGGATGTCGGCTGGGGGACCTATGGATTCAAGGCGGCGCCGGCGGCCGGCCGTTATCTCGCGGAATTGATTGCGACCGGAAAAGTTCCTGATATCATTGCAGCGTTCTCGCCGGAGCGATTCCGGCGGCGCCGGCTGGTCGGCGAAAAAGCGGCGGCGGCGGTATCCCACTGAGGCTGAAGGACGAGACATGACAGCGGAACAGGTGAGGGACAAGATTCAGAGTGAGGGGTTGGAGTATTTTCTGTGCTCTTTCGTCGAGATGGGAGGGGCGCCGAAGGCAAAGCTTGTCCCGGCGACGAACTTCGACGAGATGTCGACCGACGGCGCCGGGTTTGCAGGGTTCGCCGCGGGTCATCTGGGTCAGGGGCCTCATGACACCGACATCATGAGCATTCCGGACTTCCGTTCTCTGACGGTGCTGCCTTGGCGCAACAACGTGGCGTGGCTGGCCGGGAATCTGCACGTGGACGGCGAGCCGTGGCCGTACTGCCCGCGCACGATTCTGTGCCGGCAACTCGAAGCCGCGAGGTCGAAGGGTTACGTCCTCAAGGTGGGCGTTGAACCCGAGTTCATGCTGCTCAAACAAGACGATCAGGGGCAATTCGTTCCCTGGGATCGCCACGACCGCTTGGAGAAACCTTGCTACGACTTGAGGGCGCTGCATCGCAACCTCGACGTGATGACGACGTTGATCGGGTATATGCAGGAACTCGGCTGGGGGCCCTACGCCAACGATCACGAAGATGCCAACTGCCAGTTCGAGATCAATTGGGCTTACAGCGACGCGCTGACAACCGCCGACCGCAACACCTTCTTCAGGTGGATGGTCCGCACCGTTGCTGAGAAGCACGACCTGTGGGCGACCTTCATGCCGAAACCGTTCGGCAACCTGACGGGAAACGGAACGCACCATCACATCAGCCTGTGGACTGCGGATAGAGAAGAAAATCTGTTCCTCGACGAGAAAGACGACCTCGGGCTGTCGGAGACGGCGAGATGGTTCATGGGAGGGCTTCTGCATCACGCCAAGGCGCTGGCCGCGGTGACGTCGCCAATCGTCAACAGCTACAAACGGCTGACGCGCGGCGCACCGAGCTCGGGAGCGAGTTGGGCTCCCGTCTACGTGACCTACGGACCTTCAAACCGCACCCAGATGATCCGCGTGCCCGGCCCGGGACGGATGGAAAATCGAACCGCCGACGGCGCGGCGAACCCCTACCTCGCCTTCGCCGCCACACTGGCCGCCGGGCTCGACGGCATCGAGAACAAGATCGATCCTGGCACGCTCAATGACGAGAACCTTTACGAAATGCCGCTCGATGAGTTGCGAAGCCGCGGCATAGGTTTTTTGCCGTATACCCTTCACGAGGCCATCAACGAACTCGAGAAGGACGATGTCATCAAGACGGCGTTGGGCTCGACGTACGCGGACTACTACATCGAGGTGAAGCGCGAGGAGTGGGCGAACTATCATCAGAGCGTCAGCCAGTGGGAGACGGAGAACTACCTGCTGGTGCACTGATGCCGGCCCGACTCAAGGACCCCGGCGGGCTCTTGCCGCGTCACAAAAAGCCGTCGGCTTCCACTTGGTGCCCGAGACGGGACGGCCATGGAACGGGGTGGCTTTGGGAGCTTCCCGTGCATAGGATCGATTGACTCGGTGGGCCGCCCGGAGAAGAGGACCATTTCGATTCCTGCCAGGATGACGAAACGAAGTCGTCGAGAATCGGCGCAGCTTGGAGGAGGGCTCATGTTCAAACGTTGCATTGTCCTGATGGTTGTTGTCGTGATTTCGGCCGCCTGTTCGCGGCCGCCGTACGATTCTCGAGACGAGGGACTGCCGCTCGTCGCCGAGGCCGCCGGTCCGGACCTCGAGGCTATTGCCGGCAAGAGCCGTATCGTCGATCTGACGGTGCTGCTCAGCGAAACGCTCCCCGGACAATGGGCGGCCAATCCGCCTCTCCAACGCTGGACGAACAACTGGTTCGAACCCAGGAAGAACAGCTACGGCACGATTTCAATCCCCAGCGATGGCCCTTACTATTCGCAGCGATACGTCATCGACGAACACACCGGCACTCAAACCGATTTCCCGTCGCACTTCATCCCGCCCCCGGAAAGCGGATTGCCCTTCGCCGGTCCCATGGGGGCGCTCACCGGCGACAAATATCCGCTCAGCCGCATGATGGGCCCCGCCGCGGTGATCGACGTGACGGCCATCCGCGATGAAGCCGAACCCGGCAAGAGCGCGCGCATCACGGTTGATATGATCAGGGCCTTCGAGGCCGAGCATGGGGAGATCGAAGCCGGGGACGTGGTTCTGTTTCACAGTGGATACACCGATGCCTACTACAAGCCGCAGCCGGAAGGCCGCCGGCTGACCTTCGAACCCGTCGTCGCCAAGACCAAACCCGGCTGGCCTGCGCCCGAGCCCGAGGCGGTTGCGTATCTGCAGAGCAAGGGAGTCTGGCATTTGGGCACCGACAGCCCCAGCATGGGCTATGCAGAAGGCGGCCAGCCGACGCACGTCGCCGGGCTGCAGCACGGAATGAGTTGGGAAGAAATGCTGATCAACCTCGATGAGTTGCCGCCCCGCGGAGCCTATTATCTGGCCCTGCCCTTGAAGGTGGCCGACCAGAGCGGCAGCGCCACACGGGCGATTGCGTTCGTCAGCGGCGATACCGACAATGGACGGTAGACAAGCATCGGGATAGCGCCAGCTACCGTCAGTCGGGTCCTTCGCCTCCAGGGGCTTAACGGCCTCAGAGCCCTAGCCTGCATTTCTCACCACCCGACGGCCGAAGCACGCGATACGACCGCCATGACTTCGTTGCGCTTGCTAGCCGTGCTCGACGTACGGTCAAGTACGCCTGCGCGCGCCACGCGGCGCGCGCCTCGTCCTGACGGCCCTCTCACGCACCTCGCCTCGCCGCGTGGTGAGAAATGCAGGCTAGACCCGGCGCCGCCCGTTCATGGAACGGGGCAAGGAGAAGTGGCTGCTCCAACAGCAAGGGTGGTGGAGAAGAAGAGCTTCACGTGAACAAGAATCCCTTCGTCTTCACCATCATGGATGGCTGGGGCCACAACCCCAATCCGGCCAACAACGCCGTCGCTCAGTCACACACGCCCAACTTCGACCGACTGTGGGCCGAGTTCCCGCACACTCTCATCCGCACTGACGGACCCTTCGTCGGCTTACCGGAGGGGCAGATGGGCAACAGCGAAGTCGGCCACCTGAATATCGGCGCCGGCCGTGTCGTCAAGATGGACGTCACGCGCATCGACGACATGATCGCGAACGGCGAGATCTTCTCAAACGATGTGCTCAAGACCGCCATGACCCACGCGAGATCCTGCCGGCTCCACCTGATCGGACTCGTCAGCCCCGGAGGAGTCCACTCCCACACCGACCATCTCTATGCGTTGCTCGAGATGGCGGCGCGCGAAAACGTCGAGCGGGTCTTCGTCCACGCCCTTACCGACGGGCGCGACGAGCCTCCCGAAGGGGGAGCCGAGTACGTTGCAGCCCTGGTCCGAAAGATGAGCGAACTCGGCGTTGGTCAGGTCGCCACCATCTGCGGCCGCTATTACGCCATGGACCGCGACAAGCGCTGGCCGCGCATTGAACGAGCTCTCCGCGCCATGGTCCTCGGCGAAGGCCGCCAGGCCGCCGACCCCGTCCAGGCCGTCCGCGATTCCTACGCAAGCGGGACGACCGATGAATTCATCGAGCCGGTCGTGCTTGTCGGCGAACAGGGCGAACCCGTCGGACGCATCTCGGACGGAGATGCCACCATCTTTTTCAACTTCCGCTCCGATAGAGCACGCCAGATTTCCGACGCCCTCAACGATCCCTCACTCGATGGGATCGACCGTTCTCTGGCTCCCAAAAACCTCCACTACGTCACGATGACGCAGTACGATCAGCGCTACGGATACCCCCACGTACTTCCCCCGCATCAGCCCGAAAATACCTTGGCGCACATTTCCGAAGTGCAAGGTTGGCGCAATCTGCGCGTCGCCGAAACCGAGAAGTATCCTCACGTCACCTACTTCTTCAATGGCGGCCATGAGAAGCCTTTCCAAGGCGAGGAACGGCGGATGGTGCCGTCACCCCGAGTCGCCACCTACGACCTGCAGCCCGAAATGAGTGCTCCCGGCGTTTGCGATGTCGTGGTGGACGGCATCGAGAGCGGCAGCTTCGATTGGATCGTCGTCAACTTCGCGAACGGCGACATGGTCGGCCATACGGGAAAGCTTGACGCCGCCATCAAGGCGATCGAGACCGTCGACGGCTGCCTGGGCCGAATCCGAGCTGCGGTCGAAGCCAAGAAGGGTGCTTGGATCGTCACTGCCGACCACGGCAACGCCGATTTGATGGTCGATCCCGAGACAGGGCAACCGCACACCTACCACACAACGTTCCCCGTACCGCTCGTGCTCGTGAGCGACTACGAGGGAGAGTTGCGCGGCGACGGTTCGCTCCGAGACATCGTGCCCACGATGCTCGGCGTCTTCGGTGTCGAGCAACCCGAGCAAATGACCGGACAGGATCTGCGACAGGGAACCTAAAGCCCGCTTTTCTCGCTCTGCGGTGAAAAAAGCATGCTATGAGGCGCTCGCAACAGGGAAGAACGGCCGATACTTTTCCGGCAGGCGTACGGTCTTGCCGTCACGGTCGCAAACCGTGTGGAGCGTCTCTCCGGTCGCGAGCAGTCGATCATCATCCGCATGCCGAATCTCGTACGAGAACCGGATCGTGCGTGAACGAGATTCCGACACCCAAGTCAAAACCCGGATCTCATCGTGGAACCGCGCCGCCCCACGGTATCGGCATCGCGCGTCGGTAACCGCCAGGAAGATGCCATCGGCCGCTTCCATGTCGCGGTACTCGAAACCGAGCTGACTGCAATAGTCCACCCGGCCGATCTCCATCCAAACGAAATAGTTGGCGTAATAGACCACGCCCATCTGGTCCGACTCGGCATAGCGAACCCGCAGTCTCGACTCTACACGACGCATCATCCGAGTATAGGAGGAGCGGATGCGGCCGAACTGCCGGGGCCGCGGTAGTCCTGCATCTCTCGCCGCATGGTGGCGCGAAGGGCGTGAAAAGGCGGTTAGCGATAGTTCTCCACCAACATCAAGTCCGCTTCGCTGCGATCTACGCGGACGTAGAGAACATGCATTCCATCCGGGGAAACGGAAAAACCGGATCCCGAAGAACCAATCGCTTCCGGTTCGAGAGTAACAACGATTTCCAGCTCTCCTGTGTCGACGTGATAAAGCTTGAGGTTCCGCTCGCGGTCAACAAAGAAGATCCCTCTGTCTGCTACCGCCCATCGCCCGCGTCCGGCCGGCATCACCTCTCTCGGCAAAGCCTGCGGCGTGCCACCATCAACCGGCCTGCTCCACAGGCCTCCACCGAAACCCCTCTTGGAGAAGTAGAGCCGCTTCCCGTCGCGCGACTCCTGTGCAAACAATCCCTCTTGCTCGACCGGAAGCGGTTCAGTCTGCATGCCGCCGCGAGCGGGGAACTTGAGCAGTCCGATTTGACGCTGATTCATGTAGATCCACTTGCCGTCTCGCGACCACACAGGCATGGCCCCACCGCTGCCGTCTGTGGTCAACCGCCGTGGCGACGAGCCATCCGCCGCGACGATATCTATTTCGGACCGGCTGCCTTCGATCACTTGGAACGCGATCTCGCGGCCGTCCGGCGACCAGCTTGGCCTGGTGATGATGGCGCTGCCGTAGGAGGTCAACTTCAAGGCGTTCGCCCCGTCGGAGTCCGAGACCCACAGCTCATTGCTCCCGGTGCGGTCTGAAACGAATGCGATACGCTTCCCGTCAGGTGAAAACTGCGGGCTGTGGTCCATTCGCGTCGAGGCAACCACGGCGCGCGGCTCCATCATTTCCGACCCCTGACCGATGTCGCGTTGCCAGATGTTCAGATCCAACTCGGCTCGCGTATACGCCAGTCTCCTTCCGTGTTTGGCCACGCTGGGTAGTTGGGCGTTCTCTCCCGCACCCAAGAGCGGCAAGATCAGCCCGCCGGCGGAGTCCGGGCGGGTCTTCCACAATCGGCCGGTGCCTCCACGATCCGAAGAAAAGATGAGAAAACCGTCCTCGGCCCAAGCCAAGCCTTGGATTCTGCTCTCGTCGTCCGTTACTCGCCGGAACGTGCCGTTGCCATCTACCGCCGTGACATAGATGTCCTCGGCGAGCAGGCCCGCGGTTCGGACAAAGGCAATACGCTCCCCATCCGGTGAAAACGTCGGACTGTGAAGGCGCTGCCGGGTTTCCCCCGGGGTTGCTCCGCTGAAGATCTGCTGCATCTGTCCCGAGTCCACCGAGTACAGCCCGATGACGCCCTCCCCCCTGGATTCGCCTCCGCGGACTGCTCCTTTGCGCTCACTGGGAGTGTCTCGCCCAGCGGCAGGACTTGGCGGTGGCGGACCTGCTTGCTGCGCGATGGCAAGGGTCTTACCGGACGGAGACCAGCCCAGGTATCGGTTGGCCCGATCCTGACCGCGCAGTCGTACATCGGCCACCTTGCGCTCCACACCGCCGATCGGCGGTACGAGATAGACCGCGCTCCTTCTTCGCTCGTGGCGCACAAACGCGATCGACCGGCCGTCCGGAGACCAAGCCGGACCGCTCTCGGGAGCCGGGGTATTCGTCAATCGCAGCGGCTGACCACCCTCCACAAGCCTGACGTACACATCCGGGTTGTCTTGATTCAGGCCGTCCCACACGAAAGCCACCTGGCTTCCATCGGGAGAAAACGCAGCAAACGTTTCCGTGCCAGCGTCGCTTGTAATAGGCGTAACTCGCGGCGGATCTGACAGAGCCCGTGGCGAATACGCGCCCCATCGCCACACGGCGGTGGCTCCTAACAGAACCAGCACGACAGCGAACGCTCCCAGCAAACCGTACCGCCGCAGCGTGGCGCCAGCCTCTGGCGTTGCGCCGCTGCCGGCTGCCTGCACAGATGTTGACGCCGGGGGCACCGTCGTCACGGAAGCCGACGCAGGTATGGCTGCTGTCACGTACACCGGTGGCTCAATCTGAGATGCGCCTGAATCACGCCGTTTTTTCAGTGAACGCAGATCGACCAGCAGGTCGAGGGCGCTTTGGTAGCGGTCGTCACCGTCTTTCCTGAGAGCCTTGAAGACGATCCTCTCCAACTCCAGGTCGACGCCGCTTCGGAGTCCGGTGATGGGCACGGGCTCCTCATGCAGGATCGAATAGATGATCGCCTGCTGATACTCACCCCGAAACGGCATCCTGCCGGTGAGCATCTCGTAAAGAACGACTCCCAATGACCAGATGTCGCACTTCTGATCCAGATGTTCGCCCCTGGCTTGCTCAGGCGACATGTATGCCGCCGTACCGAGCTTGCTCCCTTCCGCTGTCAGCTTGCTGGTGCCCGCCGCCAATTGCGCCAAGCCGAAGTCCATGATCTTGAGCTGCGGTTCGCTCCCGGTCGTCGCGCGAACGACCATCAGATTGGCGCTCTTGATGTCACGGTGAACGATCCCTTTTTCGTGAGCGGCCGCCAGCCCCTTCGCTGCCTGTATGCCGAGTTCAAGAACGTCATCGACCGGCAGGGGTTCTTTTTCGACGAGTCGCTGAACGGTGTCCCCTTGCAGGAACGCCATGGCGATAAAGGGTCGTCCTTCCGCTTCGTCGATCTCGTAAACCGTACAGATGTTCTGGTGATCGAGCGATGCCGCCGCACGCGCTTCACGCTCGAAACGGGTCTTCTGGTCCGCGCTGGCGCCGGCATGGAGCGTCAGGAACTTGAGCGCTACGGGGCGCTCCAGGCGGGTGTCCTCGGCCTTGTAGACGACACCCATCCCGCCCTCACCCAGCTTCGCCAGGATCTTGTAGTGGGAAATGGTTCGGCCGACCATCTATTAGCTTGGGCGCACTCCGAGGGCACTCCGGTTACAACAGGTTGTCAAGTCGCTGTCAACATGGGGATGCACGGGAGTCGGACAGCGGCTATTCCACCCCGCTTTCTTTCCTGTCGTAGAAGAGGTCTCGCCCGTCGCTCAATGCTTTCATCTTGCGGTCCGCCACGCTTCTCTGCAGCATCCAGAAGCCGCAATCCGGATGGATGTAGTGAATCCGCTCCTCGCCAAGCACCTTGCAGGCATTCTCGATCCGTGAAGCGATCAGATCCGCCGATTCGACCTCATTGTCCTTGATGTCGACGACGCTCAATCCGATGCCGATTTTCGAGTCCAGGTCCTTCAGCACGGGTAGTTCTTCATAGCCGCGCCGGGCGAACTCCAGCACGTAGTGATGCACCTGCAGCGCGTTCAGCAAAGGCAGCAGGCTTTTCCAAAAGCCCTTCTGGATCGATTGTCCTCCGTAGTTGCCGAAACAGATGTGCACCGCGCGCGTCGTTTGAATCCCGCCGAGCACATGGTTCAAGGCCTCGATGGCCCAGGGGGTGTCCTCGGGATGGCCGGAGATATTCGCCTCATCCACCTGCACTACGTCAGCGGGGATGCGCTCCAACTGTTTTCGCAAAACCTCGGCAATCGCGGTGCACACCTTGTCGTAGGACCCGTAGTGGCGGTCGGTGACGGTCTTCGCCAGCATGTGCGGTCCCGTACACGTGAACTTGAGCGGCCTGGTCGTCAGGTTTCGGGTGAACTCGTAATCGGCCGACAGGTTGAGCACGCCCTCCCCGATCTCGCTTTCCACAATGCCGGCCGGCGCCGCGCGAAAGCTCATTCCTTGGTCGGCCCGAAACGCTTCGATGTCGGTGATCGAATACCGTGTCTTGACTCCCGACATGCGGCTGACGAAGTAATCGATCATGCCGTTCGTTTCAGGGTGGCTCGGGTCGAAACGGTTCAACTCGCCGTCGGCGACGAGATCGATTCCCGCCAGCTCTTGTGTCTTCAGGACAACCGCGACGGCATCCCGCAAAGTGGTCTTCGACGAATCGCCATACAACCACCTCGGGATCGGATAGCTGCCAACGACCGTTGTCTGAATGCTCATGTTTTCCCGATTATAGGCGAGCTTCCAGGCCCCGGCTCCTGTCTGCGATCATGATGCCGTTGACTCCGCTCCGCATCGGTATATCGAGCTGCCTGCTCGGCGAGACAGTCCGCTATGACGGGGGACACAAACGAGACCGATTTCTCGTAGACACCCTAGGCCGGTACGTCGAATGGGTGCCGGTCTGCCCTGAACTGGAAGTAGGCATGGGTGTACCCAGGGAATCCCTCCGGCTCGTACGCTCGACCGGCGGAGTCCGCCTTGTCACAATCAAGAGACGTCAGGATCACACCCGCATCATGCAGAAGTGGGCGTGCGTTCGGCTCGCAGACCTCGCCAAGGAAAGCCTCTGCGGTTACGTGCTCAAGTCACGATCACCGAGTTGCGGCATGGAGCGCGTCCCGATCTACGACGAAAACGGCGTTCCCGCGAAGAAAGGCATCGGGGTTTTTGCCGGCCCGCTGCTCGAGCGTTTCCCCCACTTGCCTGTGGAAGAGGAAGGCCGCCTGCACGACCCCAAGCTGCGAGAAAACTTCATCGAGCGCATCTTTGCCCGCAATCGTTTGCTCAACCTCTTCGCTGGCCGCTGGAAGAGCCGCGATGTCGTCGAGTTCCACACGCATCATAAGCTGCAGCTCATGTCCCATTCGCCGAAGGACTACCGCCAACTCGGCCTGCTCGTTGCAACCATCAAGCAAACGGGCCACCGGGTTTTTCGAGATCAGTATGAAAGCGGCTTCATGACCGCTCTACGGAAGAAGGCCACCAGAGGACGCCATGCCAACGTCCTTCAACACGCCGCGGGCTACGTCAGAGAAGGGATCGACCCATCGTCACGCCAAGAGTTGAGCAGCGTGATCGAAGACTTCCGTCAAGGCTTCGTACCCCTGATCGTCCCCATCACGCTCCTACGACACCATGTCCGTCGATTGAAGGTCGCCTATCTCGAGAACCAGCACTACCTTGCGCCTCATCCGAAGGAACTCATGCTCCGCAACCACGTCTAGTTGAGATCCGTCGGACTTCGGCTACGATGAGATGCCGCCCATGCGCATCCGACCCATGACCGAGGAAGACCGTTACGAGGTCGCGGAGTTGATCTATGCGTCGATCAACTCCTGGTACCAGAGCCACGGCATGCCGCCAGTCTTCCGGGGCGGTCCCCGGGTTGCCGAGGTTTTCTACGACGTCTACAGCGTCCTCGACCCGGGCTGCGCGCTCGTGGCAGAAAACCCGGATACCGGGCGGCTCGCGGGTTCGTGCTTCTACCACCCGCGCGCGCACCACGTTTCCCTCGGCATCATGAACGTCCACCCGAACTACTTCGGGCAGGGCGCCGGCCGGGCTCTACTGCAGGAGATCATCAAATACACCGAGCAGCACGGCTACAATGCACTCCGCCTCGTCCAGAGCGCTTTGAATCTCGACTCCTTTTCTCTGTACAACAAGGCCGGCTTCGTTCCTCGCTGCGCATATCAGGACATGGTGATCGCCGTCCCCAAGAGCGGCCTCGACTTCCGAACGCCGGATCTCGATCGAGTCCGGGATGCCACGCTTGACGATGTTCCCGGAATGCTGGCGCTGGAGAGGGAAGTCAGCGGAATCACGCGCGAGCAGGACTATCGCTACTTCATCGAGAACGCACTCGGCTTCTGGCACATCAGCGTTCATGAGAACGATGGAGGCGGCATCGAGGGTTTCCTGGCTTCCTGCGGACACCCCGCCATGAACATGATCGGGCCGGGGGTATCACGCACGGAAGGCCAAGCCGCCGCGTTGTTGTTGCGCGAGCTCGATCAACACCGGGGGTGCTCACCGGTCTTTGTCGTTCCCGTGGGAAAGGACAAGCTTGTCCAGAGGCTATATGGATGGGGCGCACGCAACTGCGAGTTGCACTTTTGCCAGGTGCGGGGAGAATTCCAACCTTATCGGGGAGTCAGCCTGCCGACGTATCTGCCCGAAACCGCGTAGACAGAGCAACCCCCGGGTTGCTTGTTCAGCGAACGACTACCTTGCCGGTCGCGACATTGTCGAAGCGGTCGTAGACGCGCACCGCCACGGTGTGCTCGCCCGTCTCGACTGGCGGCGTAGCAAAGTCAAACGACAGTTCCCTTGCATCGAACAGTCGTGTGGCTGGCAACAGCGGCTTCCACTCCCCTCCGTCGAGCGAGTACTCGGCCCTGCCGAGCAGCGAAGCCGCGTCCGCCGCAGCGAACTGAACCCGCAAAGAACCTCCGTCGTGCTCCGCCTGAAGATCTCGAATGGCGGGCGCGGAATTGTCGATCGTGAACGGCTCGCTTACCTTCGAGACGCTCAGAGCCTCAGGTGCCGTGTTCGACGGCGAGTCAGAAGCCGTCACGCGAACTCGATAGACCCCGTCGGCGAAAGAGGTGCCATCCCAATCAGAGTGGGACTCCTCGACGCCGTCTTGGAGAATTTTCCAGTTCTGCTCGTCTTCGCCGCGAATCTCGACCTGATAAACGAGATCGTCACCGTTTTCGTCCTTCGCCACCCACCGCGCGCCCATCCGCCCTTGTGCTGCCGTCATCGGGGGACCGCTCGATGGGCCACTCGATCGAGAGCGTTGCGCCACGGTCCGCCCCAAAGGGGGCAGCACCAGATTCTTGGCCTGAGCGGTACGCGGTTTCGAGGGAGGGAACCGATAGTTCGGAGGCGTCGCTTCCAGGTGAGTGATTACCGGGCGCACGTTCTTGGGCAAGTAGTAGGCCCTGACCGCGTCGAGCAGGGGCGATTCGTCACTTTTCCGTGAGAGGACGGCACGCCACTGCAAAAACCGCGCCGGAGGCGATCCTGACTGACCACCTTCCGCAGAGCCAACCGCCTCCCCCCAACTGCTCCAGTTCTTTGAAGGGGTTGCCAAGTTTCCCGAGCGTGTTGCGACAGTGATCTCCGCACCCTGCTGCGACTGGTTGTCCCATTCCAGGCGCCCCCATCGAGCGAACCATTTCGCGTCGAGCACGTCGGACTCGAACTCACCTCGCTCCGCCAACTCGGGTCCGAGCTCGTAGATTTTCCCGGCGTTGCTTGTCGCAAGCAGAACGGCGCCCGAGGGTCGATGCAGGAGGGCTGTGATCTGTTCGGAGGGCATCGTCGCAACCAACGTATTCAAGGTCTCCGACTCGACCCGGAATAGCCGTCCCTGATCGCCCGTTGCCAACAACAACTTGCCGTTCGGGTCCGTCCCCAAGGCGTAGACGGTATCCGTACCCGAACTCCAAACTTTTCGCGGTTCGCCGTCGGGCAGAATGCGATAAACCTCACTGCCTCCCGTCAGACGCGTGGGCAAGGCCGATGAAGTTCGGGTCTGCAAGCGGGGCGCTCGAGGCTGAGCGCTCTGCGTTTGGGGGCGCTGCTGCCCGGCCTGCGGCGCCTGCGGCGCCACGACTGAGCGACGCGGGGGTGCGGCGGTGGCCTGGCGGTTGCCGACTGCGGCTCCGTAGATGCTGCCGTCGGCACCCAGAGTCAGCGCGGTGATTTCTTTCTTCGAGGACTGGTACATCACGAATCCTGAAGCACCGTCCTCGCCTTCCGAGACTCTCAGAATCAATGCACTCGGATCGGTCCCGGCAACCAGACTCCCGTTGCTCTCGACGAGCAGCGCACGGACATGCGTCTCGCCTGTCTCAAAATAGACCTCGCCCTTGCCCGTGGGCGTCACACGGAAGATCTTGCCTTCGTCTCCCGTGGCGACAAACAGGTTGCCGACGGAGTCGAATGCCAAGTCCCAGATATATTCCGTTCCGGGATCGAAGAACACTTCATATCGGCCCGAAGGGTCTATCTTGAAGATCTTCCCGGCAGGCGATGTCGCGGCGTAGACGTTGTCGTTCGCGTCGATCGCGAGAGCATGTACCTCGATGTTGTCCCGCTCGAAAAACGTGCTCTTGCGTCCGTCCGCACCAATGCGAAAGACACTTGCCCGCGGGCCTCCGGCGGCGAAAAGGTTCCCCTGGGAATCCTCCGCGAGCGCCCAGAGAAAGGAGGCGGGCGGCTCAAAACGCTCCTCAAGGCGCGGCGCGAGAATGAGCGTGCCGTCACTGCGGATCGAGATGTCCTTGGCTTTTCCCTTGAGGAATTCCTGATAGCCGCTCTGCTCCCAACGCCGCGTCGTCTCGGAATGCACGGGCGCCGAAACCAGCGCGGCGATGGCCAGCACCGCCGCTCCTGCGGACCCGCCCTGGAGTCTCATAAGCCCTATTTCACCCGGAGTGTGATCGAATGGCTGCCGCTGACGATCCAGTCAAAGTCCATCGATGTCTGTGCCAGCACGGACTGCCCCTCGATCACCATGCGTCCGCGACTCGACGTTCTCATTACCGTGAGGACCGACAAAGGAATATTCGGCAACGTCTTGTCGTCCAGATGAGCAGTCGGCGACTGCTGCAGCAAGGTCGCATACAGTCGATGGTTCACAGGCTCACGGTTCAAAGCCGCCACAGTTTCGGTAAGATTCAGGAGGCGGTTGCGTTGCACCGCGAACTTGCGGCTGCGGTCGAGCGTTACGGCATCACTTACCAGGAGGCGCAGCACGCCCTTCTGCGCATTCGGGGGCACCGTCACGGAAAACGATTCGGTCAGACTCTGACCTCGATAGGGCCGCAGCACCACTTTCCCCGTCACGGTATCGCCGGGCCTCAGCTCTCGCTGATCCAGCGAAGCCTGCTCAATCAGCGCGTGGCGCCGCTGCGGCATCAGCTCGATCGATACGTTGACGCTTTCGAACACCGGGAACTCGCCGCTGTTCCTGAACAATGTGTTGAACTTATCACCGACCCACCCCGCCAGCGCCATCGGCGCTGGAATCGGCGTACCTGTTTCCGCTTGCATCGTCTGGAGGTCAATGGTCTGGTCGCCCTGCAGTTCGATGCTCCCTTTCAGCCGGAACGTCGACTCGAGTGCATAGTCATTGAGTCCGAACATCGAGTTGAACACCGTCATCATCATCAGGGGCGGCGTCCACTTCTGGTTCTGGAAGACGTTGAAACGAAGCTCCTTCTCGTGAATCAAGGCGTCGTGTTCTCCAAAGCTCTTGACCTTTACGCGGACAGGAATCATCGTCGCGTTCTCGCCGAGCACGCCCATGATGCCGGAGTGGCGGTCCTGCCGGAGCGCTCCCACGATTTCCGCCGAATTCGCGAATTTGACCGGCCGGAAAGCGGAAGCCAGCACGGTCAGCACTTCGGCCGTCGCCATCGGCATCTCGATAGGTCCCATGTTGAACATGGGGTGGCCAAAGGCGAGGACCCGCTTCCCGTCGTTGTAGGTGACCGTACCGAGTGCGGTCGCGGACGAATCACCGGAGATCAGCACAGCCGCAACAGGCTCGCCCGGATTCAGAGCACCTGCGCCGGCCACTCGTGAAGAGCCGGCCGAGGCGCCCACGGCTCCGCCCTGCATCACGCGAACCCCCGACTCGCGGAAGAACCCGGCGAACGCATCCACCACTGCGGGTTCCATGCCGGAGAAAGTCAGTGGCGTCTCGATCGGCATCATGTAGGAGTCAGCCGGAAGTTCGGCCGTAGACGCATTCCAGACCCGTTCGGCGAGCCCGAGCTTTCCCGCAACCGGCGTCGGCGCCGCCAGAGCCAGGGAACCGGCAGACGCTCCCTTCGAGTCCCCGGCAATCTTCGTATCGATCGGCCGGCCGGCGTCGAACTCATTGATCTCGAGCATCAGATCGATCGGTGTGATCCCGGCTACAGCATCCGGCGAGAAGGTGCTGAATCGTAGTGAGACTGCCCCCAGCAGCTTGCCGTCGTGATAGACCGGGCTGCCGCTCATGCCTCCAGCGACATTCGTGCGCGCCGCCTTGCCGCCCAGCTTAGCCAAGATGATGTGCTGTCCCGGCCCCCAAGTATTCCTCAGCACCCCGATCACTTCAACCGGTATCGGCTCGGGAGTCGTCCCGACGAAGGCCGTCCAGGCTGTCGCTTGCATTCCCGGCTCTACATTTTCGAGAGGCAACACTTCAGCCGGTCCGGCCTGAGGAGGTCCTTCAGGATCGTGCCCCTGTCCGGCCGCCGACGGCAACAAAGTCACCATGGTCAACGCTGCCGTCACCACCGCCGCCTTGGCCAAACCACTTCGGGAGCGGAAACGGGAAATGAATAAAGCCATCCGCATCTGCAAATAAGCATATAACAAGGCCCCCAATTATCCGCCGGACGACTGTTCGACAACACGCAATCAACTGCGCGCACCGCAAGCGGTCGCGGTGGCCCCGCCTGACGATTCCTCAACCGGTCGTTGTTAAAATAAGTCCCGATGAGCGACGACTCGGAAAACCCGTCAATCAAGGTGAGTGATCGCAGACGGTTCTCGGCCGACGGCGAGCCCTTGGACCAGGAAGAGACTGCCGCAACGGGAGAATCCGTTGACGACGAAAATACGGCTGAGCCGGCGGAAGAGCGCGAAAGCCCGGCAGAATCCGCCGCGTCTCCACCGCCGCTTCCAGCGGCCAGCTTCGAACTACTCGTCATGTCCCTCGGTGTGCAGGCGCAAATGGAGTTGACCGCACCCAACGACGACGACGCGCCACCGCCCAATCTCGACATGGCTCGCCACACCATTGATCTGTTGGCCGTGCTCAAGGAGAAAACTAAAGGGAACCTCAGTTTGGAGGAGTCCCGGAGGCTCGACAACACCTTGACCGAATTGCGGTTTCGCTATGTTCAGCGGGTGAACGAAATCAACGAGAAGGCCAAAGGCTAGCCTGCATTTCTCACCACATGACGGCTGGAGCACGCGATACGACCGCCAGGACTTCGTTGCGCTTGCTTGGCGTGCTCGACGTACTGTTCAAGTACGCCTGCGCGCGCCAAGCGGCTCGCGCCTCGTCCTGACGGCCCTCTCACGCACTTCACCTCGCCACGTGGTGAGAAATGCAGGCTAGGCGAGCGGAGGCGGGCTGTTGCAACCTGCCCGCCGCCGGACACGCTTACCCAATCTGGTCATGTTGACCGATTCGCAGATCACGGTCCTCGGATCAGGCACGAGCGGGGGCGCCCCCACGATCGGATGCCGATGCGCCGTGTGCCGATCCGACGACCCCCACGACAAACGACTGCGCCCGTCAATCCTCGTGACGTATTCCGAGGCCGGCCGGGAACGAAACGTCCTGATCGATACGACCCCAGACCTGCGCCAACAGGCTCTCAGCGCCGGTATCACGCGGATCGACGCCGTCCTCTACACGCACGCCCACGCCGATCACATCATGGGTTTGGATGACCTACGCCCCTTCAACTACGGCCGCTCGGAGCGCATCCCGATCTACGGCATGCCGGAAACCCTCCGCAGTCTTCGGCGCGTGTTCCCGTACGCGTTCGAGGGAGAAGCCCTTCATCCAGGGGGCGTTCCTCGCGTTGCGGGCCATGAGCTTAACGGTGCGGCCGTCGATTTGTTCGGAATGCTTTTCGAGCCGATCCCGATTCGGCACGGCCCGTTGACCGTGATGGGTTACCGATTCGGGCGAGCGGCCTATCTCACCGACCACAGTGACATCCCCGAGGAATCGCTGGCGAAGCTCCAGGGGCTCGATGTGCTTTTTCTCGATGCGCTTCGCCATGAGCCGCATCCGATGCATACCTCCGTATCCCAAGCCATCGCCTGGGCTGAGCGTCTCCAACCGAAGCGTGCTTTCCTTACGCACATCTGCCATGACCTGCCTCATCGTGAGACCAACGAGTCTCTTCCCCGACATATCCGGTTGGCGCACGACGGCCTTCGGATTCGAGTCGTGGGAGCCGATTCGTAGAGAGACATGAAGTCGTACTGGGAACTGGAACAGGTGCCGGCTGACTTGCCGCCTACTGTCGTCACGATCGGGAACTTCGACGGCGTGCACAGGGGCCACATTGCCATCCTCGACCGCACGCGGGAGCTGGCGTCGACACTCCAGTTGGACCCCTTGGCTCTCATCTTCGATCCCCACCCGACAAGAGTCGTACGCCCCGACAGAGCGCCCGCGCTTCTGACGTTGCCCGTCGAGCGGCTGTGGCGCTTCCGGCAGTTGGGCTTCCACGCCGGCGTCGTGATGAAGTTCACTCCGGAGGTTGCCGCGCTCAGTCCCAAGGAGTTCGTCCAACGAGTCGTCGTCGACCGTCTGCATGCTCGAGCGGTGCTGGTTGGCGAAAACTTCCGGTTCGGCTGCCGCCAAGCGGGTGATTTCACGCGCCTCCGCGCTCTCGGCGAGGAACTCGGCTTTCGGGCGGAGGCGGTTCCCCCCCTCGAGGTGGCTGGTGAGCCGATCAGCAGCACTCGCATCCGAGCGGCTGTCTCGAGCGGAGCTCTCGGTGTCGCCCGGCGCCTTCTGGGGCGTCCTTTCAGCCTCCAGGGTCCCATCGTCACCGGACACGGTGTCGGCGCCCGCGAGACGGTGCCGACCTTGAATCTCAAACCCGAAGCGGAGGTTCTGCCTCCCACCGGTGTCTACGTCACAATGACTTGTGACCCCTTGCGCGGACAGACCTGGAAATCCATCTCGAACGTCGGGTACCGGCCGACCTTCGATGGTGAGAATCTCTCCGTGGAAACCCACGTGCTCGACGAATGGCGGGGTGAGCAGCCGGAGAGAATCGAACTGGCATTTTACCGTCGTCTTCGAGAAGAGAAGCGCTTCGCATCCGCCGACAGATTGAAGCATCAGATTCAGTCCGACATCCGTTCCGCCGAGCGATACCTGCACAGGCTCTCGGCACTCAAGACCTCCAACCCGGAGGCAACGCCACGACCATAACCCGATACCCAATCAGCAGCCAGGAGCTCGTTACATGCCCAACAGACTTACCCCAGGAAAAATCGAAAATCTCAAGGCCCTCACCAACGACCGCGGCGTGATCGCCGCCGCCGCGATGGATCAGCGAGGCTCATTAAAAAAAGCCATTGGCGCCGCGAAAGGCATCGACCGAGGAGATGTCACCGATGAAATGATGACCGAGTTCAAGGTGGCCGTCTCGAAAGTCCTTACGCCCCACGCCAGCGCTATCCTGCTTGATCCGCAATGGGGACTGCCCGCCGCTGAAGTCCGCGACCCCCATGCGGGCCTGCTGCTTTCCTATGAAGAGTCCGGATACGACAACACGCAGCCGGGACGGCTTCCGTTTCTGCTGCCGGACATCTCGGTGCGTAACCTCAAAGAGGAGGGAGCGAACGCCGTCAAGATCCTGCTTTACTACACGCCCTTCGAACAGGAATCCATCAACGCCCGGAAGCACGCCTGGGTTGAACGTATCGGCGCCGAGTGTGTCGCCCACGATATTCCTTTCTTTCTGGAGTTTGTCGGCTACGATCCCGAGGGCGGTGACGAGAAGGGCTTCGAGTTCGCCAAGAAAAAACCGGCGGTGGTGGGGGGCAGCATGCAAGAGTTCTCGAAGGATCAATACCACGTGGACGTCTTGAAGGTCGAGGTTCCCGTCAACTTGACGTTTGCCGAGGGGGCCGGGGTCTTCAGCGGGCAGAAAGCCTACAGCAAGGAAGAGGCCCATGAACATTTCCGTCAGGCCGCCGAGCTTGCCGCGCGGCCCTTTATCTACCTCAGCGCCGGCGTCAGCAACGAGCAGTTCACGGAATCTCTGCGCTGGGCGGCGGAGGCGGGAGTGAATTTCTCGGGAGTTCTGTGCGGACGCGCTACCTGGAAGGAGGGAATCCCTGTTTACGGTCAGGGCGGCCCCGCTGCTCTCGAAGACTGGATGCGCGAGCAGGGCGTCAAGAACATCAACAACGTCAACGACTGTCTCCAGGAAGCCACGCCCTGGTTCCATTTCTACGGAGCCGGCAGCCCCGAGGAGTTGGCCGCCTGATCGACGAAACGCACCAACGCAACGACACGATTGGCGGAATGCGGCTTGCGCCGCCCCAAGCGCGAATTACCGCTTGTGGAGGGGACACGCCTGCTTCGGCTTACAGTCCCAGTTCCTCGCGAATCGCCATCGCCAACTGGTCGACCTGAGTCACGGGCCAGTTAACCGCTCCGCTTGCCGCCAACAGATCGGCCGTGTCGTCCTGCACCCCTTCTCCCAACACGACAGCCAGTGCCGACTCTTCGTTTTGGCGCTGTATCCGCTCGAACACAAAAGAGAGTCTTGTGGCGTCGTTGATTTCGTTCCGAGCCGCGATGCCGTGAACGTACCTGGTCGCTCCGTTCGGACGATACGAATAGTCGAAGGAGAACCGCATCCGCGGCCCACCGTACTGCACCGAGTCATTCGCCTGCAAACGTCGGTCAGCATCCAGGAGGTAGTGTCGCCGGAAGCTGTCCTCCATGCGTAATCGCAGCGCCGCCCGGGTCCCTGCTGGCGGGCTCTGGTCGCGTTGAGCGCTCTCGTCCGGCTGGGGCGTCGTCACATAGGTATCGAACAATCGATCCATCTCCGCCGGCGCGTTCCCTCCCCAGAACGTCTTCGGAGACGTCACATCGAGTGATGCCGAAAGGTTTTTGCACAGTTCGTTGATGTAGGAAGAGAAGCCTTCCCCCGCCAGCCGATGTTCCTTGAACTCGTCCCGGAGCGCCTCGAGATAGGGCATCTCGACGAGTGGGTGGCACTTCATGCGGCGGAAATCGGATGCGAAGCGCGCGTCCAGCAGTTCCCGTTGCTCTCCATACAGCAATAAGCCGACGTTGAAGAACTCCGCCGCTGCAACATTCGGCACATAGCGAATCAATTGGAAGTCATACCGTGATGACGCCTCACTCTTCGTCTGCATCTCTCACCCTCCTCGACTCGCGACAGTGCTCTCAACTCGTAGAGACCAGTTGGGAAACGGGTCGCGTCCGGCGTTCTTGCTGTCCTTCACGAGATCGGCGACACGCTTCCGCCGGGCGTAGAGCTGCTCGAGCATCGCCTCGAGTGCTTCGAAGTCGTTGTCGAACCAGCGCGGAGGGATGCGCTTCGCAGCATCATCGAGCATCTTTCCGGGGCAGTCCTCGATGCGCCCCAGCCATGGCTGGAAGTCATCAAACCCCGAGACATGCCGATAGACTTCCCGGCGGCTGTAAAGCCCCCGCTCGGCCGAATCGGGAAACTCCCAGGTCTGCGCGTTGAAAGCGAATCCGTGATCGATCATATTCGCCGCGTAGGCCAGCGACCGAGACGCCACCCTTGAGGAGTCGTCATCCGACAGCATCCAGCGATCGGCCCGATCGCGAAAGAATATCGCTTGACGGCCGTTCGCATTGCTCACCCACTTGTCGAAAGCGACCATCCCGCAAAACGTACGCAAGTTGACGACAAGCTCCATCATTGACCAAGGCAAATAGTCATAAACCGCCCGCCTGTGAAGGTCGACCGGCCAGCGAGATCCGAAGTGCAGCCCCGCTTCACAGCGCCGGTTCTTCCAACCCGCTTCCATCGTCATCTCCGGAGAGGACTCGATCAGTTCCTCGGGCACCTCGACGATATCCCACCTGGGCGCCGGAAGCTGCAAGTAGTCCAGCAGGACGTAGGAAACCAACTCGTTCACGAGGATGCGCGCATGTTGGGGATTGTTGCGGAACTTGACGACGTAGTAGTGACGGTCATCCGCCAGCATCAGGTGGGCATTCGCGCCGCCCCGCATGCGGCGAATATGCTGGCAGGCAATCACAGACATTGTCAGAGAGCGTGCTGCGATGCAGCATTATAGACGATGATTCGGAAGGGCTAGCGGTGTTTCTTCCACCAGATTTCGGGGCGGCCGGAGCGCCCCAGGTGTGGATTGGGCGCGGTCATCGCACCATAAAGCGCGGGCCGCCGCGCGCGGATATTAGGCACCCCCCGGCGCGACCGCGAGCTTGGCCGGGTCGCAAGTCGCGACGACGACTTCATCGCCTAGTTTCCGGCACTCGGCGAGGACTTCCCCAAAGGGGTCGAGGACCATCGAACCGCCGGGCTTGATCGTGTCTCCCTCGACTCCGATCGGATTCGAATAGACGGCATAGACACCGTTTTCGTAGGCGCGCGCCGGAAGCCACCGCATCAGCCAGCCGCGTCCCTTGGGGCCATCGAACTCCTGGCGGCAGGTCACGGGGTCGGTGTCACGGTTGCGCCAGACTTCCGGCGCGACTTTCCCGCGACCGGGCATCGGGCTCGGCAGGCAGCCCGTAACGTGCGGCATCAGGACAATCTCCGCGCCCATCATCGCCGTCAGACGGACATTCTCGGGGAGGTTCACGTCGTAGCAGATCAACAGGCCGAACCTCGCGCCGAGCAGTTCGAAGACCGTGTAGGAATCGCCGCATGAGACGTGCTCACTGATGAAGGCATGGATCTTGCGGTGCTTCGCGACGAAACCGTCCGGCGAGACCACGACGTAGGTGTTGTAGAGTTGCCCGTCCGCCTGCTCGACGAGCCCGGCGCCGAGCGCGACATCCAGATCACGCGACAGCTCGATCAATCGATCGACGGACGGCCCGTCCGGGACCGGCTCCGCCAGAGCCTCGGTGTCGGAGTGCGAGAGATTCTCGAGGAACGTATAGCCCGGGATCGAGCACTCATGAAAACAAACCAGGTCCGCCTTGTCTTCGACGGCTTGGCGGCTAAGGGCCGCGATGCGGCTGAAGTTGTAGTCCTTGTCGCCGTCGCGGGCTTCGAACTGGGCGGTTCCGATGCGCAATGATCTCATGGGCATTCCTCAATGACGCCGGGACGCTCTGTCAACTTGCCTGCTAGTCGCCACTCAGGAGGGGCTTCAGGATGAAAGCGAAGCCGATGGCGATGAAACAGACACCGGCGACCGCCCACGCAAAGATGTCGGGCTCGCCAGCCTGTGCAAACCAAGTTTCGGCATGTTGCGCGACGGCGAGCATTCCCGCGCTGCCGAGAAGCGCAAAGATGGCAACCGCAATCTTCTCCGCAATCGCAATCGGACGTAGCGCCCGCTCGTTCAATTCTGCGCGCTCCTCAAGGCGGGCCTTCAGCCAAAGCAGGTGAGGATCCGGCAGGGATCCCTTCTTTGGCGACTCCGCCGCCAGGGTCTGCATCCATTGCCTAACGTCGGCATCCGAAGGTTGTGAGGAGTTGCTCATTGCATGTCCGTCCCTTCCGGGTCAAGCAGCTTGCGCAGCTTCTTGCGTGCTCGAAACAACATGACTCTTATGCTCTTGGGACTGACCTTCAGAACTCGGGCGATCTCCTCGTGATCGAACCCTTCCACGTACGCCAGCCACAAGAGGGCTCGCTCGCGAGGGGCAAGGCGGCCGAACTGCCGCGCCATGTCGCCGCGCAAGTCGAGCTTGGCCTCGACCGGTTCGCGGAAGATCGCTTTCCAACTCCATTTTCGCTCACGTTCACGGCGCCGCCAATGGTCGGTTACCAGATTCGTCGCGATGCGGTAAAGGTACGCTTTCGTGGCAGCCTCGTCCATCTGGGGAAGTTGGGTGCGCAAGTACTTGACAAAAACATCTTGCACAACGTCGTCCGCAAGGTCGGCTTCTCCGCAGAACCGCAGAACGTAGGCCCGCAGCGCCGGCGCAATCCGATTGTAGAGGCGGTGAAACGCCGTTTCATCGATTGCCTGGAGAGGTGTGGTCAAGGCCTCTTTGCCCGTCCCGGCCGCCGTGGCCCCGCTGCTGACGAACGATTCGACCATGGCCGAGCGGTCGAGCGTCATCCGCCTACTCGCGCCGGCCGCCTGATCGGTCTTTGCCGTTCATCAGCCCCCACGCTTTCGAGAACCCGTACGAGACGGCGGCGGCGATGAGCACTCCAATGCCGGCCGCGAATATCGTGACTCCGGCGATCTGCAGCTCAGGTATCTGCGTGCTCAACCAAAGGAAGCCGATCCCGATCGACGTGAGGATGCAACCGGGGATGATGATTCTCAAGATGCGTTCTTTCGGACCAAGTCGTTTCTCTGACCACATTTCGTCGAGGAAGCGTTCGCTGCCCTCCTGCCCGAGAAACGCAACGAGTTCCTGAGAGGATGCGAACTTGTCCAGGAGCTGCTTGTTGAATTCCACGCGCGCCTGGATTCTTGACTGCTTCTGGCGGGCGTTCACCCACACGATGTAGACCACCATGGCGAACGCTCCCAGCGGTGTGAGCATGAATAGGACAATTACGGGATGTGGTGTCATGAACGTGTCGGCTCCTTTGCCGCCGATTTCGGCGGCGCTCTTTTTGGTTTACACAACCAGAACGCTTGTGCCGAGTGTTCGGTTAACAAACAGGTGTCGGCGGCCCCAGCGCTACCGCGGCTGCAGTTCCTGATGGCGGAAGCAGTTCACCACGTGGTCGTTCACCATGCCGGCGGCCTGCATGATCGCGTAGCAGATCGTGGACCCGCAGAACTTGAAGCCGCGGCGCTTCATGTCTTTGCTCATGGCGCCGGACTCTTTGCTGGTGGCGGGCGTCTCCTGCCAACTCCGCCAACGGTTCTGGATGGCTCGTCCGTCGACGAACCGCCACAGGTAGGCGTCCAGGCTGCCGAATTCGTCTTGCACTTCGAGGACCCTGCGCGCGTTGTTGACCGCCGACTCGATCTTGAGCCGGTTGCGCACGATGCCCGGGTCGAGCACCAGCTTCTCGATGCGCTCCGGTTGGAAGCGAGCGACCTTCCGGATATCGAAGTTCTCGAAAGCCTTGGCGTAGCCGGCGCGTTTCCTGAGGATGGTGAGCCAGCTCAGCCCGGCTTGCGCGCCGTCGAGGACGAGGTGTTCGAAGAGCAGCCGGTCATCGTGAAGCGGGACGCCCCACTCGGTGTCGTGATAATGGTCGAGCAGGGGGGCGTTCGCCCAACCACAGCGGGTTTTCTCAGGCATGGCGGGTTGGTCCAACAGCGGTGCGGCGAAAGAGCGCAGTACTCGAAGGGTTCGAGCCTCGAAGCATCGCCTTCGCCACCGCTGAGCGGCAGGCGGGGTCGAAGCAAGCCGGAGCCGGCAACATGGCCCTACCAGCGGAAAGCCTTCCGCAAACGAAGCCTCCGCTCGGCCTTCGGATACCAGCCCGAAGCCGCATAGTCACAGGTGTGCAAGTAACACTGCGCCCGCAGTTCATTCCCCGCAAACGTGAAGTAGCGGCTCATCGGCACCGTCGTCCGCCGCGCGTGATGCCGCGCCAGCGCCGACACGTTCACGAAGTGCACGCCCCATCTCGTTTCGACGTGGGACTTCCCGCCGTAGGTGTCGTCCGGGTAGGTGTGCGTGTGGGCGCCGAGCCACAAGTCGATCGCGCCCGGATGCGCCTCCAGATACTTCTCGAACGCCTGGGCGTCGGGCATGCTGTCCACCCAATAGAGATACGAAGCGCCCCGGGGCGTCCCGAGCGGTTTGTAGCCGTGGTAGTGCGAGCGCCACAGGCCGCTCGCATCCTTGCGCATGCCTTCCCACTCACCGGACGCGATGGTCGTGTTCTTGAGCATGTAGTGGTGCGTCGAGACGATGATCTTGTCCTGGTTGGCCTCGACCATGTTCTTCCACCACGCGAACGTCTCGCCCGAAACCACACCGCCGGGATTGCCCCCGAGCAGGTCGCGTCCGGGACGCTGCGTCGGCTCGTTGATGTCGCTCATCATCAGGAACAGCACGTTGCCGACTTGCAACGAGTAGCGCTCCCAGGTTCCTGAAGTCGGATAGGTGCGCTTCGACGCGTCGACGCCCGAGAACCTGGTGAACTCGCCTATCGGGTCGAGCCACTTGCGCCACCACCAGTTCTTCGGCTCGTCGATGCCCGAGCGGTCGTGGTTGCCGCAAACACTGTAGACATCCTCGCGCTTGTGAACCCGCAATCCTTTCGTGAACTGTCGAACAACCTCGGCCCCTTCGTCGTCGCCGGGCAAGTGCTGCGCCCCCGATTGGTCGCCGAGATCGACCGCCAAGTCCCATTCGAACGGCGGCGCGCCGTCCGGCGTGCCGAACTCCGATTGCTGAACGGCCTCGACGAGGCTCTCGCGGTTTCCGTAGCGGCGGTCGCTGCCCACATGGGCATCGCTGAATGCCCACAGCCTCAGGGTGTCCGTGGAGGTTCGCTGGGCTGCGGCGCCCGGGAGCGTGAGTCCCGTGGCGAGTGAAGTCTTGAGGAAGTCCCGGCGCGTAGTCATATGCGATTACTTCACGTCTTCGAACAGGGCGATCGTCTCTTGAATCAGCTTGTCGGCGGCGCCTTTGCCGTACGGCGCGCGTTCGACTTCGTAGCCGCCGAAGGCGTATTCGGCGTCGGTCGGCATATAGCCGCCGCCCGCGCCGCTGGAATATCCGGCGTACATCGTGTAGGCGAACGGCGAAGCCCTCTTGATCGCCTCGCCGATCTCGGCGAACTGCTCGCCCGGCATGGCGACAATCGCGACTTCGCCCAGGCGGAGAATCTGCACCTCGAGCTGCACGGGCGTGGGATCCGGAGGTTGCGTCCATTTCTTGAGCAGGTCGCTGAAACGCCGCAGGCGCGCCTCGGCCTGGTGCTTCTTCCAGTCGTCGCCGGAAGCGTTGGCGTCCGCCAGCTTTTTCTTCGCATCCTCCACCCGGGCGGCCATCGCCGAGATTTCCTCGTGCGTGTACTCGCGGCGCGGCAGGCCGATCTTTTTGCGCGTGAACCGGAGCGTCGCGTCACGGGGACCCTTGACCCGCCAGTGCTGCTTCGCCTGATAGGCCGTCGATTCCACAAAGCCCTCGAACGCCGGCGCCCGGCGAACGGTCTCGATCCCCAAAGCCAGCGCGGCGACTTGATGCCCCAGCGTTGCCCCCAACCGGTGCGCCACGCCAAGATCCCCGGTGAATCCCTCGATCGGGCCCTGGTTGCCGGCGGCGCCCTGAAAGAACAGGCACAGCGCACCGGGAAAGGCTTGCTCGACGACCTTGCGTGTCATACCGGGCCAATCGGGCGACACGTACTTGTTCTCATACGCGAGGACAGTGCCGTGGCACTGGTAGTTGGCGAGCACGGCGATGGGCTTGCCGGCCGCGTCGTCGATGCGGAAGACAACGAGCTCGCGGTCGATGAAACCGTCCGGGTTGCGTCCCACCGCGGGCGGATCTTCAGTGTGCGCCCGGAAGCGCCGGTTGATATTGATGGTCCCTTGGCCGCGCCCGCCGTAGATGTGAGCGGGCTCGAGATGCGCGTTCGCTTCGACCAGGATGCCCACAATCTTGTCGATAACCTGCGCCCGGTAGCGTTGGACCATGTCCAACTGCTCGGAAAGGTCGATGCCCGCGGGGCCCTTCGCAGCGGACAGATTCGGACCGGCGTGCGTGTGCGTCGCGGCCAGCCGGATGCGGTTCGCGGGAATGCCGGTCTGCTTCGCCGCCCGCTCGATCGCAGCTTCGAAGGGCTCGACGCGGAGCGCGTCCAGGTCGACCATGGCGAACTTGTCTCCGCCGTTGGCCACGACCAGGGCCGTCGCCACCATGCCCGCGGGGTCGTTGCCGACAGAGCGGATGTGGGTCTGAGACCCCCAGTTCAGTTGAGCAATGCCAACAGGAGGGGTGATGTCCGCCCGCGCGACTCCGGCCAGCAGCCCCGAGGGAGCCGAGTCCTCCGGGCCCTGCTCGACGACGTCGGCCGTCAAGGCCGTGACGCTCAGCGCCAAGGCAGTCAGAACCGCCGCCGCGCCTCCAGATCGTATTCCTGATCCTCTCACACTGATCTCCTGACGCAACCCGGACTGGTGCGTTTGAACTCCTGTCAATATAGAACGTTCCCCTTTCTCAGCATGTTCAGCATGGGTTCATTTGGCGTTCGCCGCAGAAGAACGAGCCCGGAGGGCGCCGCGAGCTTCGGCGAACGGTGATCGTCCTGAGGACCACCGAGAACGGCTGACGGCGCGTGGACACTGTGGCTCATGGGCACTATTTTTTTACCGAGCAATGCCGGGCAATGCCGGGCAATAGTGGGCAGAAGAGAGCAGGCCATAGTGGGAAACAGCCGGCAGGGAAGCCCTGAATGGGCAACAAGAAAGCCGTCCCATCGCGTCCAATGGTGGGCAGGCAAGCCGTGGCTTCGCAGCGGGCGCAGCGGTCCGGGCGGCGGATTTCGGTTTTTGGTTCCGCCACCTTCAGCTCCGCTTTTTTCTTCGCACGGCGCACCCATGACGAAGAGAACGGCCGTACATTCCTTGATTCGTGAAAAACATAAAAGCTGTGCTTCGTGACTCGTGTCTCGTGAAAAACCCGTTGGCCGGGCTTGCGTTTGCTTTCGTTGGAGTCGCCGGAGGGGCGGGGGAAAGGCCTTGGTTCATGATTCGTTTGCTCAACAGTACAGCTGGGCTGTCGCGGAGAGGCGCGCGGGACACGTCCGGGGCCGCGAGATCTACGGCCGTATTGTGAGGCCCCCAGGGATTGCGACATTTTTTTCGCGGGAAATAGTGGGAAATGACGGGAAATCGTGGGTAACAGCAGGCAGGAAAGGTCCTTGAACAAGGCGAGATGATGCGGGAACGACATTTCCTTCGCAGGCGCTCCCAGGCCACGGATCAAGCTCATTTCACGAACCATGATCTTCATGCTACGCAGCCCGGGGCGGAAAAAAAAGACTGAAGGGCTTCAGTACCTGAAGGTATTAAAAAGACATGATTCGTGTCTCGTGTTTCGTGTCTCGTGAAAACCTATTGGCCGGGTCTGGGGTGGCTCTACCAGGAAATGCCGGCGGGTTGGGGAACATTGCTTTTGTTTGCGGCACGGATCGGGGATCGCTTGGCACGGCCCTTTTCCCACATGCATAAAAAGCCGTGTTTCGTGTCTCGTGTCTCGTGAACCCGAAACCCGGGAGGCGGTGCGGCTGTGGCTCTCTGGCGGCTTGGGGGAAAGGCCGTGATTCGTGTTTCTTGACCCGAGGGGTGAAGGGGGCGATTCAGCAACTACGCCTGCGCGCGCCTTTTTCCTCCGCCCGGCTCGCGGCTCGTCCTGACGGTCCTCTCACGCACTTCGCTTCGCCACGTGGTGAGACATGCAGGACAGGGCCGCAGGGAAACTTTTTCCTTCGCCTTCCGCTTGGCGCACCAGGGGAACTTCTCCCATTGCTCCGGCCCTCGGTTCGGTGCGTTTGAACACCTTGTTCTCAAGTTGCTACACTATACGGTCCTCGTGCCATGAGTACGTCTTGCATGAGCCGCGCCGCCGCTCAATGGCGTAGGGGTAAAATCGATCCATGGTCCTCATTGTTGCCCTGGCGATTTGGTTGATCTGTATCCTTCTTGTAGCTCCTTTCGTGGTGAGAATTCGATTGACGAACTTCCTGCTGGCAGTAGCGATTTGGTTGATCTGCGTTGCGTTAACCATACCCTTTGTGGCGAAGACGTGGTGGATGCCGGACCCCATCACCGACCATGCCCGCCTCGTTGACGGCCAAATGGCGCTGACTTTCGTCGTCACGGGCGTTGTTTTCATCCTGGCGCACCTGGCGTTGGGATATGCCGTGCTCAAGTTCGGCCGCGACCGTTCCGAGCCCGCCGACTACACCACCGGGAACGACCGCTGGGAGCTGCTTTGGACGTCCGCGGCCACGGTGCTCTTCGTCGGCCTGGTGTTCATGGGCTACACCGCTTGGGCCGAGGCGCGGTTCGCTGAAGCGGCGACGCAGCCGGGCTCGCCCGACAGGGAGGTTGTCGAGGTAACGGGACAGCAGTTTGTCTGGAACATCCGCTATCCCGGCCCCGATGGCAAGTTCGGTCCGCTTGACGTGAACCTGATCGACGATTCGCTGGGCAATCCGCTCGGCGTCGATCGCGGAAATCCCGACGGCAAGGATGACATCGTCGTCCCGCGCATGGCCGTGCCCGTCGACAAGGAGATCGAAGTCATCCTGCGCACCAAGGACGTGCTGCACAATTTCTTCGTGCCGGAGCTGCGCCTCAAGCTCGACACGGTGCCCGGCATCGACGGTCGGCTTCGTTTCAAGCCGGACAAAGTGGGCACGTATGAAATCGCATGCTCGGAGCTATGCGGCCTCGGCCACTACAAGATGCGCAGTTATCTCGACGTGATGGAACAGGCTGACTACGAGCAATGGCTGGTGGAACAGGCCTCGTTCCTGCAGTAGTTCCCAAGGGCGGTCACGGGGCGAACCTCTGGAGAAGCAATCCATGAATGAAGTTGCGGAATACGTAGAAATTCATCGCCATCCCGAGCCGAAAAGCTTTATCTCGAGGTGGATCTTCAGCCTCGACCACAAGGTCATCGGCATTCAATACGTGATGTTGGCGGTCGTGGCGGTGTTCATCGGGATGGCTCTGTCGTTGCTGATTCGTTTGCGGCTGGTGTGGCCCGAGCAGGCGGTTCCCCTGCTCGGCGACTTGTTCCCGGTCGGCGCGCCGGACGGCGTCATGACACCGGAGTTCTACCTGTCGATGCTGACGATGCACGGCACCATGATGGTTTTCATGGTCTTGACGACGGCGCCGCAGGGGGGCTTCGGCAATTACGTCCTGCCGATCCAGATCGGGGCCAACGACATGGCGTTTCCGCGGCTCAACATGCTGTCGTTCTGGACCACGTTTCTTTCATTCTGCGCGCTGATGATGGCCTTTTTCGTCGAAGGCGGCGCTCCGATTTCGGGCTGGACGGCCTATCCGCCGCTCAGCGCTCTCGACGCGGCCGTGATCGCCGGAACCGGGCAGGACTGGTGGATCATCAGCATCGCGCTGTTCTGCGTCGCGTCGCTGCTCGGCGCGCTGAACTTCATCGTTACGACGCTCCAGCTTCGCGCCAAGGGCCTCACCATGATGCGATTGCCGCTCACGGTCTGGACTTGGTTCGTGACGGCGATTCTGGGCCTGCTGGCCTTCGGAGTGCTGCTGGCCGCGGGCGTGCTGCTGCTTCTCGACCGCAATCTGGGCACGAGCTTCTTCATTCCGGCCGGCCTGGTCATCAACGATCAGCTCATCGACCGCAGCGGCGGCTCGCCGATCCTGTGGCAGCATTTGTTCTGGTTCTTCGGCCACCCGGAGGTCTACATCGCGATCCTGCCGGGCATGGGCGTCACCTCGCACATCCTGGCCACTTTCTCGCGCAAGCCGGTCTTCGGCTACAAGGTCATGGTCTACGCGATCGCGGCGATCGGCGGACTCGGGTTCGTCGTTTGGGGCCACCACATGTTCATGAGCGGGATGAGCCCCTACTCCGCGTTCGTCTTCTCCGTGCTGACCATGTGCATCGGCGTTCCTTCGGCGATCAAGACCTTCAACTGGATCGGAACCTTATGGGGCGGCAAGATTCGCTTCACCTCGCCGATGCTCTTCTCCGTCGGTTTCGTCTCGCTGTTCGTGACGGGCGGGCTGAGCGGCATCTTCCTGGGCCAGCCGACGGTGGACCTGTTCTTCCATGACACGTACTTCGTCGTGGCGCACTTCCACTTGATCATGGGCGTGGCGGCCATCTTCGGGATGTTCGCCGGCCTGACGTTCTGGTTCCCGAAGATGTTCGGCCGGTTCATGCACGAAGGGCTGAGCAAGGTCCACTTCTGGCTCACTTTCCTGGGCGTGTACGCCATCTTCGGCCCGATGCACTACCTGGGAATGCTGCCGCATCCGCGGCGCTACGCGGAGATCACCGGCGTCGATTACCTTGCCGCGGGCGGTTCGGCCGAGATTCATTACTTCATCACGATCGCCGCCATGATCACCATCACGGCGCAATTGATCTTCCTGTTCAACCTGGTCTGGAGCCTGTTCAAGGGCAAGGTCTGCAGCGACGACAATCCCTGGGAAGCGACCACGCTCGAGTGGGCCGTCCCCACGCCGCCGCCGTATGACAACTTCGCGGGCAGGATTCCCACCGTCTACCGGGGCGCCTACGACTTCAGTCTGCCGAAAGCCAAACGGGACTACGCCATGCAGTGCAACTCCGACGACATGGTGTATCGACAGGCAGCGGGCGATTAAAGGGCATGTCCACCACACTCGCACCACCGCCTGTCGTCGAAGGCGAAACGAACGAGCCACCCCGGCCCGACACGGGCGGCGGGGGATTTCCCCCGGTGTGGCCTCCGGGTCACGACGACGACGGGTCCCGCGGGCCCGACCCCGGCGCGGAGGCTGTTGTTCGCTACAAGTTGGGCGCGTGGGTCGGCATCGCGGGCATCGTGATGGTCTTCGCGGCTTTCACGAGCGCCATGGTCGTGCGCAGCGGCATCAGCGGCGACTGGGCGCCGATCGACCTTCCCCGCATCCTGTGGCTGAGCACGGCGTTGCTGCTCGCCAGCAGCTACACGATAGAAAAGGCCAAGCGGTTGCTGCGCAGCGGAGCGGACGAGGGTCTGCGCCGCTGGCTCGCCGTCACGTTGGCCCTGGGCGCGTTGTTCATCGTGTCGCAGTGGATCGGCTGGCGAGCGCTGGCGGACAAGGGTGTCTATCTGGCATCGAATCCCAGCAGCTCTTTCTTCTACCTGCTGACGGCAGCCCATGCCGCTCATATCCTGGGCGGCATTCTGTCTCTTTCCTACGCGGTATTCCGCGTGTGGAGCTCCGCCGTCTGGGTCACGCGTCAGGCCACCGTGGAAGCGACCGCGATCTATTGGCATTTCATGGACGGTCTCTGGGTCTACCTGTTGCTCTTGCTCACGTTCTGGAGGTAATCGTTTTTCCATGTCGGATTCTCATTCAGCGGGTACGGCCGTAGAAGCCGGTTGGGGCGGCGGGGCATCCCCGTTCGCGGTCGGCCACAAGAAGCTGGGGATGTGGCTGTTCATCGTCTCCGATGCGCTCACTTTTTCGGCGCTGATCATCACCTATAGCTACGTACGCGCGGCCAACGAGTGGCCGACGCCGTTCGATTTCTACCCGGCGATCATCTTCTCGTCGCTCATGACGCTGGTGCTGCTCTCGAGCAGCCTGACGATGGTATTCGCCGTGGACGCCGCGCACCGCGGCGACCGGAGCGCCACCGCGAAATGGACGTGGGCGACGGCGCTCGGCGGCGTGATCTTCATCGTGCTGCACGTGAACGAGTGGATACACTTGATTCATGACGGCGTAACGCCGCTCAGCAATCCCTGGGGCACGCCCCTGTTCGGCGGCACTTTCTTTACGCTGACCGGCCTGCACATGACGCACGTGGCGATCGGCGTCGTCTACCTGGGGATCATCGCCATCGGTTTCAAGAGAGGCAAGTACGACGCGGAAGACGTGGAAGTCAGCGGGCTGTATTGGCACTTCGTCGACCTGGTCTGGATGTTCATTTTCCCGCTGGTCTATCTGATGTCAACGAAGATTTCGTAAGGGGAGCACACGATGTCCGCAGAAGCAGAATCACACAGAGGGTTGTTCATCAAGGTTTGGCTCTGGCTGCTCGGTCTGACGCTGGTCGAGGTCATACTGGCGTACATTCAGTTCGACCTGGTCGTCATGCTCACGTTGCTGATGGGGTTGTCGATCGTGAAGGCAGGCATGATCATGGCGTACTTCATGCATCTGAAGTTCGACCGGCCGGTCTTGTCGTGGACGGTCGGCGTCCCGCTGGTGGCTTGTATCTTGATCATGATCGGCTACTTCTTCCCGGACAGCTTACGTATCGTCGATTTCGGTTTCGCCGGCTGGCAGTAGTAGAGTGAGGACATGATCGTGTCCCTGCGAGCGCGGACAAGACGGTTCCTGAGTCTGGGAATCCTGGGACTGGTCTTGTGCCTGCCTCTCTGGGGACAGTGCGTCATGTGCCGTGAATCGGCCCGGCACCAGCGCGCCGAGACGATCAATGCCATCAACAAGGGCATTCTGGTGCTCGCGGTTCCGCCGACGGCGATTGCCGTGGGCCTGGTGATAGTGACCTACCGCTACCGCAACGGTTCAACTCGACGGCGTCCCCCGCAGAGCCCCGAAATATCGGCGTAGGGTCGATCTTCCGCCGGCTTTTGCTACAAGAGCCCTCGCTGCGGCTCCTCAAGAGACAACCCCGAATCACGTTTTTTCCTTCGCATCCTTCCACAAACGAACCCGCTCCGGGCGTCATGACAGGCTACGCCCAAGGCGCTCCCGTCTACGCCTTGCCCCTCCGCATGAATCCCGTCAGTACGACAAGTACTGGCTGGGAGACCTGCTGGCTAACGAAATGCCGAAAACTGGCTTGGTACAATGACCACCGAGGCTGCCAAGCCATGTCCTCGACAACCACCCCCGCTGCTGTTGGGGAACAAACTGCGGCCGAGATCTACGACTGCGATCCCTACTCCTGGTCAGTCGAACAGGCCGACGCCCTTCGCCGCCGAGACTTCGATGCGGTCGATTGGGACAATGTGATCGAGGAAATCGAGAGCGTGGGAAGATCGGAAGAACACACCTGGACCTCGCTCTGCTCCAATACCATCGAGCACCTCCTGCTCATCGAACACCACCGAGAAGCCGATAAAGGCACTCTGAACTTCTGGGTTCGGGAATTACGGAACTTCCGGCTCCAGATGGCCAGCACGATCAGCGACAACCCAGGCTTGCAAGGGAAGTACCCGCTGATGTTCAGGAAGGCTTGGCGGGTCGGACGAGAATCCGCGCGCCTCAAATTGGCCGATTACGACAATTCCATAGCTGGCGCCACTTCCGAAAAAACTCTGCTTCAACAGCGCGACCGCTCCTTGCCCAAACAGTGCCCCTACCGGTTCGATGACGTGACCGCCTTCGACCTGAAAAGAAACGAGCAAGTGCCGCGGACCGATGTATGGCCGCCCAGCGTCGCTCGTATCCTGAACAGCCGCCTCGGCGAGGACTATCCCGTTCGCCACGAACGGACACAGTAACAGTAATTCGACTGGGGACGTTATTGAGTCTCGCATAATACAGAGTCAATCGAAGCAAAGAGAAGACTGTTTCCAGAAGGCCGTGAGCAAGCGCGGTCTGCGTTGCATGCGGCGCAGCGCCCGGCGGGCGCGCCGGCTCAGCTCCCCGTAGTCTTTGGGACAAACGTTCGGCAACTCGTGCTGCTTCCAGTACGACCAGATGTACTCCACCGGGTTCAGCTCCGGCGCATAGGGCGGCAAGTACTCCGTCACGATGTGGCCCTCGGAGAGTTCGATGAACTCCCGCACCAGGCGGCTGCGGTGGGCCGGCAGCCGGTCCCAGACGATCAGCAACGGTTTCTCGATGTGACGCACGAGCGCTTTGAGAAAGTCAATCACCTCGGTCTGGCCGATCGCACCGGGGTAGAGCCGGAAGTAGAAGTTGTGCAGCGTCAGCCCCGCCGACACCGAGA
>JAPOOG010000134.1 GCA_026713545.1 Bryobacterales bacterium
CCCGCCTCGACTTGCCGTACCGCCCGCAACTTGAACTCCGCAGAAAACTTCCGTCTTGACAACGCCATAGCACCTCTCTCCGATCACTGTAAAAAGATGCTTAGCTACTTGTCTCATTTTTGGGGTCCACTCCGGGGGCTTTATCTCGTCTTACTAGACATGGGGAATCCAAGAGGAGTACGACGAGACTTCGAGGCTCTGGAGAAGCGTCGGCGAGCGGCCGTGCGGTTGGTGCTGGAGGAAGGCTGGAGTCAGTCCGCAGCGGCGCGGCAGGTGAAAGCGGCGCAGCAGAGTGTGAGCCGCTGGGTGGGGGAGTATCGCTGTCGGGGCAGCGCTGGTTTGCGGCGCGCCGGGCGCGCCGGGCGCAAGCCGCTGTTGGACGCCGCGCAGCGGGAACGCTTGACGGCGTTGTTGCTGGAAGGTCCCGCAGCGCACGGCTTCCCCACTCCGTTGTGGACTTGCCCGCGGGTCGCTCGTCTGATCGGAGACGAGTTCGGGGTTGACTACCACGAAGGGCACGTCTGGAAGATCCTGCGGGGGCTGGGCTGGAGCCCGCAACGCCCGGTCGGTCAGGCGCGCGAGCGCGACGAAGAGGCGATCCGCACTTGGAAGCGCCAGACTTGACCGGGCCTTGAAAAAAGCCTGCTCCGAAGGCCGCACGCTCCTCTTCATCGACGAAAGCGGATTGAGCCAGAAGCCGCATCGCTGCCGCAGTTGGGCGCCGCGCGGGAAGACGCCCGTGCTGCAGTTCAACTTCAACTGGGACAAGCTCTCCGTGTCGGCGGGGCTGACCCTGCGCAATTTCTACTTCTGGCTCTACCTCGGTGCGACCGGCCAGACCGAGGTGATCGACTTTCTCAAAGCGCTCGTGCGTCACATCGATCAACCGTTGCTGATCGTCTGGGACCGATTGTCGGCCCACCGCAGGCGCCTAGTGCGGGAGTTCGTCGAACTCTCCGAGGGCCACATCGTGACGGAGTACTTGCCGGCCTATGCGCCGGAGCTGAACCCGGTGGAGTACATCTGGTCGTACTGGAAGCAGCACGAGTTGCCGAATGTCTGTCCCAAAGACTACGGGGAGTTGAGCCGGCGCGTCCGCCGGGCGCTGCGCCGCATGCAACGTAGACCGCGCTTGATCACGGCCTTCTGGAAACAGTCTTCTCTTTGCTTCGATTAACTCTGTATTATGCGAGACTCAATAGGATGCTCTCTATCGCTTGCTTAGTCCTTGCTGCCTGTGCCGCCCCGCCATCGCTCGTCCAGACCGAGCTGTTCATCGCCGGACAGGGCGGCTACCACACCTACCGCATCCCATCGATCATTACGACCCTCAGAGGAACCCTGCTTTCTTTCTGTGAAGGCCGCAAGAACAGCCGTAGCGATTCCGGCGATATCGACCTGCTCCTTCGCCGTAGCTACGACGGCGGGCAGACATGGGGTGAAGTTCAAGTCGTCGCTGATCACGGCGAAGATACGATCGGCAATCCCACCCCCGTCATCGATCGAGACACGGGAACGATTTGGCTGCTACTGACCAAGAACCCCGGTTACGCAACTGGCGAACAACTCATGAGCGGTTACGAAGCCGGAACACGCACCGTTTGGGTCACCCATAGCAATGATGACGGCGAAACGTGGGCGGAAACGGAGGAGATCACCGACACGACGACGAAGACGGATTGGACTTGGTATGCCACGGGGCCGGGTGTTGGCATTCAATTACAGTCCGGTCGTCTCGTCATCCCGTGTGATCACCGCAAGCAAGGTTCGCAGCGCTCCTACTCGCATGTCATCTACAGCGACGACCATGGAGCGACTTGGCAGATCGGCGGCGAGACTTCCTTGAAAAACAACGAATGCCAAGTGATCGAACGTCGGGACGGATCGCTTCTGTTGAACATGCGCAGCAACCACGGCCGCAACCGCCGCTCGATCGCGACCAGCAACGACGGCGGCCTTACTTGGTCTGACATCTCCTTCGACGAAGCGCTGATCGAGCCCCGCTGTCAGGCCAGTCTGCTTCGTTACACTTCCGTCACGCAATCGGGTGCATCGCTCGTACTATTCTCGAATCCCGCCTCCAGCGAGCGAGAGCGGATGACCGTCAGGCTCAGCCGTGACGACGGGGCAACTTGGGCGCATTCCCGCATACTGCACGTTGGGCCTGCCGCCTACTCCTGTCTCACGGTTCTCGCCGACGGCTCGATTGCCTGCCTCTACGAACGCGGCGACGCTGACCGTTACGAGAAGATTACCTTCGCTCGTTTTAGCCTCGACTGGCTAACCGGCGAGAGTTAACCTGCATTTCTCACCACCCGACGGCCGAAGCACGCGATACGAGCGCCATGACTTCGTTGCGCTTGCTTGCCGTGCTCGATGTACTGTTCAAGTATGCCTGTGCGCGCCAAGCGGCTCGCGCCTCGTCCTGACGGCCCTCTCACGCACATCGCCTCCCCACGTGGTGAGAAAAGCAGGCTAAGAAGGCATCTGAACGTCGTCGCCTGTCACGATGAATCTCAGCCGGCCAACAGTCCCGCCAGCGAAGCTGTCATGAAATTCGCCATCGTGCCCGCGAGCATCGCACGAAAACCGAGTATTGCGAGGTCATGCCTGCGACTAGGAATCAGGCTCGCGATGCCCCCCACTTGGATTCCGATCGAACCGAAGTTCGCGAATCCGCAAAGCGCGTACCCCGCGATTAAAAACGACTCTGGCTGTAGAGTCTGATGGGTCTTTCCGAGTTCCGCATAGGCAACGAATTCGTTGAGCACCATTCTTGTGCCCAGCAGGTGGCCGACCGTTCCCGCATCTGACCACGGCACACCCATCACCCACGCGACGGGGGCGAATAGCAGTGCGAAGACATCCTCAAGCGCTTGCGGCATCCAACCCATATGCGGCAGTTCATGGATCCATCCCAGCAGGCCGTTCATCACCGCGATGAGAGCGACGAAGGCGATGAGGACCGCTCCGACGTTGAGCGCCAGATAAAGCCCCTCGCTCGCTCCGCGCGCCGCTGCGTCGATCACGTTCACATCGGCCGCATGGGACTCGCGCGGCACTCTCCCGAAAGTCTCCGGAGTTTCCGTTTCCGGTTCGAGCATCTTGGCCATCATGACCGCGCCGGGCGCGGTCATGATGACGGCCGTCATCATGTGCTCCATCGGGACACCGCCGATCTGGACGTACGCCACCAGCAACGCGCCCGAGATCGTCGCCATCCCCCCCGTCATCACGGTCATCAGTTCCGAGCGAGTCAGCTTGTCGAGATATGGCCGTATTGTCAACGGGGCTTCCGACTGTCCCATGAAGATGTTCGCCGCCACGTTCAGCGACTCAGCGCCGCTTGCCCCCATCACTCGTTGCATTACAAGTGCAATGCCGCGTACGGCTTGCTGCATGACGCCCAGGTAATACAGCACTGCGAACAGCGACGAGATAAAAACGATTAGCGGCAGAATCTGGAACGCGAGGACGGTCCCGATCGGCCCCTGGGAACTGCCCAAATCGCCGAACACGAACTGTGTTCCTGCCTCTGCTAACAGCATCATGCGGTTAACGGTGGCGCCGATGGCTTGAAAGACCTTCCTGAACGGCGTCTTGAGCACCAGGATCGCCAGCGTGAGTTGAAGCCCCAGGCCCCAGAGCACCGTCGACAGCCGAATTGCACCACGGTCTCTCGAAAGCCCGTAGGCCAGTCCAAGAAGAAGAACGAGACCGATCAGTCCCATGGATCGAGCACCTTACACGCTTGCAGTCAAGAACTCCTAGCGCAGCTCTCGCCTTCCTGGGTCCGCGGCCTTCATCGCTGCTCACTCCATCCGCTACAGTTTTCCAGCGAGGGTCTTATACGACCTACTGGGCCAAGTCGAGAATCAAGTCGCGCGGTTCAGGCGGATTCACCGACAGGCGGAACGCATCTTCCACGAGTTGGACCGCCTCGGACAAGTTTGTTTCGTCGGTATAGTAGAGGGCGCAGAGCTGCTGTCCCGCCACGACCTGATCGCCCACCTTCGATTGCAGGATGACTCCTACGGCCGGGTCGATCGGATCGTCCATGCTATCCCGGCCCGCGCCCAGCATGACGGCGGCGCGGCCGATGTCGTCCGCGTTGATGCGGCTGATGTACCCGTCGCGCGGCGAACTGACAATCTGCTCGCCCGAAGCGTTCGGCAGCAGATCGAACCGATACACGACCTCCGGATCGCCGCCCTGCGCTGCGATGATGTCCCGAAGCTTCGTAATCGCGCTACCGTCCGCCAGCAATTGTTGCGCTTGATCACGTGCGCTTTCGATCGACCGCGAGGACTGGCCTAAATAGATCATCCGAGCCGCTAATTCCGTCGAAAGCCCCGTCAAATCCGGCGGGCCCTGGCCTTGCAGGGTCTGTGACGCTTCCATGACTTCCAACGCGTTTCCAACGGTGAAACCGAGCGGTTGATCCATGTCGGTCAGCAGCGCCTGGACTGTGAGGTTCATGCGCCGCCCGATCGAGATCATCAATTGCGCGAGCTTACGGGCTTCGCTGCGGCCCCTGATGAGGGAGCCACGGCCTACCTTCACGTCGAGCAACAATGCGTCGAGTCCTTCGGCAAGCTTCTTCGACATGATGGATGCTGCGATCAGCGCCAATGACTCGACGGTTCCCGTCACGTCTCGTAATGCGTAGAGCCGTTTGTCCGCTGGAGAGATCTCGTCGGTCTGACCGGTAAACGCCAACCCCAACTCTTTGACTTGCGTTTTGAATTCGCTCATCGAGAGCTGCGTACGAAAGCCTGGGATGGACTGGAGTTTGTCCAGCGTGCCTCCGGTGTGACCGAGGCCCCGGCCGGTGATCATCGGCACGTAGATTCCCGCGGCGGCGGCGGTCGGGGCGGCGATCAGCGTAACCTTGTCGCCGACGCCCCCCGTCGAGTGTTTGTCGACCCGCGGCGTCGGGACATCGCTCATATCCAGCCGCTGTCCGCAGTTCAGCATTGCCGTCGCGAGCGCCGTCGCCTCTGCATCGCTGAAGTCGTTGCAATATCCGGCCATCAGGAATGCGGCCATTTGGTAGTCGGGAATTTCGTTGCGCGTGTATCCGTTGACAAGCCGTTCGAAATCTTCCTGTGTCAGCTCTTCTCCGTCGCGCTTGGCTCGGATCAGATCCACGATTCGGTCCATAGAAGTGCACACTTTCCCCGCTGTCCTCCGAAGGAGAAACCCATCGGCAACAGCCAAACTCAACAGAGTAGCATCCGTCCAAAAGAGGCGCAAGACGCTAACACGCTGCAAGGAAAGCGTTTTTACCGGGGGTGGCCATGCCCCGAAGTCATTGGCCACGCGCCGTCAGGATATGGGAATGAGCGGAAAGCGGTACCGCCCCTCGTAGATCTCGTAAAAAAGATCGACCATCTCCCCGTGGACACGGCCGTTCGTGGCCAGCAACTCGACACCGCCCAGCTCGTAGGGGCCGCCGCGCATGTCTCCGTACTTGCCCCCGGCTTCCTCGACGAGCAACAGCCCGGCGGTGACATCCCAAGAATTCAGGCCAATTTCCCAGAAGCCTTCCAGACGCCCGGCGGCAACCGAGCAAAGGTCGAGCGCCGCCGAGCCCGCCCGGCGGATTCCGTGGCTGAGCATCGACACTTGGTGGAAGAAGTGGATGTTCATCTCCTTGTGACGCCGCCCGCTTGGGAAACCCGTGGCAAACAATCCTTCGCTCATCCGAGACGTGCTCGACACTTTCAGGCGTTGATGGTTCAAGTAGGCTCCCGCACCCTTTTCCGCACAGAACATCTCGTCCCGAAGAGGATCGTAAACCACCCCCGCAATCGGTGCCCCCCGGTATACGAGCCCGATACTCGTCGCGAAGGCGGGGAAACGGTGGGCGTAGTTCGTCGTGCCGTCAAGTGGATCGACGTACCATACATAGTCTGGGTCCTGGTCGACTCCGCCGCCTTCCTCCGCCACGATCGAGTGCGTCGGAAACCGGTTGCGCAGCCGCTCCACGATCAGAGACTCAGCGGCCCGATCGGCTGTCGTTACCAGATTGAACTCGCCCTTGTATTCAACCGCGACGCGCTGCTCGTAGTGTTGCAACAGCAGCGGACCCACTTCGCGAGCAATATCGACAGCTACGGATAGGTAGTCCACGTTGCCCATCGGCTGTCCCCGAGAGCAGACCGGGTGCACTCTGGAAGCCTGCTCAGGAAGCCGTCTTCTTCCGCTCTCTCAGGTACTTGATCTCCCGCATGTGGCTTGGCCCCTGTTTGCGCGTCAGCCGAATGAAGTGAGCGTCGCAGTATTCCATACCGCCCGCGAACTCCTCATTATCGCGCAGGGGCAGACGACGGGTGTTACCTCCTCCAAGAACTGCTTCGGGTAGCCCGCCTCGGCGAACGTTTCTTCCCTGGAAGCGCCCGTCGATGCCTTCGCTTTGTTCCGGGGCGGTTGCTATGGGCCGCCGCCGTCGAGCGGCCGCTTCTTGTGAGAGGGACGGTTCACGGCTGGTTTTTCTCCGGCGGAGTCGACGTTCCCTGCGGCGGGCGCGGCTTCCGGCGGATGCTGATGCGCGCGTTCGAGGGCCGCCGAGTCGCGGCCGCCGACAAATAATATCCGTTCCGCGACAATACTTGTGCCGCGGGTCGTTTCACCGAAACCTGAATCTTGCGAAACCGCTCCGTATCCGAATCCCTCTCCGGCGGGTAGTAGCCCAGCAGATACTGCGTCCGCAGGTTGTCGAAAATCTGATGGAATGAATCATCAAGGTTTTCATTCGCGTACTGCACGAACGTCGCACCGCCGGTGTTTGCCGCCAGCGTTTTCAAGGCATTCTCACCGCCCGTGTTGCGCCCTGCGTCGCTGCGAATCGGAATGACGATGATGCCGTATAGCACTGCATCGATGTTATGTGTTGCTTCCAACGCCTCGCCGAACGGAGTGTAGCTTGTTGTATCGCCCCCGTCGGTGATCACCACCATCACGCGGCGCCCCTGACGGCTCTTGAGGTGCCGCGCGGCCAGGAATACCGCGTCATACATTGAGGTGCCGCCCCCCCGCTTTGCCAGGCTCAGTGCTTTCTTTATGCGTTTCTCAGAGCGCGTGAAGCTTGTGAGGATTTCGACGAAGTCGGAGAACTGCAACACAGAGACCCGGTCGTCCGCATGCGAACCGCTACCGAGCAGGCGCTTGAAGAAACGCTCCGCCGATTCCTGCTCGAACTGCAGCTCCTTCGCCGTGCTGAGGCTGGTATCGAGCATCAGCACAACCGACAGCGGCCGGTTCGTGCGCTTCTCGAATACCACGATTTCCTGCTCCTTGCCGCCATCGACAACGGTGAAGTCCTCCACAGCCAGGTCCGCGATCGAGCCCCCGCTGGTGTCTTTCACCGTGACCAGCAGGTTGACTAGGTTGACGTCGACCGAAAACGTTGTTTCCGGAGCACTCTCTGCCCGTAGCACGGCCATGATCCCGGACAACAAGACCGCTCCGGTGAGGAGAAGAAGTTTCACGGGGGCGCCTCAGCGGAGCGCGTCAGCGCCTCTTCCCAGTCGCCTTCGACCCACGCTTCGCCGGTCTCGAAGTATTCCTTCTTCCAAATCGGAACGATCTTCTTCAGTCGATTGATGGCCTCCAGGCTTGCCTCATAAGCCTCCTGCCGATGTGCCGCCACGACGACGATCGACACGCTCGCCTCGCCAATCGCCAGACGCCCCAGGCGGTGTACCATTGCAATGCGGTGAATGGCGTGGTGCTCCACAATCTCCTGTCCGAGTTGCTGCATCGTTTTCAGAGCCATCGGGGCATAGCACTCGTATTCGAGATACTTCGTCGTTCGTCCGCCGCTGTTGTTCCGGACGACACCCTCGAAGGTGATCACCGCCCCGTCCGCGCCGCTCACCATCCGCCGCGCCAACGCGGGGCTGTCAATCGGCTTCCTCGTCAGGGCGTAGAAACTGCCATTACCGTCCGATGCCGCGCCAACCCATCCGTCAGGCACATCCGCACCGCCGCTGACGGGCGGCATCAAGGCCACTTCATCGCCGTCGCTCAGAGCAACCTCCGGGTCGGCAAACTCGTGGTTTCGAGCCAGGGCGATACTGTCGGCCATCTCGTGAAGTTTCGGATGTTGAGACGCATAGCTCGTAAATAACGTTCCTATTGTCGCGTCGGCCGGAAGCGACACGGTGTCCTCCGACCGCCCCACCACATCCTTCAGTAGCCCAAAAAAAAGCACCCGAACCGTCATTGCCGAGCAGCCCCGATTGTATCGCAGCTGCCTCCCGGCTCAGGCTACGGGGTTGAGGATGACCTTTGTCAGCCCCGGCTCGTGGTTGTAGAGGCGGTCGAACATGACCGGACCGTCCTCCAGCGGCTTGGCCGCGCTGATCAGGTCGCTGCAGCGTATCGCGCCACCCGCCATCAGGTCGAGGCAGGCCGGGTAGTCGTTTGATGACGCGCATGAACCACGCACGGCGATCTCCCGCGTCACGACGGACTGCAATCCGAAACCGATCTTCGGCGTGATGTTGCCGATCAGCGTCACCGACCCGCCCTTGCGGACGCTGTTGATGGCGGTTGCGACGGTGACTTCCACTCCGACGGCTTCCATGGCGATATCTACACCCGCGCCTCCGGAGATTTCCTTCGTCGCTTCGAGGACGTCGGTCGACTTGGGATTGAGCGTGATATCGGCACCCATCTTCCTGGCGGCCTCGAGTCGGCCGTCGTCGAGGTCAGCGGCGATGACCGCCCCGCAGCCTGCGGCGCGCAGGGCCTGGACGGTCAGCAGGCCGATCATGCCCGTGCCGACGACGAGCGCCGTGGCGCCGAGCCGGACCGGCGTCAGGTTCACGGCGTGGACGGCGACCGAGACCGGCTCGACCATGGCCGCCTCGTTGAATGGCAGCGAGTCAGGTACCTTGAAAACGATATGCGCAGGAACGTTCACGTATTCGGCGAAAGCGCCATTGCGGCTGTAGTCCTCGCAAGAAACGCCCAGCACCGTCCGGTCGTCACAGAGATTTGGCGCTCCTGAGCGGCAGAAGCGGCAACGCGTGCAGGAGATCATCGAATCGAAGGTGACCCGATCTCCCTCGGAGAACCCGTTGACGCCCGCGCCCAGTTTGACGACTACGCCGGACGCCTCGTGTCCCATGACGATCGGCGGAATGCGCCGGCCGGAGCTCCCGTCGTAGCCATGCACGTCACTTCCGCAGATACCACAGGAGTGCACCCGGATCAGAACTTCGCCGGGAGCGACCGCAGGTTCGGGAACGTCGTTGATGACCAGCTTCTTGTATTCTTCGAGGACGAGCGCCTTCATAGCCGGAGAACCTACTCTAGCGTGAAGCGGTTACCCGCGCCTATGACCGCTGCCAGAGCGAGGATGCAGCAGTCTCGGAAACCTTTCGTACAGCGCCTGCGACCGCAGGGACAGAGACCTCGATCGCGGGATAACCACAGGTGTCGCGCCCGGCAGCAATTCTTGGGGCCGGCCGGCGAGCAACCCGCTTCGTAGAGTGACCGCGGACCTCACGCCCTCTTGTTCGGCCTGCTCCGCCGGGCATGCATGTCACCATCCTAGCCCACACTCGAACTCGGCAGGGACGGCCCTCTTGCGGAGAAAACTGCAGCGGACGGTAGATAGAGGCGCTTGCGGGCGGGACGGTTCTCGGCGGCGGCGGCCGGGATGCTAGGCTGTACGGCGTTACTGCTTCATGACTGCATCTCGGAAGCATCCACCGCGCATCAGGTTGTGTCTGGCCAACGCCGTGATTTTGTTGGCATTGGTTGCTTGCGCCAACCCGGCGCGCTACGAACTTGACCAGGGGCAGGCCGCTGGCGTCGAACCGGTCTCGCTGATCATCCTTCGGGACACGGAGGCGGGCGTCGAAGCAGGCATCGCCCCGTCGCGGGGTGGCGAATTAAGCAGCCTGCGCGTCCGCTACGGGCAGGAGCTGCTCGAGACGCTCTATCTAGGGCGCGACTATACGCCCCGCGACGGCTGGACAGGCAAGGCCCCACTGCTCTGGCCGGCGACCGGCCGCAACTTCCCGGCCGACCTCGAAGAGCGTCGCAAGACCGGCGAAGTGTTCCACGGCGGTGCTTGGGAGTGGAAGGGGCGGCGCTATCCGATGCCCATTCACGGCTTCGCGCGCGACTTCGCCTGGAGGGTCCAAAGCAGCGTTGCGGAGCGGGAAGGAGTCCGCGCTCTGCTCGTGTGGGGGGATACCCCTGAAACCCGCGACATGTATCCGTTTGGATTTGAACTCGCGGTCGAATATGAGCTTGCCGGGGGGATACTCGCGATCCGTTACGAAGTCGCCGCCGACACCGAAAACGACGATCCGATGCCGTTCTCCATCGGGAACCACATCACATTTGTGACGCCGCTCATTCCCGGAGGTGACCCCGGCAAGGTTCTTCTCGTTGCGCCCTCGCAAGAAGAGATCCTCAAGACCGACTATGGCATTCCCACCGGTGAGACACGCTCCCGCTCCCACGCCGATGGCATCGAGCTAGGGGATTTCGAGCGGCGGGTCGCGGTTTCGCTTACCAACTATGCCGCTGAGCCCTACGTTGAACTGCGCGACCCCGCCGGACTGATGATCCGCATGAGTCACACTGCGTCCGAGGTCCCCGGCCCACCGATCATCCTCTACAACCTGTGGGGCGACGCTCCCGCTGGCTTCTTCAGCCCCGAACCCTGGGTCGGGCTTCAGAACTCGCTCGTGTCACAACAGGGCTTGATTCGCCTCGATCCTGGCGGTCGGTTCCATTGGACGATTCGCATTGAGGCGACTTCATCGAAAACGTAAGGTCGGCTGCACGAAACCCTGGCCTTCATGTCTCACCACGTGCGGGAGCGAAGTGCGTGAGAGGGCCGTCAGGACGAGCCGCGAGCCGTTTGGCGCGCGCAGGTGCACTTGAGCCGTACATTATGCGCGGCAAGCAAGCGCAAAGAAGTCATGGCGGTCGAATCGCATGCTGCGGGCGTCAACTGATGAGATATGAAGGCCTCTCTGTTTCCATCAGGTTGCGGCATACTTTATTGCGACCGCCTCGTTCACGTCATATCCCAGCCCCGGTTGATCCGATACCGTCAGGTATCCCTTCTCCATCGCCTCGGGCGGATCCACCAGCTCGGAGCGCCACGGGACTTCTCCATGGGCGTACTCGAGGATGAGGAAGTTCGGCATGCCCACGCAGATATGGGCCGCCGACATGTTCCCCACCGGACTCGCTGGGCCGTGGGGTGCCACCGTCAGCCCGGCCGCCTCGGCCAGTGCGGAAATCTTCTTGAGCTCCAGCATGCCTCCGCAGTACTTGACGTCCGGCATGAGGATATCGACGGCCTTCGCCGCGATATAACGCCCATTCGACTCCAGGCCGAACAGTGACTCCCCGCCGGCCGTCGGCATGGCGGCCGCTTCGTTGATCGCCGCCAGATTCTCGAGCGGTCGCGACACTTCCTCCAACCAGAAAAGACGCAGCGGCTCCAATCGCTTCGCCAGGTCCAGCCCTTTTTCAAGATCGAAGTTGCTGTGCGCGTCGATCAGCAGGTCGCCGCTCTCTCCCAAGACTCCCCGCACCGCTCGGGCGCAATCGATGCCGAGTTGCGTGAAAGCCTCCCGGTCCGCGGCGGTCTCCTTGTTCCGCATGCCGTCGAATGGGGCCAGCTTGACGGCGTCGAGGCCCGCTTCGACGGCGCTCCGCGCCATGGTCTCGAACCCCGCGGGCGTGCGCTCGTCGGTCGAGCGGTTGATGTTGGCGTAGTTGCGCACGCTGTCGCGCAGCTTTCCGCCGAAGAGCTGAAACGTCGGGACGCCCGCGACCTTCCCCTGAACGTCGTAGAGAGCCTGCTCGATTCCGCTCAGTGCACAGGAGGTCGCCCGCTTGTTCGCGGCGAATTCCGGATGGACCTTTTTCCGCAGCCATTCGATGTCGTAGATACTGCGGCCCTTGATCAACTCGAAATACTCCTGGAGTTTCGCGAGTTGGGGATCGTCCCGGCCCGCGTGCGACGCGTCGCCGATGCCGGTCACGCCCACGCTGGTCTGAATCCGCGGGATCACCCAGTTCCCGCGGCGGTTCACGCGGACGCGAAAGGTCTCAAGTCCGGTGACCGTGATCTTCTCCGCGGAGAGGTCTGGAGGAGTGTTGACAGCGCAGCCGGCCAAAGCGGCCGCTGCTGATCCCCCCAGGGCAACGAAGTCTCGGCGATGCATGGCAGGCATTGTACCCGCTGGAACTCGCGGACCGCACAGCCTGTCGGCGGCGAGCCCGTAAGGGTCCGGGCTCCGGTGGATAGCGGCTTGGCGTTGTCTCGATAGCCGAGTGGCAGGAACAAATGCCGATTCTCAATCCCTGCTTCCCGAAGCTCCCTGATTCGGTTGCCACAGAACTTCGTTAACGCCGAGTTGCCCGCACACCCAACGGCTCCAAACGAAGAACGCGTCGCTCAGCCGGTTCAGGTAGCAGATGGCGTCCTTGGGAACATCCTCATTCCGCGAGAGAGCGATGACGATCCGCTCCGCCCTGCGGCAGACGGCGCGGCAGACGTGCAGCTCGGTGTTGAGGCGGCAGCCGCCCGGCAGCACGAACGAACGCAGTCTTTCGAGGCTCGCGTTCATCTCGTCGATCTCGGCTTCGAGTTGCAGTACGTCCGCTGCAGTGACCCGCGCCTGCTTGGGCTGAATCTCCACAGGGTCGGTGGCCAGAATCGAACCCAGGTTGAACAGCTCGTGCTGCACCCGAACCAGGGTGTCCGCCAGACGGCCCATCTCATTCGATGCCGTGGCCATCTCGCGCGCGGAAACGCAAGCCGTTCCCACGAAAGAGTTCAACTCATCGACCGTGCCGTAGGCTTCGATCTTGAGGTCGTCTTTCAGGATGCGCCGTCCGTTAACGAGCCGCGTCTCACCTTGGTCGCCACTTCTGGTGTAGATGCGGTTGAGAGCCAGTTCCGGATCTTTATACGTCTTTTCGGGCATGGGAACTCATCATAGCCACCGCAACTCGCTCAGGTTCTGGGAGTCCCCATCTGCCCGCATGTAGCGCATCCTCGGACGGCGGTCGCAGGCTGCCTGTGAAAAGTCCGGCGCCCGCGATGACGGTGATCGTCCCCGTATCCCGTATGGTCTACCGTGGAGTCTGGCTTGACCCGGCGGATTACGGCGCGGGCTTATCCACTTCCCCCGGAGGCAGGGAGGAGAATATGGGATCGGCTTCGGCATTGAGCGACAGGCTGACGATCGGCTCCGAGGAGGTGGCTTCGAGCGATCCGGTGAAGCTGTCGAGGCCAAACAGGTTCGCCATATTTTGCGCCTCATGTCCTTGGGGCAATACGGTCCGATCGACGATCGCCAGCACCTGTCCCGCCGCGTCCCTGGCAGTGAAGGTGATGTGGGCTACCGTGGTGGATGGGTTGGCATATGCGACTCCGGTCCCGGCCTTGCCTTCCTCCTGCTCGGCAAAGGTGACGAAGCGTGTGGCCGGAACGGCCACCGCATTGACTCCGGCTTCCGCCACGGGCTCCCCTTCGCTGTCGTGCCGGCGAAAGAGAAGACTGGCCTTCACCGGCCCCGTGCAGGCAGCCTTCGCCCAGCCGGGCGCAAACGAAGCGCTCAGCTCTACATCGGTTTCCTCGTGAACCGACCCGCCGGGCGGCAGCACGTCGGTCCGGCTGGTTTCCGGTCCGCGTCCCGGAAACGAGACCAGCAGCGGATTTCCGTGGTCCGAAATGAATTCGGTCCGGCAGGTCACGTCCTCCGGGGAGTCGTTGATATAGGTGATCGTGGTCTGCCAACTCTCTCCCACGGCAAGATGAGGGAAGTAATACGTAGCCGGTCCCTGCGCGGCGGCGTCCGGCTCTCCCGGAGGCAGGGAGGAGAACACGGGAGCGGCTTCGGCATTGAGCGACAGACTGACGACGGGAGCCGTGGAGGTAACTTCGAGCGATCCGCTAAAGCTGCTGAGACCGAACAGCTCCGCCATGTTTTGTGCGCCATGCCCTCCAGGCGGCACCGTAAGATCCTCACTGGCCAGCCTCTGCCCCGCTGCGTCCTTGGCCGTAAACGTGATGAGGGCCTCTGTGGAGGAAGGGTTGGCATAGGCGACTCCAGTCCCGGCCTTGTCTTCTTGCTGCTCGGCAAAGGTGACGAAGCGGCTTGCCGGAACGGTCGCCGCATTGACTCCCGCTTCCGCCACGGGAATCCCATCGCTGTCGTGCCGGCGAAACAGAAGGCTAGCCTTCACCGGCCCGGAGCAGGTGGCCCGCGCCCAGCCGGACACATGCGGAGCGTTCAGCTCGACGTTGGTCTCCTCGTGAACGGACCCCCGGGGCGGCAGAAGGTCGATCCGGCTGACGACCGGTCCGAGTCCGGCAAACGAGACCATCAGCGGACTTCCTTGATCGGAATGGAAATCAGTTTGGCAGGTAACCTCCTCGGGGGAGTAGTTGATCAAGGTGATCGTGGTTTGCCAACTCGCTCCCACGGCAAGATGGGGGAAGTAATAGATCTGATCTCCTGTCACTTCCGGAGTAGCCTCGGCTTGGTTGGAAGCAAGGCTCTTGCCGATGCTGTTGACCGCCCGCACCTGGAATACGTAGCTGACGCCGTTGACGAGGCCGGTGACTGTATGGGTGGTGTTCGTGGAGCCGGTGGAAATCCAGGGGTTGTTGCGGTCGCTGCGGTACTCGTAATCGGTGATCTCTGCGCCGCCGTCGTTCTCCGGCGCGTTCCATCTCAGCACGGCCAGGCCGTCCCCGCCTGCCGCCGTCAGGTTCTCCGGCGCGTCCGGTACAGAAGGTCCGTCCCCGGCTGGTGGCGGTGCAGGTGTGGCTGTCGTCACGTCGGGGGCGATCCTGAGGATCCGGTCCCCCCCGCCGCCGTTCGAAGTGGTCACATACAAGGTGCCGTCGGGGCCCGCCATCGGGGTCCGGAGACGGCCGAATTCGCCGTCGAGTTCGGGTACGACGACCTGACTCACAAAGGCGCCGTCCGGAGTGAACTCGAAGAGGCGCAGCTTGCTGTCCTTCAGCGTGGCTACCGCCAGTCGGCCCTCCCAGACACCCCATTGCTCGCCCTCGAGGAAGATGCCCCCGCTGGTGGCCAGGGTCGGCGACCCCGACGACCACTTGGCCTCAACAGCGTCAGGGAACTTCACCAAGTCGGTCATGGGAACCCGTTCGTTGTAGCCGGGCACGGGATCCCAGCCGTAGTTTCGGCCGGGGGCCAGTAGGTTGATCTCGTCGTCCACGCTCGGTCCATGCTCCACCGACCACATCTGGCTCGTGCCCGAGCGGAGAGCCAAACCCTGCACGTTCCTGTGGCCATAGGTGTAGACCCGTGGCGATGAAGCGAAAGGATTGGTTGGCGCCCCGGCGCCAGTCGATACGTCGACTCGAAGGACCTTCCCTCCGAGTGAAGTCAGATCCTGCGGGACCCTCCCCGATGCCCCGTCGCCGGCCGCGATCCACAAATAGCCCTCGGGTCCGAACCGCAGACGGCAGCCGCCGTGACGGCCGCTGGTGGCGGTGGGCATGCCCCCGACAAGAGGATCGGCGACTCGGGTGGCCGCGCTGTAGACGGCATTGATCGTCCAGGAGATCACCTGGACTTCGGGACCGACGTGGCCCTGACAAGTGTACAAGCGCCGGTTGGAGATGAAATTGGGATCAACGACGACCGCCATCAACCCGGTCTCTCCGCGGGCGAACAAGTCGCCGAACTCGGCGTCGATGGTCTGGACCGTGCCGTCGACGAGCCGACTGCTCAGCACACCTCCTCGCTGGGTGAACAGCATCGTCCCGTCGGGCGTGAAGGCGATGTCCCAGGGGATGGACAGGCCTGAAACGAGGGTCTCGACCCGGAGATCGGGTGGGCTGATCTCGAAGGTGCTTACGCCCTGGGCCTGCTTGCCAGAACCTTGCGCGTCGTTGTAGGACACCGTGACTCGCAGGTACATTTCCTCGTCGTCGCTGGATGGGCTGTATCGGTCTGCCGTGGCGCCGCTGATATCCACCCATCCCGTGATGCGGTCCGAGAATCTGGCCCATTGCCATCTCTCTTCGCTCACACCCCCGTCGGGATCGCTCAACTTCGTCCTGATGGAATCCCCAACCTGAGAGAAGCTGACCGTTCCGGTTTCGTCCAGGTTGCGCACGTTGACGGCGATCGTCTGCTCGGCCGTCATCGCCCGGTCGTCCGTGCCGCCGGTCGCCGTCACGGTCAGGATGTACTCGTTGTTCCCCGCCTCGTTGAGGGGATCCGTGCTGGCCGCATCGGCCGCTCTCTCATAGTTCGGCGGCGTCTTGAAGGTCAGAACGCCCGTCGTTGAACCGATATCGAACTTCGGGGCGTCGGCGCCGCCGGTGATCGCATAGGCGACCATGTCGCCGTTGTCAGGATCCGCGGCGATCAGAGCGCCGGCCGCCGTCTGGTTCTCGTCCGCCTCGAAGCTCGTTTCGCTGGTGAACGACGGCGCGGTGTTGACCGACTGTCGAGTGAAAGTCAGGGTCGCGATCCGCTCGTTCGAGAACTTGCCCTTCCCTCTCAGGCTCGTGATGACTCCCTGCGGAGAGGTCGCGGGATTCGACAGGGAAAACTCGGTTCCGTCCTCGGTCCCTGCGTCCCACGGGTACAGGTTCACCACGAGCGACGGCAACCAGCCGCCCTGATCGTCGAGCAGAGACCGCCCGAAGACGCCCACGAACCAGTCCGGGCTCGGCGCGATCATCGTGAGCAGGGTGACTCCGGGATGATCGGTCGTGAGCGTGACCATGTTGATGGTCGACGAGCCTGTCGGGCCGATATTTCCGCTGCCCCGTATGACGGAGAGCGCATTCGGTTCGGCGGCCCGGACTTCATTCGTCAGGATGCGTGTTCCCCCGAGTTCCGCCATGAGCTCGACTCCCGCGTTGGCCATGCCTCCCTCTCTCAGGAAGGTCACGTCGGAGTTGTGAACGCCGCCGATCAGGGTCGTGAAATGCGCTCCGGATGGAACGCCGCCGGGCGTGACGGCGGTGGTCCAGGTTCCCCGGAAGGTCACCCTGTAGGTCGCGGCGCTCCTTTGCTGCGCCTGCACTCCGGACACTAGGCACATCAGGACCGCCGGCAACAGGATGAGGGGATGAGCACGACGGGGCATCAGCGGGAGGGGTGCTTCAGTCCGGCTCTCTCGCCTCCGGCCGCAGCACGTCTCAGTCCAATTGTAAGCGGCTCTTCAAGGGATGCCCGGTGGCCGCTTTAGCGGGCTGCGGAGTTCAGAAGGCGCCGCGGATCCTCTTCCAAGCGGGGCGGCCCAGCGATGCAGGGTCAGCCGCCATCCCGCGAGACCTGCTCCGGAGTCCTTCCCGTCTGCCGGCCGCGCGCGGCGCAACGGGCATACCAGCCCATCTAAGCCCGGTTCCTGTTCAGCTCATTCCAGAGAGCCCGGTAATATTGCAGAAACCGCTCCGGCTCCTTGCTCTCGGCCACCTCGGCCAGGCAGTAGCGCTCGTAGCCGCTGCTGCGCAGCAGTCCAAACAACTCCCGGTAAGGGTAATCGCTGGCCAGCCGGTTGATGTGGACGTTCTTGATGAACGGCCGCAGCAGCTCGAACGGCTCTTTGATCGAGCCGTTGATGACCTCGCCCGGATTCGAGTTCCAGCAGATGCCCACACTGGGGTGCGAACACACGTCCATGATCGTTCGCATGTGAATCGGATTCTGTGTGCCTCTGCCATGCACCTCGACCCAGATCTCGACGCCCTTGCGCGCGCCGATGTCGCCGCACTCCTGCAGCGCCTCGCCGATCTGTTGCAGCGTGACGCGCCACGGCACATCTTCGAGCAGGCGATTCGGCCGCACCTTGATCCCCCAACACCCCAGATCGTGCGCCAGATCGACGAAGCTCGCCGTCTCTTCGATGTTCCGCCGAACGACGGACGGGTCCGGTGAGTGGTATTCGCACGCCGTGCCCAGACTCAGCAGTCGGACCTTGCTTCGCAGGAACCGGTCCCGCACCTTCTCCCGCTCTTGCGGCGACAGGGACGGTTCAACGCCATGAGCGTGGGTTGTCCGCAGCTCGACCGCCTCCCACTTGGCGGCTTCGAGCAGCTTGATGATCGTTTCGATATCCCAGTTGCGGGCGATGTTGTAGGTAACGAGGCCGAGTCTCATCAGCGTTTCACCGGCGAGTATTCTACCACCGCGGTGCGGCAACCAGCCCCTGCTATGCCAGCTCAAGCCCGCTTCCTTTCACCCGGCAGCGGGGTATTTTCCTCACCTCCCGGCCCGTTTTTCAGCCGCCGGATTGATAGAAGCCGGACCATGCGGCCAGCCGCCGGCGCTATCTTGGTGTAGGGATGGCGCGGCGCGGCGCACTGCGGAACGGGGCTGAATACGTGGCCGCCTGGCCGATTCTCCAGGCCTTGCAGTGGTTGCCGCAGCCTCTCGCTCGCGGGTTGGCCGCTGGGCTTGGGCGGCTGGCTCACGCGGTGACGCCGCAATGGCGCCGGATCGCCGACCGCAACTTGCGGCTGGCGTTTCCCGACATGTCCGCGAGCCGCCGCCGGGAAGTCGTGAGCGGCGTCTATCAGAACCTGGGCCGCGTCTTGCTGTCTGTCGCGCGCATGCCGCACATCGATCAGGGCAACGTCGGGGAGTGGCTCGACTACGAGGGCTACGAACACTACGAAGAAGCGACCCGGCAGGGCCGCGGCGTCTTGTATCTTACGGCGCACCTGGGGAACTGGGAACTGAGCGCTCACGCACACGGCCTTCACGGCCATCCCTTGCATGTCGTCGTGCGGGCGCTCGATAACCCTTACTTCGATCGCTTCGTGGAGCGGCGGCGCGTCTGCTCGGGAAACCGTCTGATTCACAAGCAGGAGTTCGCTCGCCGGGCGCTCAAAGCCGTTGGGGAGAACGAGGCGGTCGGGGTCCTGGTCGACCAGAACACCGCTGGCGACGATAGTGTGTTCGTGGAGTTCTTCGGTCAGCGAGCGAGCGCGACCAGCGGAATCGTCCGCCTCGCCATGCGGACGAAAACACCGGTCGTTCCCGGTTTCGCATTCTGGAACGAGAAGCGCCGGAAGCACTCCCTCCGCTTCAGTCCGCCAGTCCCGATGGTGGACACCGGCAACAAGGAGGCTGACTTGGCGGAGAACACGCAGCGTTGTCAGAAGGTTATCGAAGAGGCGGTCCGCGAATACCCCGAGCAGTGGCTTTGGATCCACCGGCGCTGGAAGACGCGTCCGCCGGGTGAACCGGATATGTATTGACTCCGGCCGGGCGCTTTGTGAGGCAGGTTACGCCCGGTTCATGGACTTGGGGTAGAATGATTGCGGATTCAGACGGCCATGCGCAAAGCGATGGGTATCATCCTGTTGGTTTGGGTCACCGTGCTCGGGGCCCAAGAAGCAGAAGTCGATCCCGATTCGACGATTCAGGTTGACGTCAACGTGGTCAACGTGCCGGTTTCCGTGACGGATAGCGAGGGGCGATTCCTGGTCGACCTGAACAAGGACGATTTCAAGGTTTGGGAGAATGGCCAGAGGGTTGAGATTCGGTATCTGACCAAGAGCAACGACATCGAGAACATGCCGCCGTTGCGGGTGGGCCTTCTCATCGATCAGAGCAACCGGGCGCGTCTCTACTACAAGACGTACAAGGATTCGATCGGCGACCTCGCTTTCCAGTTGATTCCCGAAGGCGGGCGTGACCGCGGATTCCTGATGGGCTACCACATGGAAGTGGATCTGCTCGTCAAGATGACCGACGATGCGTACTTGATCTCCGAGCGACTCGAGAAGGTCAAGCACGGCGGCGGCAGTGCGATGCTGGACGCCATCTACGAAGCCTGCACGAAGTACCTCGCGTCCGAGGAGTACAAGGGTCCCGGCGAGCCGCGCAAAGTGATCGTCATCATCGGTGATGGCCACGATAACGTCAGTAAGCGAAGCCTGGAGGAAGTCCTCTATGTCGCGCAGCGACACCAGGTGACCATCCACGGCTTGAGCACGGTCGCCTGGGGCTTTCACGAGAAAGAAGAAAAGAACCTGTTCCAACTCGCTGAAGCGACCGGCGGACGCATCGTGCAACCGATGGACAACGTGCATAAAGACGTCTCCGGCTATCTCTCCAAACCGCAGGACGCTGGCAACTTCGTCTACACCGTCGGGACGGGTGAGTACAACGCCGCGCAGCTGCAGGCGCTGTTCGATGCCATTCGCGACGTGGCGGGCGGCATTCAGAAGCAGTATGTTCTGGGCTACGTCCCGCCGGAGCCGTTCAGCGACGGCAAGTTCCGCAGGATCCGCGTCGAGCTCAATCTGACGAAGTACGTGGATCTGGAGATCCGGCACCGCGCCGGATACTACCCGCCGGAAGTGGCAACGCCCTGACCTGCCGCCGCCGCCTCCCCGGCCAGCGGCTACGGACCAATGATGCCGGGCGGTCTGGCCGCCCGCTTTCCCGTCAGATGACGAGCAAGGCAGGTTAACGCCAAGCCGGCTTGGGACCGAGGCGCGGAGAGGTCGTCGAGCGGGTCGAGGTCCAGCAGCGCCTCATCCAGGAGCCCAGGTCGTCGAACAGCGTGTAGTAGGTCGGCAGGACGATCAACGTCAACACGGTGGACGCCAGCAGGCCGCCCATCACGGTGCGGGCGAGCGGGAAATACTTCACCTCGAACATCGCGCTGTCGCCCCAGGCCAGGGGCATGAGGCCGACGACGGTGGTGGTCGCCGTCATCACGATGGGACGGAAGCGCTCCCGGCAACCTTCGCGAATCGCCTCGGACCGCGGCAGTCCCTTGCGCCGCAGGTTGTTGATGTGATCGATGAGCACGATCCCGTTGTTGACGACAATGCCGATCAGCACCATCGAGCCGATCCAGGCCATCATGTTGAATGGCGTGTTCGTGACGTAGAGGAAGCCCGCCACGCCGACCAGCGCGAACGGCAGCGAGAACATGATCGCGAACGGGTGGGACAGCGATTCAAACAGCGACGCCATCACGAAGTAGACCATGAACAGAGCCAAACCGATATCCCATAAGAAATCGCTGCGGTCGGCGTCCTGCTGATTCGTCCAGAAGCTGTAGCTCCAACCGTATCCGGCCGGGTATGCGAGCAGGTTCATGACTTCCGTCATGACGGCCTTGCCCTCCTCGCGCTGTCCGCCGCTGTATTCCGCCCAGAAGGAGAGATTCGTTCTGCGGTTTTCTCGCCGGATCCGGCTGGGCACCTGCTCGATTCTCAGTTCCGCGACTTGCGACAACAGGATGGTTTCGCCGTCCTGACCGGCTCCGACGACCATCGATTTGAGATCGTCCAGGTCTTCGCGGTCCTCCGGCCGAAGTTGCACGAGGATGTCGACTTCGCCTTCGGGGGTGCGGAATCCACGGATTTGCCGACCGCGGACCACAATTCCCAGAACTTCTGAAACCGACTGCGGGGAGATGCCGTACTGCCTCGCCAGCTCACGATGAAGACGAATCTGCACTTCCTCCTCGACGCTGTCGGTCGGCAGGCTCACGCGAGTGAATCCTGGACGGTCGAGCAGCAGCCGTTTGGCCTCTTCGGCAAGGTTCTGTAGCGTTTCCATATCATCGCCGAACAAGTTCGCGCGAAAGCCCGTGCGATCCTCTCCTCGCTGACTGCCGAGGGTGATTTCGGACCCCGGAATCTCCGGCAGCTTTTCTTCGATCTCTTCGCGGAACTTCTGGAGCTCGTCGTGAGTGATGAGGTCGGTGTCGAAGAAGATCTCGGTGTGAGCGCGGTTGTTGTCGTATTCCGACCGGATATCCCTGATCTTCCAGCGCTCGCGGTTCTCTTCGAGGACTTGCTCGACCGGTATGACGTAGTCGTTGACGATCTTGGCGTAGTGGAAGTTCTCGGTAAATTTGTAGCGCACCCGAACGTCTTGAATGTTGAGCGACTCGGGAGTCATGTTGGGGACCTTGTACGTGAGCAGCCAGCCGGCGCCCGCAATGAGAGCCGGTACCAGGACCAGGCCCACCAGCACACGGTGCTCAAGGGGCCAACCGACAAGCCGCAGATAGCCCCTCGCGACCGTGCCGGCTTCCTCTGCACCGTGCGCCGGGCTCTTGGCTTGCGGTTTGATGGATTCGCCATCGCGGGTCCGTGAGAACAGAGAGCCGAACGCCTTCCCGAGTTGACGTTGCCAACGAGGCCGGGACATCACGTCGACTCGCAGGAATCGCGCCATCGCCAGCGGGATGAGTGTCAGTGAAATGAACAGCGAGCACAGCAGAGCGAAGATGATCGATATCCCGGCATTGCCCAGGAGCATCGAATACTGCGACTCTTGACCGAAAACCAGCGGCACGAAGATGATGATCGACGTCAACGTGGCCGCGATGACCGCCATGATGACCTCCTGTGTTCCCACCCGGGAGGCCTTGACGCGATCCATGCCTTTTTCCAATTTCTGGTAGATCGACTCCAGCACGACGACGGCGTTGTCGACAAGCATGCCGGTGGCCAGCATCAGGCCGAGCATCGTCAGCACGTTCAAGCTCTTGCCGCTGAAATAGAGGAACCCGATGGCCGAAACGATGGAGAAGGGAATCGACAGGGCGATGATCATCGACGCATCGAATCGCCGCAGAAAAAGAACGAGTACGAAAACGGCCAGAATCGCGCCGAGAACGCCTGCGCTCAACAAACCCGAGAGCGACTTGACGATTTCCTTGCCCTGGTTGAACCACAACAAGAGATTGATCCCGCCCATCGCCGGGTCGTTCTTCAACTCTTCGATCTTTTCGAGCACGCCGTTCGTCACTTCGAGGGTGTTCGCCTCGGAGGTCTTGCGGACCATGAACCCCAGCGAGTTTTGTCCGTTCAGGCGGCTCCCCGAGGAACGAGGTGGCGCCTCGTAGAGAATGTCCGCGACATCGCGCAACAGCAGTCCCCGGTCATTCACGGGGACCGTCTCGATATCGGTGAGCGAGAGAAGCGTCCCCTGCGTAAGCGTGCTGTACTGGACCTCGCCGTCGACGACGCGGCCGAGGGAGCGGTTGACGTTGATGTCGTCAAGCTTGCGGAACATTTGGCCGACATCCACGCGGTAACGCTTGATGTCATCCAGGCGCAGGTCGATGTTGACTTCTCGCCGGCCGACGCCCCAGAACTGCACTTCGGCCACGCCCGGCACGCGCTCCAGCGGCTTTTTCACCTTGAGGTCGAGGAAGTCCGCCGATTGCCGCAGATCGCGCTCCGACGAGAATGCTCCGAACATGACCGGCGCCTGTGCCGTGTTCCAGTTCCAGATGTTGATCCGTTCGACCTCGTCGGGAAGCTCGTTGCGGATCAGATCGACCTTGTCCCGAACCTCGTTCCGAATCAGCCCTACCTCCCGGCCCCAATTGAAATTCATCTCCACGCTTCCGTTGCTGCGCGAGGCGTAGGATTGAGCTCGCTGGACGCCGGGGATGGTCGCAAGCGTCTCCTCGAGGGGTTTCGTGATCGATTCCAGGGTCTGTAGCGGCGTGCTGTTAGGGTGGCTGACTCTCACCTGCAGGAAAGGCCCCTCGATGTCCGGCATCAGCACCAGCGGAATCTTGAAGATGGAGATGCCGCCCAGCGTGAGAAACAGCACGAAGACCATGCAGATGGTGATGGGGTAGCGTACCGAGAAACCGGCCAGACGGCTCCCCGATTCGTGGCTCATGCCGGAGGGCGTGGCGCGCTTCGGCGGGGCTGGGATCGGAGAACTCATTGTCTAGTTGCTCTCCTCACGCAGTGTCCCCCAGGAGGGCTCCATCCGCTGTTCGGCCGCGGGTTTCTCGTCCCTGTCAGCCACCGAATCCAAGGCGTGTGGACCGCGGTCGACGGCTTCATACACAACCGGAATCAGAACCAGGGTCAGCAACGTCGAAAACATCAGCCCGCCCATGACGGTAACCGCCATCGGCGCGCGGATCTCTGAACCCTCGCCCCAACCCAAAGCCATCGGAAAGAGGCCGAGCACGGTGGTGAGTGTCGTCATCAGGATCGGCCGCAACCGAACCTGTCCCGCCAGCAGCACCGCTTCCCGCTTCGATGCGCCGCGGCGGCGGAGTTGATTCGTGTAGTCCACGAGGACGATGGCGTTATTGACCACGATGCCCGCCAGGACGATCACTCCCAACAGCACCATCACGCTCACGGTGGTTCCGGTGACGAACAACGACAATACGACGCCAACCAACGCCAGCGGCACGGTGAACAGAATCACGAATGGATGCGTCAGTGATTCGAACTGCGACGCCATCACCAGGTAGACGAGAAACACGGCCAGCGCCAAGGCGAATTGCAGGCTGCGGAATGATTCTTCAGCTTCTTCGTTCTGGCCGGCCAGCCCGACGGTCGTATTGAGGGGTAGTTCCACGCGTAGATCCTGCAGTTCTGCTCGGATGTCCTCGGAGACGCTGTTCAGGTCGCGGCCCACGAGATTCGCCGAAATCACCGCCGCGCGCTGCGAGCGGATGCGCCGCACTTCCGCGGGGCCGCGGGCGATGCGGATATCCGCCACCGCGCCCAGCCTGATCGGCACTGCAGGGGCTTGGACATTCTGCTCTTCTTCGGTTTCTTCTTGTCTGTTTTGCTGACTGCGCCTGTTGCTGTTGGCTCGGTTGTTCGCTGCTCCCGAGCGCGCGGAAGTCGGCGTCGAGACCGCGGAAGCGCCGCCGCCGTTTTGCTCGTTGCTCTGTCCGGTTGCGCGGTTCGGATTGCTGGTCCCTCGATCGTTGATCACCAGCGTCTTGAGGTCAGCAATCGTATCGCGGTGTGACTCGTCGGCGCGCACGAGAATCTCGATCTGCTTGTCCTCTTCGCGGTAGCGCGAGGCGACATCGCCTCGAATCTTGTTGCGCAGGATTTCGCCGATCCTCGTTTCATCCAGACCGAGCCGCGCCAGCCGATCGCGGTCGAACCGCACCTGGATTTCGGGACTGCCGAGCTTCGTCGTTGTTTGGATGTCGCTGAGCCCGGGAATCGCCTCCAGCCGCTCGATCACCATGGACGCCGCCCGCCGCTGGTCTTCGATATCGAAGGCGAACACCTCGACTTCGATCGCCGTCTTGAAGCTGAAGAGAGTGGGCCGCGCGAATGTATAGGCGGCATCGGGATAACCGGCCAGAGCCTCGCGCACTTGGGCGATCGTCCGCTCCTCGGTTTGGCGGTTCTCGCGGTCTTTCATCAACACGAAAATCCGGCCCGAGTGCTCCTCGAGGGCGCTTTGGCTGAACTGATTCTCATTGCTGCCCCCGACACTCGTAAATACGGTTTGGACATCGTCGATCGCCGCGACCTTTTTCTCGATGCCGTGAAAAACACGATCGGTCGTATCGAGAGGCGTGCCTTCGGGAAAGCGGACCTCGAATGAAAACTCGCCCTGTGAGAGCGGCGGAATCAACTCGCCGCCCAGCGAACCGTACAGCAGGGCTGCGAGTGCGACGAGTCCGAGGACGGAGACGAAAACGATGGGTTTGTTGTTGAGGGACGTTTCGAGAACTCGCGGATAGGATAGATACAACGACTCGAAACCCCGCAGGGTCAGTTTCAACAGCGGCGAGATCAGAGTGAGCAGGAGTCTCCCGATTTCTCTGGCGGCGAACCGCACTGCCCAAAGAATCGTCGGGATCGCCGCTGAAAAGACGGCCCAGACAATCCAGCGGCCTGCCGTAGACAGGTCGCGGTACACCAATCGGAAACCGCCGACGGGCTCAGCCTGTGCTACGGTGTCCTCCGTCTTGGTCTGCTGGTCGACTTCCTCCGCTTCTCCCTGCCGCATCCGCAGGCCCAGGACCATCGGGATGAATGTCAACGCCACCAGCAACGACGCCAGTAGCGAATAGGTGATCGTCAGCGCCTGGTCCTTGAAGAGCTGGCCGGCGATGCCCTCTACGAACACCAACGGCAGGAAAACGGCCACGGTCGTTAGAGTGGACGCTGTCACGGCGAGGCCCACTTCTTTCGTCCCGCGATAGGCGGCGTCGGCCAGGGAGACCCCCTCGCGGCGGTGACGCGCCACCGACTCCAGTACGACGATGGAGTTGTCCACAAGCATCCCGATGCCCAAGGCCACCCCGCCGAGCGACATGATGTTGAGCGTGATGTCGGTTTGGTGCATCAGCGCGAACGTCGCCATGATCGAGATGGGAATCGACATGCCGATGATGAGGGTGCTGCGGCCGTCCCGCAGGAAGATGAACAGGATGGCGGTTGCCAGCAAGCCCCCCAGGATGGCGGCCGTGCGAACGTTGTTGACCGACTCGCTGATGAACGAGGCTTGATCGAAGACGATCTCGTGCTCCAGGCCCTGCGGGTAGAAAGGGCTTTTCTCCATGCCGGCCAGCTTGTCGCGGACGTCCCGCGAGACCGTCACCGTGTTGGAGTCGCCTTCTTTATAGATCGCCAGTTCGACGCTTTCGCGGCCGTTGAGCCGGGCGATCACTTCACGGTCCTTCGTGCCCCGCCAGACGAGCGCCACGTCGCCGAGAACAACGTTGCGTCCCTGCTCGTTGCGTACGATGACGCGCCGGATTTCGTCCACGGAGCGGAACTCGTTGAGCATGCGGACCATGTAGCGGGCATCCTGGTCGTAGAGGCTGCCGCTGGCCTGGTTGAGATTCTCCTGACGCAGGATATTCGTGACCTCGGTGATCGCGATGCCCAACTCGGCCAGGCGCTTCTCGTCGACCTCGATGCGAATCTGCTCTTCTCGACCGCCGAGCACCTTGACGGCCGCCACGCCTTCCGTCGATTCGAGCCCTTGCTTGAGTTCCTTCTCAGCCAGATAGCGCAGTTGGCTCAAGCTCAGGTCGCCGAAGATTTGCATCCGCATGATCGGATCATGCGAGGGATCGAAGCGCAGCACGACGGGCTTCTCGGCGTCTTCGGGAATCGTCAGGCCGTCGAGCTTCTCACGGACGTCCATGGCCGCGAAGTCCATGTTCGTGTTCCACGCGAATTCGAGGACGACTTCGGACTGATCGGCCCGCGAGATCGAGGTAAGTCTCCGCAGACCTGAAACGACGCCCACCTGCTCTTCCACGGGCCGTGTGATCAACGCCTCGATTTCCGCGGGCGCGGTGTCGGGCAGTTCCGTCTGAATGGTGAGCGAAGGATAGGAAATGTCGGGTAGAAGATTGAGCGGCAGCCGTTGCAGTGAAACGATCCCGAACAGGATGACCGCGGCGACGAACATCGACACGGTCACCGGACGGCGGATCGCGGTCCTGGTGATCTGCATGAGTACGGGCCGCCGAGGGGTCAGCTTTCAACCGCGCGGATTTTCGAGCCTTCCTTCAGATTGCCCTGTCCCGCCACGATGACGGCTTCTCCGGGCCGAACGCCGGAGCGCACCTCCACCTCACTGGCGTTCTCATAGCCGAGGGCGACCTTGCGCCGATGAGCGGTCTCGCCATCGGCCGTGAAGATGTAGTTCTCACCGTCCTCTTCGAGGATGGCCCGCTTGGGGATCAGAACGGCGTTCTGCCGCGTGTCGGTCCGGATGTTGACACGGACGAAGGCCCCCGGACGGAAGTTTCGATCGGCCGGCAGCAGTTCAATGGTCACTTTGACCGTTCCCGTGGAATCGTCGACGATCGGGCTGATCCGGGCGACGCGGCCCTGCGTCGAGTCTCTCTCGTTCGCTCCCAGCAAAACACGGGCTTGTTGTCCGGGGATGATCAGGTCCGTTTCCTGCTCGGAAAGGTGCACGTCGGCGTAGAGCGGCGAAAAGGCGGCCAACCGGAAGAGCTGCTGCTGGACACGCACGCTTTGCCCCAACTCCACTTGCCGCTCGGTGATGTAGCCGCCAAAGGGAGCGGTGATGTTCGTTCGCGAGATCTCGAGGTTGGCCTGCTCGATTTGAGCTTCCAGCTCATCCACTCGATGGCCCAGCTCGCGAACGCGCGAGGCCGCCACGCGCTCGTCGTGCGTCTGATCGTCAAGCTGATAGCGAAGCTGCGCCACTTCCTGCTCGCTGACGAGCTGTTCCTTGAACGCCGTTTCCTTGCGGTCGAGCTCGGCCTTCGTGTTGGTGATCTGAGTGCGCCACTTTTCTTGCCCGATCTTCGCCTGCTCCAACTGGATACGTGCCTGGGCGAGTTGCTGCTTCGTGAGGGTAAGGTTGATCTGAAGGTCGGTATCGTCGAGCGTGCACAGGGCTTGGCCCTTGCGCACCAAGTCGCCTTCTTCCACGAGCAGGTCCTCGACGACCCCCTCCACGCGGGCCATCACCTCGATGTCGCGTCGCGCTCGGAGATTCGAGGTGGAGGAGAGGTAGGAGGAGATCGGTCCCGACCAGGCCTCGGCGATCTCGACGGGGACGGCATCTTCGGTCTCTTCCTTCTTTTCTGCCTTCGCGGCGTCTTTCGAACCGGCAGTCGTGATTCCCCAAGAGCCGCTGGATTCGGCTCCGTAATAGGTCCCCGCGCCCGCCAGGAGCAGCAAAGCGAGGATGCCGTAGGCTTTGAGACGTGGACTCATGGTGTTATGTCGCTGGGATTCGGACGGCTGTTACCGACATGGTTGCCATGTTTCCCCAAGATGTGTCCCAGCACCGGGAGTCTTCCGGGTAACCGGGCCGACGAACGCCTAATTGCTCATTATCCGGGATGGATACTTGTTTTATACGTAAGTGGGCGGCCGGAGGTTCCCGAGTTGGCGAGAAACACGACAGCCCAGTGACGCCGAGGTCCCCATTCAGGTTAGACGCTCCGCGGGCGTCATTTGTTTGCATTGATGCACTTGTTTTCTCATATCCTCGCCTGCGTTGCTCCGGCGGCCGTCTCGCAGGCGGTGACGGTTCCGTCAACGCAGCACGAAGATCACGATTGCATGCCGCCAACGAATCGGCCTGCCCTTGACCGTTTACCGGGAGTCCTCGTGACGCGACCGTGCTTGAAGGCCACGGTCGTCGCACCATGAGAGCAAGCGACACATATGGCCAAGGCGGCCACCGGCGGGGCGCAGGTTCGCCGCGAACCGATGGGCGTCATCACCGCAGGCGCTGCCCCGGCAGCCCTTTGGTCTTAAGCCTGCATGTCTCATCACGCGGCGAGGCGAAGTGTGTGAGAGGGCCGTCAGGGCGAGGCGCGCGCCGCTTGGCGCGCGCAGGTGTACTTGAGAGTACATCGAGCACGGCAAGCAAGCGCAACGAAGTCGTGGCGGTCGTATCGCGTGCTTCGGCCGTTAGGTGGTGAGAAATGCCGGCTAACCAGATGCCGCCTGGGAACCCACTCAGAGGGATCCTCGATGTGACTTCTGCTACTCGTCAATCCTCTCGGTCAGTTCCCCGTCCGTTCGGGCCGGTACTGGCGCAGCACCGGCCTGTGGCCGGAACCGACCAGCAGCGGAACTCCCTCAGCCCGCACCAGCTTGACGAACGCGACCTTGGGCTCCATCTGCTGCGTCGCGGGATTGAAGAAGTCGTAGTACCAGAACCCTTCCCCGAAGATCGAGGCGGCTTCGACCGCGTCCCGCCCGTCGAACAACAGTTCCGGAATTCGTCCCGACGTGGCGAAGCTTCTTTCGCTGCCGCTGAATGAGATCGTGCCCGTTTCCGCGTTGATCCCGAAGACGTAGATCGGGCCCTGCTTCCAGCGGGGATCGTTGGATAGCGCCGGACCTGCGAAATACCCGGAGGTTTCGACCGTCATCGCCGCGCAGTTCACGAATTCCCGCAGTTTCTGATCGTCGGAATTGCCCCGCAGAGCGGCGGCATGGACCTCCTCCGGCTCGCAGGCGCCGGGGAAGTCGGGGGCGTAGATCCCGGCCCCGATCGACGCACGCTCCCCGTTCCAGTC
>JAPOOG010000097.1 GCA_026713545.1 Bryobacterales bacterium
AAAACTTCCGTCTTGACAACGCCATAGCACCTCTCTCCGATCACTGTAAAAAGATGCTTAGCTACTTGTCTCATTTTTGGGGTCCACTCCGAACCTCTGCTACCGCCCAGCAGCCCGTGGCAAAAGCCCCGCTGCATTCAAGCGGCGATGCATCCCGGCTGAACTGTGTTGCTCCTCGGTCGAATATGTCCAATATGCTCCCTCGTCACGCCTTGTCAGCCGGGCGCTTCGCCGCTCTCGGTGCTACGCCGGGTTTCACCACGGACTGCAAGGACCAGCCTCGTTTCGACCAACTGTTCCAGCATGCATATGTCACCTTGTGGCGTGGCGAGTGCCCGAGAGGGCCATCATGACGTGACGCGGGCCGCATGGCGCTTGGAGGCGTACCTGACCCTGCATTGAGCACGGAGAGCAAGCGCAACGAAGCCATCGCTGTCTGCATTGCGTGCTTCGCCCGTCAGACAGGTAGAACGGCAGGCTAGACTTGAAGTGCGGTGGCATACGAGGAATCGGGGCGCGCAGGCATAGCTCACAGCAGCGAATTCACGCCGTTGCGCATAGGCATCGTCGTGATCGCGCTTGTCTGCCTGGCGCCGTCAGCAGCGGCGCCGAATGAACCTGCGGCTGAAACCGGACCGCTCTTCGAACAAGACCCGCGCGACAGCCGCCTGTTCGAAGCGCTCTACCGCCAAGCGCTCGCCGAGCGGCGAAAAGAACTGGGTTCGGATCACCCCAAGGTGGCCGACAGCTTGCTGGCGCTAGCCGGCGTTCTCGAATCCCGTCAGGACTATCAGCAGGCAGAGCCACTGTTGCGCGAAGCTCTCGCGATTCGCGAAAAGTCATTCGACGCTACCGATGCTTCGGTACAGGAATCCCTCGTCCGTCTAGCGGATCTGCTGGTTGCGAGCGGCGATACACGGGAAGCCGTCAAGCTGTACGAGCGGGCCATCAAGACCCACGGGGAAGCAGCTACGCCGGTTGCCGCCGCTTTGCTCAAGAAGCTCGCGGACGCTCTCGAAGTCCAGAGCGATCTTGCGGCAGCCGAGCCTCACTATCGGCGAGCCCTGACCATCCGGCGCAAAACGCTGACCCCCGACGATCCAAACCGAGCCGCCAGCGCCCATGATCTCGGCTTCCTGCTGGAATCGCGGGGCAGACCGGCCGAATCGGCGAAGCTTTATCGCGAAGCCCTGGCCGGATACGAGCAATCCTTTGGTTCAGAGCACCCTGAGGTCGCCTCGACGCTGAACAATCTCGCGGGTGTTCTGCGTGAGCAAGGGAAATACGAAGAAGCCGAAAGGCATCTGCGGCGCGCACTGGAGACGTTCGAAAAGCATCTTGGCTCCGAGAATCCCTGGCTCGCAACGACATCGGCGAACCTTGGCTCTTTACTTCTCGAAAAGGGCGATCTCAACGCTGCGGGGACCTTCGCCCGCCGAGCGCTCTCGCTCCAAGAGAACGCCGCAACGAAGGATGATGCCGCCCTTGCCGATACGCTGGTGTTGCTGGCCCGGTTGGATGAGGCCCGGGGCGACACGGCGGCTGCCCGGATGCAGTACAACCAAGCGTCTTCTCTTCTGGAACGAACTCTCGGCCGCGAGCATCCCCGCTATGCCCTCACCTTGAACCGTCTCGGCTTGCTAGCCGCCGCTCAGGGCGACTTCGGAGCCGCTGAACCTCGACAACGCCAAGCCGCCGTCTTGCTCGAAGGGACGCTGGGAGCGGAGCACCCCGCCACGGCTACGGTCCAGGACGATCTCGGTGTCACTCTACGCGAACTCGGGCGTCTCGATGAATCCGAGCGTTTCGGCCGCCGAGCGCTGGCGACCCGAGAGAAGACGCTCCCCGCCGACCATCCCGGCGTGGCCATGAGCCTCCACAACCTGGGCACGGTCCTGCTGATGCGGGGCGACTTGTCCGGCGCCGAGCCGCTGTTCCGCCGCTCATTGCGGATCCGAGAGGGCGTGTTTGGCGAACATCACCCCGATGTCGCCGAGTCAGTGTACAGCCTTGCTTACGCCGCGCTTCAAAGAAACGACTACCCCATGGCCAGGCAACTCCTTCGGAGGGCTCTCACCATCATAGAAAGCACCCTGGGACCACTGGACCCCTTCGCACAGCAGATCCGCACCAATCTGCAGGAGTTGGGAGGGGATCGATAGAAGCCTGCCGAATGCCGGTTCCAAACATCGCCGTACTCCGTGCCGCCGCGTTCCTGCTCGCTCTGCTGCCGGCGAGTCTCGCCGCACACATCATGAGCATGAGCAGCGGGCAACTCGAAGTCGAAGGTACGCATGCCAGCTACGAACTGCGCATGCCGCTTTACGAGATTGTACATCTCGAAGAGCCCGAACGCTCGCTGTTGGAAAATTTCCGTCTCTATGACGATGGCCGCGAAGTCGCGGCGAGCAGTGGTTCCTGCAAGGCGAACGCCGACGAGGGCGTCTACCGCTGTGAAGCGACGTTCGAGTTCCCGCGGCCTGTCGAACGGCTCGAAGTGGCATGCACCTACGCCGCCGTTACCGTGCCCAATCACGTCCACGTCTTGAAGGCCGTGCGCGGGGACATCGTCAAGCAAGCCATCTTCGATTTCAGTTTCAGCCGCTCGGAGATCCGATTCACGCCGCCGACAACGACCGAACTCTTCTTCTCTCAAGCAGGAGCGGGCGTGGTGCGGGTCATCGTGGGACCGTTTCAGATACTCTTCCTGCTGGCCCTGGTTCTGGCGGGACGGTCCCGCAAGGAACTGTTTTCCCTTGCCGGCGCGTTCATCGCGGCCGAACTGATCGCGGCCATCATCCTGGCCTTCAAGCCGTGGCAACCACCGCCCCGGTTCATCGAAGCGGCCGCGGCCCTTACCGTCGCCTACCTCGCGGTCGAGATCCTGATCCTGCCCGAAGCCGGCTACCGCTGGCTGGTGGCGGCGGGTATGGGCGTCTTCCACGGAATCTACTTCGGAAGCTTCCTGCAGCGATCGGAGATGGACTCGCTCTACGTTCTGAGCGGTGTCGTGACCGCCGAAGCGCTGGTCCTGTTGCTCTTCGCCTACCTGGTGTCGCGGCTCATCGCCGGCGCACCCGAACTGCACCCCACGAAGATCGGAGCCGTTCTGCTGTTCATTGTGGGGATCGTCTGGTTTGTCCTGCGGATCAGGTCTTAGACAGGTCCGGAGATTCAGTGGAGGCGGCACAGCGAGACTCTGAAGGCCTGTGCCGCGCCTTGCGCCGCCGGCGCGCTGGTCGACGCTCGCGCTTCTCTCCCTGGATAAGAACGAAGGAATGCAGGCTAACCAGTTTCATCGTCAAACCATTCGTCCGCGGGATCGAACGCGGGGATGGGGATGTTGACAATGCGCATGCGCCCGACCGCGCGGTGGCGGCAGCCCGGCTTGATGAACACCGCGGTCATTGGACGAACGGGCCGGCGCTCACCGTCGAGCTCGATGTGGCCCGCGCCTTCCAGCACGAGGTAGATCTCGGTCATCTTCTTGTGATAGTGGACCCGGGAATCGGCGCTGATATCAACGACATGCAGCGTGGCGACATCATTGTCCTTGTCGGCGAAGGCTCGCCGCGCCGCGCCGCAGGGACAGGGAATCGATTCCAGCTCATCCAGTTGCGCAATCTTGAAGTTGCCCATGGCCATGATCGTAGCTCACGGTTCAGGAAGGACGCCGGAAACGGATGATGCTGCGCCGCTGTCAGGCTTCGCGACGGGCCGGGTTCCGAAGGCCCCGCGGCTATAATGGTCGCCAAGAATGACTACCGGTTCGGGAGTGCCCTTGTTCAGGTTGTCTGCTGGAATGGCCGCCGTTGTCGTGCTCGCCGCGGCGGTGGCGGCGGGAAGTTCGGCTTCGCCGCCCGTGAGCTTTGCTTCGTTCGAGGAGAGCCTCTCGTTCGACGGCGTGTGGACACGCTCCTGGACGCTGGATGAAGGCCAGGCGCTGGAGATTCACGTCAGCATCGACGACCCCGAGGAGTTGCCGGCGAACGGTCGGATCAAGGTGCGGTGGGAAGGGCCGCACCTGGCGGAATGGGCATTCGAGGGCGACCGTGGAGACCTGTACTCCTCGTCAACAGCAGATTGGCAGAAGACACTTCATGAACTGGATCCGGATGTTTCCCTTGTCTACCGGGCGCCCGCCGCAGGCTCGTATCGACTCACTGCAGAAACCGTCACGGAGGGCGGTGTCGAAGTATCGGAAATCCCGCGCGATCCGGGCTTGGCGCAGTTGGCGACGCCGATGCCCGCCAGCACGCCCATCATCCCGGATGTGGGGATCACGGTCTCACTGCGTCCGATCGATGCCTTGCATCAGGACGACGTCGTTCTCGAAGCCGAACCGAACAGCACGCCGGAACTGGCGATCCATTTACCGTTCGAGGCGAGGAACGAGGACCAGGTATTGCGAGTCTTCGGCGGCGCCGATGAGCTGGAGTATTACAACAACACGGCTTCAGGCAAGTCGCCCGACGACTGGTATCGGATCGAGTACCAGGGGACGCAACCGAAGATCTTCACCGCGAACCTGCAGTTGATCGAGCCCGTGGTCAGCGCACGGATTCGGGTTTATCAACCCGGCACGCCCGGTCCCGAGGACCTGGAGCCCCGTGAGCTACCCGACCGCAAGAACTTCGGCAACGCCAACCCGATTCCGTACGTGCATCCGCCGGCGCAGGTGATTCCCGGTCCGGTTGCCGTCTTCAGCTACTACGAAGGACGCGACGTGAACGAGCGCATTCATCAGCAGGACACGAACTTCCGCTCGTTCGCCACCCGCAAGATCGAGCCGGGCGGGGTGTACTACTTGCGGGTGGAGGCGAATCAACCCGGCTATGAGCTTGAGGTGCGGCTGATCGATCCGGCGCCGTACGACGACCCCGTTCGCGCGGTCGAAGAAGCGATCTATTACCATCTCGCCGAGATCGATGCCTGGTTGATCCATCGGCCGCGCAACATCGCCGTTGACCGGCGTGTACGCGACGGTACGAGCCTGTTCGGCGAGAACTGCATGAGCTGCCACACGCAGAGCGGCGTGTGGGGCGTGGCGGACGCCTTACGCAGCGGCTATCGGCCCTCCGGCACCGTGCAGAACTGGCGGCGGCTGGTGAACACGATGTACGAGAGCTTGCGGCCGTCGATCAAGCTCAAGGACGCGGCGGTGAATACGAGCCTTGCCCCCAACGATCTGGGCGATGCCCCGGCAGGGAGCCGCGTGGCGGGACGGAACATCGTTCTGCACGAGCGGACGGTCCGGCCGAAGCGACTGCACCGTTATCAGCAGCGCCGCACCGCGAACTACGTATTGCAGACGAATGACCCGAAAGGCATCAATGCGGCGGGCAAGGGATCGAACTTCGGCCCGAACGTGGTGTTCAAGTTTTCGGCCGAGATTCTGGAGCGGGCCTGGCGGGATACGAATGATCCGCGCTACTTCTTCGGCTTGCAGGAGAAGGCGAAGAAGATCATGGCGACCGGCAACGACGGCATGAAGGTCAGCGACGACCTGGGGCACCGGATCGAATTCTTCCATCAACTTTGGCCGGAGAACTATCCGGAGATCGTCAGCGAGCTGACCGGGTCGAAGGCGCGGGCAGCCGAAGCCCAGGCGTTTCAGGCCGCGTTCACGGCGCAAGTGAAGACGGATCTTGAACGGCTCAGCGCCTTGCAGCAGGAAGACGGCGGCTGGGGGTTCGATCTGGGGACTCTGCTGGATGACAGCAAAACCTGGAAGCGGCTGGATGAGCCAAGCGACCCGGCTCCTACGGCGGTGGCCCTGATTGCGCTGGAAGCGGCAGGGTTTGGAGCGGATGATCCACGGGTCCAGAGGGCGACGAAGTGGTTGCTTGATGATCAATACGAGTACGGGCTTTGGAACCACTCGGCGCAGACAGGATTCGTAACCACGGCGTACGTGATCCGGGCGCTGAGCCGGCTGTACCCCGTCGAGGCGCATCAAAGCGAGCAGCCGACGGAGGAATCGATCGCGGAGCTGACCTTGCTGGAAGCGCTGAGCCGCGTCCGACGGCATCAGGTTTCGGGAGACGCGGCGTGGACGGACGAGCTCATGGAGGCGGCGGAGAGCGAGCACGCTTACGTGAGGTATCAGGCGCTGCTGGGGATGGGCGGTTCGTTGGCGCCGGAGAGCGCGCCGACGCTGATCAAGCATCTCGATGATCCGGTGAAGATGTGCCGCGAGGCGGCGTTCTGGTCGTTGCGGCAATTGTTGCTTGATGACATGGGCTGGCGCGAGACGTTCGAGGCCTATGTGACGGCCGGCGCCCGGGGAAGGCAAGCGATCTTGCAGGCTCTGGTGACGAGGGTTGACCTGGCGGGGCCGCAAAGCAAGGTGGACCTGACCGAGATTGCGCGTCTGCTGGCGGCGGGGATGTCGGATTCATATGCGGGCGCCAGGGCTTTCGCTTTCAAGGCGGCGTGGCACTGGTGGGTTTGGAATCCGCCGCTTCGAGAGGCGGTGAACCGCGCTTGGGCGGATGCGCTGGTGCGGGAGGAACCGAACGCGGCGGCGGAGATGGCGCTGCGTTACTCGACGGTTTCGATGCTGATCGTCAACGGGCAGATCGCAAACCAGACGGGCGGCAAGAACATCGATCAGCAGTATCCCGAGCTGTCCGACCTGTACGAGTCGTTGGCCGAGCGCCGCGAAGAGGCGAGTGACGAAGAGCGAGTGCTGTTCGACCGCCGGCTCACGGCGGTGGCAGCATCGCACTTTCAGGAGCGCGGCAACGACGGCGGGCCGGGTCAGTTGGGATACTCGACGCCGGGGAGTACGGAGTTCATTGGGAAGGTCATTCTCGACACCCACGATCGTGAGGCCGACGGAGCGATTCCCTGGAAGAAGATCTCGCTCGAAGCGGCGGCGAATGTCGCATATGCACCGCTCGAAGAGCGCCTGCTCGACTTGCTCACGACGGGCGACCTCGACATGGTGGCGGTCGCTTCGCGGGCTCTGGTGAATCCGCAATCGTTGTCGCTGCCGGGAGACGTGAATACGCTGCGGCAGTTGCTGGCGAAGATCGATCGTTTTCTCGCGGCCGGCCGGGACGAGGACGCGGAAGCGCTGACGAACTTCATGGCGCGGGTAAAGTGGGACTTTGACGGCGTCAGCGAGCGTGAGGAGCAGGAGTTCTACCGGCTGCTGATTTCGGGCCGACGGCAAGAGCGTCCGCGGGCATCGGCTTCGAGCGCCGGCTTCCTCGGGAGGCCGGCGCCGGATGAGGGTTCCACGGATTCGGCCGGGGACGACGAAAAGGCCGTTCTCCTGGGGCGCGTCCTGGGTGAAAACCGGACGCTTCATCGCAACACGGCATTCGAGCTTGTGGATGAGAATGAGCGCTTCTGGCTCCCTTCGACGGAGTGGATGGTTGTGTATCAGGAAGGCGGCCTGTCGATGGAAGAGGCGGTCGAGGGCGCCGTTGAAGCAGAGGATCTGAAGGTGGCCGAGTTGACCTTCGGCCGCACGACCGAGCAGATGGTCCCGAACGGGCTGACCAGCAAGAATACGATTCTCTGGTGGCGCGAAGGAGTGCCCGGCGCAAGGCTGACGCTGTTGCTGGACTCACCCGAGGCCGGTCCGCACGAGATTCTCACGGCGTTTCTGTATGACCGTGAGATGGGCACGGTGCAGTTTGCATTGAACGGCGCGGAGATCGGCGAGCCGATAGATTTCTACAAGCCGGACCTGACGCCGAGCGGCCCCGTGTCATTGGGCGTGCATGAGTTCAAGAAGGGCGAGAACCGACTGACGGTCAAAATGCTGGGCGCCAACCCTGAGGCCGAGCCGAACTACATTTTCGGGATCGACTATATCAAGTTGACACCCGACGACGGCAGCGGCTCGCTGTTTGCCAGAGACGAGCTTGGCGTCGATGTGATCGACCCGATCACGACGACAAAAGACAAGATCATCCGAATGTTCAACACCTGGTTCGCTGCGGATCAGCCCGAAGAGGCCCGTGAGTTGGCCGTGCAGTTGGCGAACAAGACGGCGCTGCGGCGCAATCCGGAAGTACGCAAAGCGCTCGCAGCTTATGTCGAGCAGGAGCCGCTTCCCCGATTACAGAGGCAGATCCAGAACATTCTCAACAGCGATGACAAGGTCTACGGCGAGCAGCTCGGGCAACTGATCACCGAGCAAGGCCCGCCGCAGGGTTCGGACGCGCGGCGATTGGAATCAACGGAGAAGTTCATCGAAGACATCCTGCACTTTCGCGATTACGTCTTCGCGGAGATGACGAAGATCAACTCCTCCGACGCCAAGGCTTGCATCTCCTGCCATGGCGTGCCGGGGCGCGTGCCGACGCTGTATCTGGATCCGCCGGACGCGGTGGGGTACATCCCGCCGGACCAGTTGCTCGACAACTATCGCAAGATGCAGCAGCGTGTCGACCTGCGCGACGTGGAGCGCAGCAAGTTTCTGCGCAAGCCGCTGAACATCCAAACCGGGGAAGAGGACGGGCACCAGGGCGGACAGCGCTACGAGGCCGAGGATGCGGGATATCAGGTGATCCGGCAGTGGGTGCTGAAGCAGGCGGAGCTGCAGCGCGGCGCAGTGAACTAGTGTGAAACATCTCCCCACCTGAGGGCCGCAGCACGCGATATAAAAGGCCGTGTTTCGTGACTCGTGATTCGTGACCCAAAAACCTGGGCAGGCGGTACGGCCGTTGCTCCAGGGCGGCTTGCATTGAGGCCGAGGCTCGTGAAAGGCCGTGTTTCGTGATTCGTGAAAAACATTTCAGGCCATGTTGCGCGCGCTCAGCGGCGCGCGCCTCGTCCTGACGGCCCTCTCACGCACTTCGCCTCGATACGCGGGGAGAAATGCAGGCAACACGGGCGGTATTGCGCTACGAACGGGCCTCAGCGCAGCGCACCATGACGGGCTCGCCCTCGATAGCCACACAGGCCGCGAAGGCCGGGTCGGTACGCAAGGTCGTCAGAGTCCAGCGGGAAGGTTCGTCGGGATTATCTCTTACCCACAGCAGTTCGGCGGGAGCGTCGGGCGCGAGGGAGACGGCGAAGGAATCAAGCGGGATGGACATGCCTGCGCCTTTCGCCTTGATATAGGCTTCCTTGCGGGTCCAGCAGCGGAAGAAGGCGGCGGTGTATTGATCGCCGGAAAGCGCAAAGAGGGCGGTAACCTCGCGCGGGGCGAAAAAGCTCTCGGCGATGCCACGAGTGGAGCGTTCGGGGCGGATGCGTTCCAGGTCGATGCCGATGTCGCGGCCCACGGTGAAAGCGAAGAGGGCGAGTTCGTCGGAGTGGGAGAGGTTGAAACGGAGATCCGATTGGTTTTGGCCGGGTGCGAGGTTGGGTTTTCCGTGCTCGTTGTGGCTGAAGATGATTTCGCCAGGGGATAGGGCGAGATATTTTCCGAGCAGCGAGCGCAGCAGTCCGCGGCCGGCCGTAAAGCGGCGCCGGTGCTTCTCGGAATGGAAGCGAGCCGCGCGTTCGCATTCGTCATGCGACAGGGATTCGCTCAAGCGGCGCTGCGCCAGCGGCTCGACATCGAGGCAGGCTCGCCAAATGTGCAGGTGACCATCCTGGAGAACCTGCCTGCCTTCCTCGATGCTGTCGCTTGGAAAAACACCCATCAGGGGCTGCATGTTTCCGGGAAGGATCGTTCAGGACGATTGGGGCCGCGGGCACGGCTAGCAGCGCCCCCGCGTCCTTGGGAGGTGATGCGCCCCTTATGGTACATGCCCTCTATGCGAGGCCGAGTTTTTGGGCCAGGCCGATGCGTTGGAGCTTACCCGTGGGGCCCTTCGGGATTTCGTCAAGAAAGACGACTCGGCCGGGCACTTTGAACGGGGCGAGACGTTCAGCGGCAAAGTCGCGAATCTCCCGGGCGTCGGCGGTCTCGTTTTCGGCCAGGACAATGGCCGCCGCGACATCCTCGCCGAGCATGCGGTGGGGCATCGCGAAGGTGACGGCTTGTCGAACGGCAGGGTGGTCGAGCAGGACTTCATCGACCTCGCGCGGCGAAACCTTCTCGCCGCCGCAATTGATGATCTCCTTCAAGCGGCCCGTGATGAAGAGGTAGCCGTCGGCGTCAAAGTATCCCTGGTCGCCGGTGCGGAACCAGCCGCCGCTGTAGGCTTTCGCGTTCGCATCGGGATTCTTGTCATATCCTTCGGTGACGTTCGGGCCGCGAATCACCACTTCGGCGGTCTCACCCGCAGCGAGAAGGTCGCCCGCGTCGTTCATGACGGCGATCTCGGGTCCTGCGGGCAGGCCGACGGAACCGGGCTTGCGAGGGGCGGGGGGAAGAGGGTTGCTGGCCATCTGGTGCGCTGCCTCCGTCATGCCGTAGCTCTCGATGACGGGGGCACGGAACGTGTTCTCGAGGGTTTTCATGACCTGCGGCGGCAGCGCTGAAGACGACGAACGGATCAATCGCAGCTTCGAGCGCCGCACGATGTCCTCGTTTCGTCCGGCCCGGGCTAGGATCGCCTGATGCATGGTGGGCACGGCGGTGTACCAAGTGGGGCGGAAGCCGCCGAGCCAACGGAAGAACCTCATCGCATCAAAGCCGGTCGTGGCGACGAGTTCCGCTCCGGCGGCAAGCGATGACAGCACCGCTCCCATCAGGCCGTGGATGTGAAACAACGGCATGATGTTCAGGCACCGATCTTCGGACGTGAGGGCGAGCGTGTGGGCGATGTTGAACGCTGACGCGCAAACGTTGGCGTGGCTCAACGGAACGATCTTGGGCCGCGACGTCGTGCCCGAGGTGTGGAGAACCAGAGCGATGTCACCGGATTCGGCGAAGACCGGGTCTGTTGCCGGAGGTCGATCTCCGGAGCGGCATGCGAGGGTAAACGCGCCGGCGGGTCGATCAGCACCGGTCGCGAGGAAAAAGACGGGGATGTCGAGCGACTGGGCTACCTCGGCAGCGGGGGAGTCGAGGGTCGGATCGACGATGAGCGCTTTGGCATCAAGGTCAGAGAAATAGAAGTTCAGTTCGTCGGTTTTGTAAGCCGGATTCAAGGGCGCGGCAGTGGCGCCGGCGGCAACGGCGACGAAAGCGACCGCCATTTCGGGTCCGTTGGGCAGAACGACGGCAACGCGGTCGTTGCGTTGAATTCCGTGAGCGTTGAGGGCCGCAACCGTATCGTTCACTTGTTGCAGCAGGACCTCGTAGGAAAGGTCCGGTCGGCCAAGTGCGAGAAAAACGGCGCGCTGGCCGCTGCCGGTTGCTCTTGCCGCCAGCAGGTCGGGGATGCTGCGAATCGAAGCGTCGTTGGAAGCGGTTGCAGCCATGAAAACAGGGCGCGGTCAGGAGCGCGTGACGGGCGCGCGCACCACGCCGAACGTCGGAACGGCAGGGTTCACCGGCGAGTCGATCCCGGGAATCGCGCCGTCACAACGCTCACGATAATACGGCTGAAGGTCCGGAACGGGGGCGACGACACGGCCTGGTGTTCTCTGCATCGAGCCGTTGGTCATCACGGAGACAGAGGAGACACGGATCGGGTTGAACTCGAACCACGGGTCAAAGGCAGATCCCTTTCCCGCAGGTTCCGGGAACGAGATTCGGACCGTTGACCGATCGACGGAGAAATGGCGTCCCTGGAAGTACCAGGGCTGCGCGACGATCTCACCGCTGGTCGAATCCGACGGATCGGCAGCACTCCGCCGTAGTCCCAAGACAGGAATTTGCGATAGCGAGGTGCCTGTCGGGATGCCGCGGAGTCTGCCCTGCGCGTTCAGCAATTCGCGGCCACGCCGGACGCAATGCGCGGAGAAGTCGTTAAAGCTCACGCTCAGGTCGGATGTCCCGAGCTTGGAAGGATAACCGAGAACCTCGCGCCCGAAGGTGAGATCACCGCCTTCACTGACGATATGCGACAGGGCGTACCAGCCGCGCTCACGCTCGACCACTGCGAAAGCAAACAGCCAGACCTCGCTGAACGGAACGGGCGAGAGGTCGCTCTCCTCAACGCGCAGGACGAGCAACCGGAGGGCGGGCCGGAAGCCTGCTCGACAGGGCGGCGGGAGGATATCGTTCTTGATCTGTCCGGTCGTCGTCAGCCGGGCGTCGAGCATATCGACGGGGCCAAGCCGCACTTCCCTGCGTGATCGGTAGCGTTCGATCTCGGCGCCGGAAAGGCGGAAAGCAGTCGCCTTGTCAGGCCAGTCTTCGGGCTGCCAGGGCCTCCGGGAGGTGTGCGGTCGGTCGTAATGCATGAGGTTCCAGGATTGGAACTCCGAGGCGTCGATGCCGCTGACGAACCGCGGCTTGCGGGCATTGCTTGGGGGAACGTGTTCGGCAGTACCTTCCTCAAAGATTGCCGCAAGGATCTCGAGAGCAGGAAACTCCACGATGGGGTCGAGCGGCGATGCGTGCGGCAGTTGGAGCGCCGCGCTTTCAATGTCACAGGCGCGAATGAGGGAATCGGACGGAGCGGCCGGTGCCGGAATACGCCAGATGCCGGTCGATCGACCTGCAGTTGCTATTTGCCAATCAGGTCCGAGGCCGTAGCGGTAGCAGAAGAGGTCGCGGCCGGCGGAAGGGCCGCTCGATGAAACGCTGCGGTCGGTGCGAAGGGTGGCGACGCGGAGAAGTCGAAAGCCCTTGCTGTCGAGCGACGCCTTGACGGAAGCGCCTTCTACGGTGAGATCGATTTCGGCAGGTTTCGTGTTGAAGCCGAGGTGTTCGCGCTCCCAGAGCCGAAGCCACTCGTGAGTTGTCCAGCGGATGGGCTGGAACCAACCCGGTCCAGAGCCGTGCTCGACGGCCAGGCGGACGCCCGCGGCAAGGTAAGGGCCTTCGAATAGCGGCCCTGCGGATTCGGGAATGATCCGCACGCATTCGAACCAGGCCTCGCCGCTCCGGTCCGCACTCAGGGCGGGAGGGAGCGCGCGTGCGATGCGGTTCGGGTCGGTGCGATATCGGACGAGCAGCTTCTGATATCGCGTCTCGCCGCTTGCCGGAGCGGCATCGCGGGGCCAGAGCAGACAGGATCCGGCACCGAGGCACAACCGCACGAAACCGCGGCGGTGCAGGGTCAAACCACAAACCTTTCGGCGGCGATCAGGCGCTCGGCGATGCGTCGGCGAATAGCGATGGCGTCGAGAGCGGGGCAATCGGTGAGACGCCGGAGCAGCCGCTCGGTGTGAACGAGAGCCTCGCCGTCGAGGGATGCGGCCAGGATGGTCGATCCGAGACGCCGGACTTCCGTGAGAAGGTCGAAGACCAGTAGCCGCGCCATGTCGCGCGCGTTCTCGCCGCGGCCTCGCGCTCGAAGCTTCTCGGCGCGCAGCAGAGCTGATTCGGCGGCATAGATACCGATGACCATGCCGCTGACCGCGGCGACGACTTCCTGCTGCTGCTCAAGCCGGTCTCCGAAGCGTTGATAGGCGGCGCCGGCACAGATGTGCGTCGCTTGCTTGGCGCGCCGCAACAGCTCCCGCTCGGGCGCGCCGGCCCAATCGACGTTGCCGAGAGCGTCGCTGACCGCCTCGTTCATGGCGTTTCTTGCGGCTGTCCCAAGGTCAAGGCGTTTCTGCGCGGCGCGCTTGAGGAGCATGCCGGTGATGAGCAGACGGTTGATCTCGTTGGTGCCCTCGTAGATACGGTTGATGCGCGAATCACGATAAGCGCGCTCGATGCTGTAGTCCTGGTGAAAGCCATAGCCCCCGTGGACTTGCACGCCTTCATCGACCAGGTAATCGAGCGATTCGCTGGAGTACACTTTCACGATCGAGCACTCGACAGCGTATTCCTCGATGGCCTTCAGATGCGCGCGCGCCGAATGCTCGCCGGTCCAGTCGAGGCCGGCCGAGCGGGCGTCGATCATGCCCGAGGTGCGGTATACGATCGACTCGGTGGCAAAGAGATAGACGGCCATCTGCGCGAGCTTGTGGCGGATCAAGCCGAAATCGGAGATGGATCTTCCGAACGCCTGACGCTGTTTGGCGTATTCGATCGTGGCGGCGATCACGTCCTCGCCGCCGCCGATGCAAGCCGCGCCTAATTCCAGGCGGCCGATGTTGAGGATGTTGAAGGCAATGAGATGGCCGCGGCCGATTTCTCCGAGCACGTTCTCGACCGGGACAGCGACCTCGTCAAGCACCAGGGGCGTCGTCGAACTCCCCTTGATGCCCATCTTCTTTTCTTCCGCGCCAGGCTTGACGCCTTCCCAACCTCGTTCGATGAGGAAGGCGGTGAACTTCTCACCGTCGACTTTGGCGAATACGGTGTAGAGATCCGCCCAGCCGCCGTTGGAGACCCACATCTTCTCGCCGTTGAGGATGTAATGCTTGCCGTCGGCAGCCAGCTCGGCTCGCGTGCGAGAGGCCAACGCGTCGCTGCCGGCGTGGGGTTCACTGAGGCAGTAGGCCGCGATCCATTCTCCGCTGCCAACTCGCGGGAGATAGTGCTGCTTCTGGTCTTCGGTACCGAAGAAAACCAGCGGGAGCGTACCGATGTGCGTGTGCGCGCCGTAGGTGGTCGAGAACGAGGCGTAGCGTCCGATGCGCTCGGCAACGACCTGGCCGCTGGTCATGTCCAACTCGAGCCCGCCGTATGGCTCGGGAACTCCGACCGCCAGCAGGCCGAGGTCGCCGGCCTGCTTCATGAGCTTGCGGCAGAGGCCGGGCTCTTGCGCCTCGAATTGCTCGATCCGAGGGAAAACTTCTTCGGTCACGAAGCGGTCGGCTGTGGATTCGATCTGGCGCTGCTCTTCGGTGAAGTCTTCCGGGGTGAAGGCGGTCTCGGCGGGAAAGTCTTCGAGAAGAAAACCGCCGCCGGCAGGGGCTGCGCCCGTTATGGGAATGGACTCGGTAGTGGCCATGAAAGGGAGGCGTGGAACCAGCGCCTATTCGATTCTCTCAAAGATGCCGGCGGCGCCCTGTCCTCCGCCGACACACATCGTGACCATGCCGTAGCGCGATTTGCGGCGATGCATCTCCTGGAGAAGCGTCGCGGTGAGCTTCGCACCGGTCGCGCCGAGCGGGTGGCCGAGAGCGACGGCTCCGCCGTTGACGTTGACACGGCCGGGGTCGAGTCCGGCGAGCTTGATGACGGCCAAGGCTTGTCCGGCGAAGGCCTCGTTCAACTCGATGAGGTCGATCTGTTCGAGCTCGAGCCCGGCGAGCTTGAGAGCTTTGGGAATGGCGGCTACCGGACCGATGCCCATGATCTCCGGCGGGACGCCAGCGGTGGCGAAGCTGAGAAAGCGGGCGAGCGGCTTGAGCCCCAACTCTTGCGCCCGATCGGCGGACATGACCAGGGCCGCCGCCGCGCCATCGCTCGTCTGCGAGGAGTTGCCGGCGGTGATCGAGCCGCCCACCCGGAAGACCGGCCTGAGCGTAGCGAGCTTTTCGAGGCTCGTGTCGAAACGGATTCCTTCGTCACGGGCGAACACGGCTTCGTGGGTGTGGACGCCGCCATTGTCGGCCGCGGTGACCTTGACGTCGAGCGGTACGATCTCTTCGTCGAACTTGCCGCCTTGTTGGGCGGCGGCAGCCTTGCGATGGCTGCCGAGCGCGAGCTCGTCCTGGGCTTCACGCGGGATACCGTACTTGCTGACGACTTTCTCGGCTGTGAGACCCATGTTGATGTAGAGCTGCGGCATGTGTTCCATCACCCAGGGGTTGGGGGCCAGCTTGTGTCCGGCGCCGGGAATGAGGCTCATGGATTCAGCGCCGCCGGCGATGATGGCTTTCGCCCCTCCGCCGCGGATGCGATCGGCCGCGAGCGCGATCGACTGCAGGCCGGAACTGCAGAAGCGGTTGATCGTCATGCCGGGCACGGAGTCCGGCAGTCCGGCGCGCAGGCCAGCGATGCGGGCGATGTTCATGCCCTGCTCGGCCTCGGGCATCGCGCAGCCAAGGATGACGTCCTCGATCTCGTCCTTGGGCAGCTCCGGAGTGCGGTCGACGATCTCACCGATCACGGCGGCGGCCATGTCGTCGGGGCGCGTGGTATTGAGCGAGCCACGGGGCGCCTTTCCCACGGCGGTTCGCAAGGCATGAACGACAACCGGTTCCTGCATGCTCTGTCTGCTGCCTCCCGAAGATCGACATCCCGATTGTAGCGGGTGCCGTGGAAAGTTCCGTCGTGTGGAGTTACCGCTTTGCGGCGGCGAGCTCCTGTTTTCGCTTGAACAGGCCGTCCTCAATACCGACGGGATAGTGGGCGGTAGAGGCCGGCCACTTGAGTTCGGGGCCAAGCGAGTCGAGTTGATGCAGGCAGCGCCCGCGCATGTCGTGGATGGAGGGCATTTCCATCTTCAGTGCGCCGGAACGGAATACGGGTTGGAGCAGGTCCTCCGAAGCGCAGTCCGGTGGAAGGGCAATCTTTGTATCGGGGTCGCCGAACACGTGAGCTTGCCATAGGGCCTCGGGGGGCGCAGCTTCGTCGTATACAATATCCGACTGGAAGCGCCCGTTCCTGGAGAACCGGCGGACCTGTTGGATGCCCGGCGTGGATTGCTTGTGCGGATCGTCGGACAGCTTGATGCAGTGCTTCCATTTCCCGCCCGGCTCGCGGATGGAGGAGATTTTGTAGACGCCGGTGAGGGCTGGATCGTCGTAGGCGGTGGCGAGCCGCGTGCCGACGCCCCATACGGCGATCTGTCCGCCTCTCTTCTTGATCTCGCCGATCTTGTATTCGTCCAGATCGCTTGATCCAACGATCGCGGCATCGTTGAAGCCCGCATCGTCAAGCAAATACCGCGCCTCGATGCTCAGACCCGCAAGGTCACCGGAGTCGAGCCGAATACCGATCATCTCGTGGCCCGCTTCTCTCAATCGGCGGCCGGCGGCGATCGCGTGCCGGACGCCCTCGATCGTGTCGTACGTGTCGACGAGGAAGATGCAGTTGTTGGGCATGGCTTGGGCATAGGCCTGGAACGACTCTTCCTCGCTGTCGAACGACATGATCCAACTATGGGCGTGGGTGCCCTTGACGGGGATGCCGTAGACCTTGCCCGCCAGCACGTTGGAGGTGCCGGCACAGCCGCCGACGTAGGCCGCGCGGCTCGCCGCCAATCCGCCGTCCATGCCCTGGGCCCGCCGGAGACCGAATTCCAGGACCGGCTCTCCTTGCGCCGCGAGGCAGACGCGGGCGGCTTTTGTGGCGATAAGGGTTTGGAAGTTGATGATCGTCATCAGCGGCGTTTCGAGAAGCTGACATTGCAGCAGGGGCCCTCGTACGCGCAGCAACGGTTCCTGGGGAAACGCAACCACGCCTTCGGGAAGGGCGTCGAGGTCGCAAGCGAATTCGAGATCTCCGAGGTAGTCGAGGAAAGCGGGTTCGAAAAGCGGCTCTCCGTCGTTTCCCCGCAACGTAGACAGATAGGCGCGGTCCGACTCGTCGAAGCCGAAACCTCGCAGGGATTCAATGGCCGGGGCGAGGCCACAGGCGACGGAGAAGGCGCCGCCGAAGGGATTCCTGCGAAAGAACAGATGGAAGACCGCTTCATGCTCGTCTTTAGCGGTCTTCCAGTAGCCCTGCGCCATCGTGATCTGGTACAGGTCGGTGAGAAGACTGAGAGAGCTGCTGTTTCGGGTCATGCCGGCGCCGGTTAGCGGCTCGCCGGCCAGGGGGGTTGAGGGGCCTGGAGAATCTTCCGCGTCTTTTCGGCGAGGTCCATCAACTCGTCACGTTGGCTTTCATGCTCGAAGACGAGGCCGGCGGTCTTGTAGAACTCGATCTCAGTTTCCCACTTGGCGAGAACGGAGTCACGGTCCGCCTTGACGTAGGGGGGCTGACGATTCTTCAGCACGTAGACGGGACTGGTGTGGGCCCAGATCCGGATGTCTTCCCGGAGCCGGGGGCTTTCGGTGCGAGCGGCGATCCAGGTGCTTTCGGTGAACTCCAACTCGAAGGGTAGAGAAAGCTCGGTCTTGACGCCGTCGCCCTTGCGGGAGGCGACGACCTTGCCGTTGGCGACGATCTCAAGGGAATCCAGCGGCCGATGGAAGACGGCGGTGGCTTCACCCCGGACGGTGGCGGAATCTCCGTCCCAGTCGATGATGCTTCCGATGCCGCGGCCATTCACCGTGAAGTCGAGCAGCGGCCCGTTGGAGACGACCGCGGCGCCCCGCCTGACGGCATCGGCCCAGGTTTCCCACGCCGATTCGCCCGGTTCGGCTTTCACCAGAGTTCGCTCCGGTCCCAGCAGGGGGAGGTTCCTTTCCCAAGGGATGAAATGGTCCGTGGGGTCGGGCCAATCGCAGCCGGCGGTGCCGGTGACGCGGAAACCGGCGTTGAGCAACTCGTACCAGCCCGGTGTCTTGATGAGCGCGTACTGCATGACTTCGACGAAGTCGAGGGTGTTGAGCGCCAGGTTCATGATGAACTGCGAGTGCTGGCGGCTGCCGTGGAAGTGGGCGTAGCCGACGAGGCCGCCGGCGCGGCGTCCTTCGAAGAAAGTGATGTAGGGATGGGGATAGGCGTAGGGGGTGTTGCCATACATGTCACCAATGCCCAGCGGCCGGATCAGGCGATTCCCACCCAGAACGAGAACGTGCCCGAAGAAATCGCTGCGGGTCTCGTGGCCGGACCGGATCGATTGCCCCGGCATGCGCGCCTCGCCTGCGCGGCCCCAGGCGTATTGCACGCCGAAATGCTGCTGCCGCTGGCCCTCGAGGTTGTTGAGGACGTTCAGGTCTTCAGCCTGCATCCAGCGCACCAGCAGGTCGTCATCCTCACGAGCGCGCATGATGTGCACGTGTTGGTCGGCGCTGACCCAGCGCTCTTGGCGCCGGGGGGCCATCGGCCGGACTTTGGCGACGATCGTTTTTTCCTCGTTGGGGCCGACTTCGAACTCGATGACCGCGGGCTCATAGAACAGGCCGCGGTGGACTTCCAGGCGGTATTCCTTCCACGGCGGGACGTCAAAGCTGGCACGGCCCTTCGTGAGGATGACGTGGGACATGTCGCGGACGATGATTTCGAGCGAATCGGGGTTGTTCGAGCGGCGCCAGGGACGGTTGCGGTAGAAATTGTCCTGCTTGAAGGCGATCATGCTGTCAACGGGGCTCAGACGGAAAAGCCGCCCGCTGCGAAAGAGGTAGATGCGTGCGGGGACGATTTCACCGGTGTCCTCGCGTTGCGCGACGATCGTTACGCGAGCCGAGTAGTCGGGACGGAGCGTGGGATCGCGGAACTGGGGCAGGGCGGCCGTGATTCCGACAGCAGCGAGAAGAAACAGTCGGATGGCTGGAAGAGGTCGCGGGCGATGCATGACGGGTCGATTCTAGCAGTCTGCGACGGCCGCCGAAGAGAGGATGTATCTTTTGAGTGCGCCGCAGGAGCCCCGAGAGCAAGTCTGTGGTGCATGGCTGAGTGGACCCGGCTTGTATCGCCCCGCCGGAACATGCACTGGTTTTTCAGGTTTTACCTGTAGCTGAAGCTCTGGGCTTGCAATCTCTTCGGTTCCTCCGGGGCCCGACCCAGGCTCACGACTGCTGCCCTGAAGAGCGTTCGGGGGTTCTGCCGCGAGAAGCGGGGGGAAGTCGATCGCCATTGGCGGAAGAGGCGGTTTCCCATGCGACGATCGCGCGCTTGCGTTCGACGCCCCAGCGGTAGTCGCCGAGCGCGCCCGTTGCGTGGATCACGCGGTGACAGGGAATGAGATACGCCAGCGGGTTCCGACCGACCGCCGTAGCGACGGCGCGAGCGGCTGAGGGCCTGCCCACGGCCTCCGCCAACCGGCCGTAACTGACGAGCGCACCTGGGGGCACGTGGAGCAGGGCGCGCCAGGCGCGAACCTGGAAAGCCTTCCCGCGGACAAAGGCACGGAGTGGGGCGCATGAGAGGCCATGACCGGGCCGTGTGAAGAGTTGGGCGGCGAGTTGGCCGGCGGTTGGGTCGTCCCAGCGTACTCGGGCCAATGGCCAATCCTTGTGGATAGCCGTTTCTCCCTGGGCGCGGCCGGCCTGGTCAACGAAAGAAAGATGGCATATGCCGCGCGCGCTCCGGCCTACCAGGCACACTCCGAACGGGCTGTCGGCAAAGCCCGCCTCGATCGTCCATCCTGCGCCTGAGGCCTTGATCTCCCCTGGCGAGGCGGCTTCGAGGCTGACGCAGAGGTCGTGTAATCGGCCCGGACCTGAGAGCCCCGCATCGAGAGCGGTCTCCAAAACACTCTCACCCGCATCAAGCAACCGCTTGGCGTGCGACAGCGTCAGGCACTGCAGGAAGTCTTTCGGCGTGATGCCGGCCCAACGCGAGAAGAGCCGGTGGAAGTGGAAGGGGCTGAGACCGGCTTGCGCGGCCAGCGTCTCCAGGTCAGGCTGCTCGCTATGGTGCTCGTCGAGGAAACGAATGACTTTAGCGATGCGCTCAAACTCTCTCATGGCCTCATATTAGGGCGGCGCATGCCTGTTGTCCCACCCGTTTCTTGCGGTCCGTCAGAGGGCGGACGAACCGCTGAGACGGGGCCGCCGAACTGTGATGCCGCTCGGAGCCGATCGACCTGCCTTCTCGGTGCATGACCCTGCTGCTCAGCCGCGGCCTGCCGGCTCTCCCGCCTGGTCATTCCCTGCATAACCAGACGAGGCTCCGAAGGACGCCGCATTTCAGCTAGAATCGTTCTTGGCGAAGATTGCGATCGGCGCGGACCATGCCGGCTTCGATCTGAAGCAGGAGATCGGCAGGCTGCTGGAGTCCGGCGGGCATCAGGTCACTGACCACGGGGCTCACGAGTACGACGCGCTGGATGACTATCCGGACTTTGCGCTCGCGGTGGCCCGGGCCGTCGCTGACGGTGAGGCCGAGCGAGGGATCATTGTCTGTGGGAGCGGCGTCGGGGCCTCGGTGGCGGCCAACAAGGTGCGGGGAGCGCGCGCCGGCTTGTGCCATGACACCTATTCCGCCCATCAGGGAGTCGAGCACGACGCGATGAACATGTTGTGCCTCGGAGCACGCATCGTCGGCATTGCCTTGGCGGGAGAGATCGTACAGTCCTTCATCAGTGCGGCTTTTAGCGGCGAAGAGCGGCACCAGCGCCGACTCGCGAAAGTGCTGCACGCGGAGCGGGACGGTTCGGAATAGCTCCGGTCTGAAAAATCGGGCGGCCCGTGGTGCCGAACATTCTCTACCTGCACGGATTCGCATCCAGCCCGGATTCCCGGAAGGGCCGTTTTTTCCTGGAGCGGTTCTCGTCGATGGGCGCGGATGTCCACATCCCTGAGTTGGTGACAGGGACATTCGAGAAAACGACCCTTTCGGCTCAACGGGAAGTCGTCGAACGCGCCGCCGCCGAAATCCGGCCCAGCTTGATCGTCGGTTCCAGTCTGGGAGGCTACCTGGCCGCGCTGCATGCCTCACGGCATCCGGAACTCCGCTGCGGGGTCGTCCTGCTGGCGCCCGCTTTCGACTTTGTGCGCCGTTGGGCCGACCGACTGGGCAAATCGTGCATCGACGCTTGGAAACAAGAGGGAACGCTGCCGGTCTATCACTACGGCGAACAGGGCATGTCGCCGCTGGGCTACCGGTTCTACCAGGACGCTCAGCAATTCGAACCCAGCCCGGCGGTCCGTCAACCCGTTTTGATCTTTCACGGAAAATACGACGACGTGGTGGCCCCGGCCGTCTCGATGGAGTTCGCCCGGACGAATCCGGATGTCGAGCTCGAGTTGCTGGAGTCCGATCATCAGTTGTTGAACGTCTTGCAGCCGATGTGGGAGCGGACACTGCATTTCTGTCGAAGAATTGAACCCTTCCCATTACCGGGGGCGTATTCTGGTGCATAGGCGGATGGAACCTTCGCCGAGACGTCTCGTGGATAATGCGCTTCGGGATCCCGAGGCGTTTGGGGAGGTCATCGATCATCACAAGTCGATGGTCTACAGTCTCGCGTACCACTTTTTTGGGAACCGGGCTTTGGCCGAGGATGTGGCGCAGGATGTCTACCTGGAGCTGTACAGGAACCTGGAGCGGATCGAGTCGGATCTACACCTGACATTCTGGCTTCGACAGACGGTCACGAGGAGGTGCATCGATTACACGCGGCGGCTGAAGCATCGCCGCTATCAGCCTCTCGAAGAGGTGGTGGAGCCTGGGGTGGAAACGAGTCCCTGGGACCCGCTGCTGGCGGAAACTTTGTGGAAGAAAGTTCACTCGTTGCCGAAGAAGATGCGCATGGTGATCATCCTGCGGTTTCAGGAGGACATGAAGCTGTCGGAAATCGCGGAAGCTTTGGACATGCCGTTGAACACGGTGAAAACAACGCTCCGCAGAGCGCTGCTCCGATTGCGAGACAAGGCGCCGGAGTTGAAGGGGGAGGTTCTTTATGGGGCCGGTCGAATCTGAGTTGAGAAAAGCGCTGGCGAGGCGAACGCCGCCGGCTGGATTTACGAGCCGGCTCATGGAAGAAGTCCGAGCCGATCCGCCGCCTCGCCGGGTGCATTGGCGCTGGGTGGCGGCGGGCGCCATGGCCGCCTCGCTGAGTTTGGGCATTTTCATGCAGAAGCAGCATTCCGATCAGCAGGCGCTGATCGAGGCCCGCCAGGCCGAGGCGGAACTGCTGATGTCACTGCAACTGGCGGGAGTCAAGATCAATCAGGCCCGCGATGCGGTATGGCGGTCCGGAAATCGGGGTGCCGAGCAATGAGAAAGACCTGGCTGGCGGCGCTCTTCGCGCTCTGCGCTCCGCTGGCTGCTCAGGAGGGCGCGCAGCTTCGGATGGACCTCGATCACCTCGAAGAGAGGGCCGACGAGGTGGTCACGATCAACCTCGACGGCGAGTCACTCGAAAGAGGCCGCAAGCTGCTGGTGTTGAAAAAGGGCGTTACCGAGCCGGTGAAGAGCCTTGTCGGGAAGCTCAAAGGGATCTACCTGCGCCGCTTCTGGTTCAAGGGGAAGAAGCAGTACAGCAAAGAAGACGTGAGCCCGATCCATGAGCAAGTTGCGGGGCCGAACTGGGTTCCCTTGATCGAGGTCAAGGACCGCACCAAAGCACAGAGCGTCAGCGTGTACTCCTATGTCGAGAACGAAGAGGTGACCGGGGTCACCGTCGTCTCCGAAGACAATCAGGAATTCACGGTGCTCAACATCGTTGGGCCGGTGGATCTCGGAACTCTCTCCGATCTGGGGGAAGGCATCGGGATTCCAGCCATGAAGCTGGCGACGACGGAGCTACCTGCCAAAGAAGGGCTGCTCCAGCAGCCCGCGGCGAAAGTCTCCCCGCCGACGATCGACGAGAATTAGCCCGGCTACCCTCCCGCTCGACGATGAGCGTATAATTTCGTTAGCCGGGTCGGAGCCATTCTCTGGAAGTTCGGACGAGCCCATGAGTTCATACAGCGCACTTTCTCGCCGCAAGTTCCTGAGAGGGGTAGGCCTCTCAGGAGCGATGGTCCGGATCGGGTTGCCTGCTCTCGAAGCGATGTTCAACTCGAACGGCACGGCCTATGCCGCCGCCAAGAGCCTCGGAGCGGACGACAACATCGAATCGAGATTCGTGTTGTGGTTCAACGGCAACGGGATTCTGGAGCGTTTCTGGATCCCCCGCGAAGCCGGACATGATTACCGGATGACGGCGTGCCTGTCTCCGCTGGCGCCGTTCCGCAACGACATTCACGTCATCACCGGGCTCGACAATCCCGCGGCCCGCATGCCCGGACCCGGGAACGACCATCACCGTTCCATGAGCGGTCTCGTTTCGGGCACCTCGTTTACCGGGCGTGGAGCCGGGGCGCCCTCGATTGATCAGGTGATCGCATCCGAGATCGGGAACGAATCCCGCTTCCGCTCTCTTCAGATCGGCGTCTGCCAGGAGTCACTGGGGGAAAGCATTCAGCGGAATCTGAGTTGGGCCGACCGTGATCGTCCCCTTCCCCCGGAGATGATTCCCCAGCGGCTGTTTGACCGGCTGTTCGGGACGAAAGACGAAGACTGGATCCAACAGAAAAAGAGCGTATTGGACGCAGTCCAGGATGACGCGCAAAGCCTGAAGCACAACCTCGGGCGCCAGGACCGGAACCGTCTGGACGAATACCTCACCTCGCTGCGAGACCTCGAAAGATCGATCGTGAGTCTCCCGCCCGAATACCTCCAAGTCGTCGAACGTCCCCCCGAGGACGGAGACCTCAAAGACTGGCCGCGTATCGCCAAACTGCAAACGGACCTCATGGTGCATGCCCTGGCTTCCCACCAGACGCGCGTGGCTTCGTACATGCTGACGAAGTGCCAAGGGACCTCCCGCTTCCCGTGGCTGGGGCATACCGCCCGGCGGCACCACGGTTACACGCATGGCGACGTTGAAACACCGCAGGGCCAGCGGGTGTTGAGGGACATCAATCGCTGGCACGTCGAGGAATTCGCCTACCTGCTGGCGAAGCTGAAATCCATGCCGGAGGGTAACGGGACGTTACTGGACCACACCTGTCTGATGTTCGTGCACGAACATGCGGAAGCGAATGCTCACAAGAACAGCGGTTTGGCCGTGATCGCCGCCGGCGGGGCCGGCGACCTGAAGAGGGGCCTGCATACGAAGACGACCGGCACCGTAGGAGACCTCTATCTGACGCTCGCCAGCGAGGTCATGAAAACGAGAATCGACAAGTTCCCGTCAGCGAGCAAGAAGTTGAACTGGATCGTTTAGCCACGATTCGGACGCGAGCACGAGAACCACCGGCTCTCACTCCTCTGCCCACCAGGCGATCTGCACGTTCGGATGCCGACGCCGAAACTCGGCGACACCTTCGGTGGTAACCCCGGAGCCGCCCACAAAGACCTTCCGCAAGCTTTTCATTTGGCCCAGATCCGGCAGGGACTGGTCGCTGATTCGGGTTTCCGCAAGGTCGAGCGTTTCGAGTTGCTCCATTTCCACGAAAACTGCCGCTGCGCGGTCGTCGATTCCCTCGACCTGAGCCAGCTTCAAGTCGCGCAGAAAGCGAAGCGGTCGCAGTTCTCGCATGCCCGCGCTCGAGACGAGGGTCCGGCTGAGGTCGAGCGCTTCGAGGTTCACGAGCTTTCGGATGACCTTCATGCTCTCGTCGGAGACTCTCATGTCGGCCACGTCAAGACTACGGAGACCGGTCAAGGCTTCGAGAGCGCTAATGTTGAAGTCGTTCAGCTCGAGGCCCCAGTAGCCGGAGTCGGTTCGTTGCTTGCCGCTGACGACCAGATGACGAAGCGACGGCAGGAGCCGCAATAGCGGCAGAGATCTCCCTGTCAGCTTGTTGCCCCCGAACGCGAAGGCCTGAAGCCGCTCCAGCGGCGCCAGGCTCTCGAAACCTTCGTCGTTCACTAGGCTGAATCCCACATCAAGGGATTCAAGGGTGGTCAGGCCCGCCAAGTGTTCGAAAACCGCGCTGGTCACCTGTGTCCCCCGGATGTTCAGATGACGCAGATGTTTCCAGCCCTTCAGGTGAGCGATCCCCCCGTCAGAGATGTATTCGACAAACCGAAGATCGAGCCGGGTGATGTTCTCCAGGGGCTTCAGATGCTCGAGCCCGAGATCGCTGATCCATGTGTAGGAAAGGTCGAGATCTTCCAGGTCACGCAGCGAGGCAAGGCGTACCAGATCCTCATCCGTGATCCATGTGGACGTGAGGTTGACTTCAGTAATGCCGCCGTTCGCGTTGCGGCCGATCGTGCCTCCCGTCCCGGCGATCCACAAGCCCACTTCGTCTTGCGAGAAATCCGCCGCGTAACCGTCAACTTGGCAAAACACCAAGACCAGAAGAGCCAGCAGAAAGGCAACGAACTTGCCGGCAGCGGCGCGGGCAGAGAGGTTCGCCGGCGGGCTTTGCGCCGGGCGAAGGTTGCTCAACTCCTGCGCCGGTTCGGGAGGGAGGAGTCCGGGTCCCATACGATCTCGCATTCCGGCAGCGCGGTCTTCAGCCTCTGATGACCCTCGGCGCTGATCAGGGTGTGGTAAAGGTTGAGCTTTTCGAGTTTGGACAGTTGCGAAAGGTGCGGAACACTTTCATCGGTGACGAGAGTGCTGTCGAGACTGAGCGTTCTCAATTCCCGCAGTCCTGTGATCTGCGAGAGTCCCTCATCCGAGACCTCGGTGTAATCCAGGTCGAGATCGGTGAGCTTCGTCAACTTCCCGATCGACTTCATCCCGGCGTCACTGAGGCGCGTTCGGACCATCGCGAGTTGCCTCAACTCCGTCAAACCTTCCAGGTTCACCAGCCCTTCGTCGGTGAACCGCGTGTAGCTGAGCGAAAGCCACCTGAGGCCGGTCAACCCCTTCAGGTGAACCAGTCCCTTGTTCGTCAGATCGGTCGCGGCCACGTCGAGCAACGCGAGTGTCCGCAAGTCCGCCAGGGCCGACGCCCCCTCGTCCGTGATGTCGGTTTCAGCAACCCATAGCCTTGTCAGCGACTTCAGGCCGGCTAGGGGCGGCAGGCCGATGTCGCGTAGCGGCGCGCCGACCACACTCAGCTCCTCGAGTTGCTGGAGCCCCCGGATGTGCTCCAGCCCTGGTCCTTCGATCACGGTCTGGTCGAGACGAAGGTTCCTGAGACCACGCAAGCCCTTGAGGCGCTGTAGCCCGGCGTCCGAGACGAGGGTGCTCGTGAGGTCCAGCTCGGTTACTCCCGGCAGGTGCTCCAGGCAGCGCACGCCCAGATCGCCGGTCTCGGTCGCCGCCAAGGAAAGGCGGCGTAGATTCGGCAGACCCTTGAAGCTCTCCAGAACCCTGTCGGTAACCGCCGTTCGCGCAAGAGAAACCTCACGCAGCACGCCGTTGACGATCTCCGCCTCCCCGCCCATGCTTCGCACCCACCGAGCGATCGCCTCCTCACTACCGCCCGCAGGGAAGGGCACGGCGCTTACCTCCGGGTTTCGAGGCGAGACGTCAAGGAAGATCAGTCTCGCCTCCGGCAGGGCGGCTTGCAAGGCTTCCACGCCCGCTTTGGTCACACGTGAATAGCGCAGGTCCACTTCTCTCAGGCGCTTCAGGCGTGCAAGCCGTTCCAGGCCGGCGTTCGACACTTTCGTGTTGTAGAGATTGAGGACCTCGAGTCCCGTCAGCCGAGCCAATCGTTGCAGTCCGTGGTCGCTGATACCGGCGCTCCGCAGATTGAGCGTCTTGAGCTTGACAAGGCCTTCGAGATGAACCAAGCCGGCATCGGTGACCCGATTGCCCTGTAGATGCAGCTCCTCGAGATCGTGCAGGTCCCGAATGTAGGCCAGACCCTCGTCGGTCACCCGCGTGTCGCCGATCCAAAGCTTCTGAAGGGCCTTCATGTTCTCGATGTTCCGCATGCCCTCGTCATCCAGCCGGCAATAGGTCAGATCCAGGGATTTCAGGTTGCGAAAAGGTCCCAGTGAATGCCCGCGGACGGCGGCCCTTCGCACCCGGAACTCCTCGAGATTCGTCAGTGCGGCAATCTGCTCGATGCCCTCGTCCTTGAAGCGGCCGTTGAACTCTCGAAAGAAATAGCTGAAAGTGAGCCTCCGCAGGGAACTGAGGGGTGCCAGGTGGCGCATCTGAGGGTTTTGATTGTCGTCAAGTTCCGGATGGCGAATCCACATGGGCTGAGGGAGATGGAGTTCCTCGAGGTGCCTGAGCTTGCTGAGTCTCGCCAGGTCGGGCGGCTTCATGTTCGTTCCGACAAGGTTCAGGGTTTCCAGCTTGAACTCCCCGTCAGGTAGTTGATTCACCGACCTGACGGGTTCTCCTTTACCGGCCAGAACGACCGTTCCACCGGTTCGCAGGACCCATTCAGCGACCCTTCGATCGGCAGGCTCTCCGAACAGTGACCGAGACGCCGCAGGAGTCAGAAGACAGAACAGAACAAGGACGGATGCGAACCGAGACTCTGCATGAAAGCTACTGACACGGCGCTGAGTCAGAGAACCCGTCCTGTTCTCGCGCATGAGGATTCCCTTCGCAAAGTCCCCGTCCGACTCCCCACTATACAGGAGGCCTGCATCGATCCAACCCGCGGCACCTGGCGCCTGTGCAGGTTCGACTCCGCCAAGCGGCTTCGTTGAAGTCCGTCCGGGTACGGATGAGGGAGGGCGGCGGCCAAGATACCCGTGCCGGAACCTCCGCAAGCTCCCCGCCGCGGCTCTCTGTTAGAATCGGAACGCGTTGGGAACCGCTCGGTTCCACGAGGCGAAGCGCGCCATTCCGGGGCGCTTGGAGAGGCGGCATGGACAAGCAATCGAAGCAGGCTTCCACACGCAGAGAGTTCGTCAAGGATGCGGGTGTGGCGGCGGCCGGTTGGACGATCATTCAACCGGAATCGGTGTACGGGACGCCGGCGAACTCGAAGGCAAAAGTCGGACTGTTGGGCTGCGGCCGACGTGGATCGCGAGTCAGCAAGCTGTTCCTCAAGAACCCGGGCACGGAATTGACGGCTCTCGCCGACGTCTACGACGACCAGATCGCCGCGGCCCGCAAGAGCCTGCCTGCGCCCGGCGCGCAAGCCTACAAGAGCGCTCAGGCGATTCTGGACGCCGATATCGACGCGATCTACATCGCCACGCCGCCCTATCTCCACCCGGAGCACTTCGAGCTGGCGGTTGCCTCGGGCAAGCACATCCTGATGGAAAAGCCGGTAGCGGTCGACCCGGCCGGCGTGCGCCGTGTGGTCGCCGCGTCGAAGAACGTCAAGCCCGGACAGATGGTGATGGTCGACTACCAGCAGCGGTGGGGCAAGGACTATCGCCGCGCCTACGAGATGGTCGTGGGGGGCGAGATCGGTGAGATTCGCATGATTCGCTCCGCCTGGCTGGGCGGCCCCCTGCCGATCCGCAAAGGGCATCCGGAGTCGGAGGAGCGTGTTCGAAACTGGTTGTTCTACAAGGAGTTGTCCGGCGACATCATCGTCGAGCAGAATTGCCACAACATCGACGTCGTCAACTGGTTCACCGGAGTCCACCCGGTCAGCGCGACCGGCTACGGTGCTCGCGTGGTGCGCACCGACATCGGCGACGTCATGGACAGTCTGGCCGTCAACTACAAGCTGCCCGACGGCCGCGTCTACACGCATTCGGCGAATCAGATTTCCGTGGGCGGCTACCGTGACGTGGGCGAATACTTCTTTGGAACCAAGGGCGTGATGTCAACTTCGCGCCGCGGCTACACGACCAATGTCGAAGGACGGAGCCCCTCGCGGCAAGCGACCAAATACAACATCACCGACGATGTGATCGAGCACTTCGTCAAAGGCGCGCGCGGCGAGATCCCGCCGGAGAACGCGGCGCCGTTCGCGGCCGAGAGCACGATGACCGCCATCATGGGCCGCCTCGCGATCGATCTGAAGCGCGAAGTGACGTGGGACGAAGCCTACAACATGTAGGCCAGGCGGTACTCAACCTGGACTTTGTCGAGCCTGGCAACGCCGGGATGGGCTCCGGTTTGTCGGTGCTTGATGCGCCAACGGCCTCCGCGGTCTGGGCCGGCAGAGAGGTTCCCGTTTCGGCGATACTCCGCCCACTCCATAGTGCTATTCTCTAGTCGTCTGGGAAGAGTGGCCCCGGGGTTCCCGACGAAGCGATGACCCGCATTCGGATGACCTGCCGGTTCGCCGCTCGCCGGTCACCCTGTTAGCTGACAACCCCGTTCGAGATCCCACCATGAGCGAAAACGAACGCCACGAGATGCTCCGTACCGTCTCCGAGGCCCATGCCAGCCTCGAAGAACTCGCCTTACGGCTGCGCCGCCGGCTGGGGTCGAAAGCACCGGCCCTGCAGGCCGCCGTCAAGGCCGAACAGGAGATGGTTCGTCTCCGCCGCGAACTGCAGCAGCTCGTTGTCGATGAACCGGAATTTCCCAGCCGGCGCGGGCCTTCCCGCGAAGGTCGCCGCGGCGGCAAGGCGGTCGATACCGACCGGCTGCGGCGGTAGAAGCTTGCCAACGACGAGCCCTGAGCCGATCCGCGTCCCGTGAGCGGGGCAAATTTCCAGTTGTTTAAGATCTACCCCGAAGGCAGTAAACGCCTCTGCGGGCTTCGGAGTGCGGGGTTTTCGTCACAGGGCGTCCGGAGACAGAAAGCCGCCGGCGCGGTGGTATGTTTGGGGGAAGTTCCGATGCTACGCGCCGTAGGCCCCGATATGATCTCCGCAACGATGAGGACCTGCACCCTGGCTCTCCTGCTGACGGCCGTTGTTGTTCAGGCGGAGACGCAACCCGGGGAATCGCGGGAGTTCGACGGAATCCAGTTCGTGTGGGTGCCGGCGGGGAGTTCCGGATGGGCTCGATCAGCGAGAGATCGATGGCCGACGAGCGGTTGTTGACGCGGGTGCGGATCAGCCGCGGGTTTTTCCTGGGCAAATACGAGATGACGCAGGGGCAGTGGGAGGCGGTGATGGGGAGCAACCCCTCTGAGTTCCACGAGTGCGGTCCGGATTGCCCGGTGGACAGCGTCTCCTGGGACGATGTGCAGGAGTTCGTCGGGAAGATGAACGCAGCCGTGGGAGAGAAGCGGTACCGTCTGCCGACGGAGGCGGAGTGGGAGTACGCGGCGCGGGCGGGGACGAGCGAGGACACGTATGCGGGAACTTGACGAGTTCGTTCGGTCGGGACCGGGCGTTGGAGAAGATCGCGTGGTACGACGATAACAGCGGGGATCGCCCGCATCCCGTGGGTGGCAAGGCGCCGAATGCCTGGGGGCTCTACGACATGCTGGGGAACGTGCTGGAGTGGGTTGCGGACCGGGACGGGGACTATCCGGGCGGTTCGGTGACAGACCCGCGGGGTCCCGCGTCAGGCTGGACCCGGGTGTATCGAGGCGGCAGTTGGTTAGCCGGCGCCACGTTCAGCCGTGTTTCGCGTCGCTACAGCCACTTCCCCGACCACCGCGATTACGATCTCGGATTCCGCCTGTTGAGGACGGAGTAGCCCTGTTCGGTTTACCCTCTTACCCTGTGCCCAGCGCCGCGAGAACGGGGGAAGTGCGAAGGCGGGCGTATCAGCGCCCATGACGAGCGGAGAACCGCCCGCTTGGACCGTGAGTGGCCGCGGGCTAGAAAAATTGCCCGAGCAATGTGGGGACTCGGGCGTAAACGACGATCGATCGGGGTGTCGTGGGCACGTGTGCCACAACTTGTATTTCTCTGTCGAGGCTAGAGAACAAACATGCGTCATGGCGTAAGTCCTGTTAAATCAACGAGGGAGCCGCTCCCACCTGTCTCCTCAGCCTCCCGAACGCCCCCGCCTCTCCCCATCGCCAGCGGCGGGATCACGCACATGCATTGACACCGAAATAGCGCTCCGCGAGAATGAACCTGCCGATAGTCGAGTCAAGGAGGATCTCCATGTCGAGCAGCTTGCCGCGCGGCGGCTTTTTGAAGCGGGTCATGCTGTCGTTCTTCGCCGCGGGCATTCTCACCGCCTTGTGCGCCGCGGAATCGGAGCGGCCCAACATCCTGTTCATCTACACCGATGACCACTCCTACCGCACGGTCAGCGCCTACCCGCAGGCGTATCCCTGGGTCAAGACGCCGACGATCGACCGGCTGGCGCGCGAAGGCGTGCGCTTCGAGTCCGCCTACATCGGCACCTGGTGCATGCCGTCGAGAGCCACCCTGCTGACGGGGCATCATCAATTCGGCGTCGAGTCGATGCGCATGGAGGGGCCGTACCCCGGCAGCGCCTACGATCCCGACCAGTGCCCCTTCTGGCCCAAGACGTTTCGCGACAACGGATACTTCACGGCCCACATCGGCAAATGGCACACGGGCGTCGACACCGGATACGGCCGCGACTGGGATTTTCAGATCGTCTGGAACCGGCCCCGGTTCACCCAGAACCATCAGAACTACTACTACGACCAGCCCATCACCTATCAGGGCCGGGAGACCAAAGAGCTCAACCGCTACTCGACCGACCAGTACACCGATTGGGCCATCGACCTGATCAAGGGCGAGGGACGCGACGAAGAGAAGCCCTGGTACCTGTGGTTGTGCTACGGCGCGGTCCACAGTCCGTTCACCCCGGCCGACCGTCACATGAAGGAGTACGCCGGCATCGACTTCAATACACCGGCCGACATCTTTCCGATGCGGCCCGGCAAACCCGACTGGGCACAGAAAATCAACGCCTGGGAAAAGGGTCCCGGCGGCAGACCGGTGTGGCGCGGACGCAGCCTGATCTCATACGTCCGGCAGTATCACCAGGGGGTGCTGGCGATCGACGAGGGAATCAATCGCCTGCTCGCGACGCTTGAAGAGACCGGTCAGCGCAAGAACACGCTGATCGTCTTCACGTCCGATCAAGGCCTGGCCTGGGGCCAGCACGGTTTTCGCGGGACGAAGGTGGCTCCCTACGACGCGACGATTCGATCGCCGCTGATCGTGAGCTTCCCCGGCAGGCTGCCGCAGGGCGCGGTCTGCCCGACGCCGGTGGGCGGCGTGGACATCGTCCCGACGTTCTTCCGATTCGCGGGCATCGAACTGCCCTGGGAGATGCATGGCAACGACCTGACACCGCTGCTCGAGAACCCGAACGCCGACTGGCCGCATCCCATGTTGCTTACGGGTACCGGACGTATGTACGGGTCCGACACGAACGTGATTCCGAAAGGAGAGGGGGCTTTCCACGGACCGGTGCCGTGGTACGTGATGCTGCGCGAGGGGCGCTACAAATATATCCGCCCGCTGGTCGAAGACCTCGAAGAGCTGTACGACCTCACGGCCGATCCGGAGGAACTCGACAACCTCGCGGTCAAGGCTGAGCACCGCGAAACCCTCGAGCGCCTGCGCGCCACGGCCATCGCGGAGTTGCGCAAAGACGGCGCGGGCTTTGTCGACTCGATGCCGCCGGTGCGGGAGAGCTGGTAGCCGCCCGGCCCGCGCCGCGCATCGAAAACGCGGGGAGGGCTGCGGCCCGATCAGCCTCCTGATTTTCTCCGTGCACCGGGAGAATGGCAGGTCAGTCGCCGCTGATGCAGAACAGTTCGTCCTGGCTGCGCAGGAAGAGATCGCCCCCGACGACGACCGGGGACGAGACGAACATCTCGTCGCCCATCTCGTTGGTGGCGAGCACTTCGTAGGTCTTGCCGAGCTTCAACACGACCACGTCGCCCTGCTCGGTGGCGAGGTAGAGCTTGCCGTTGGCGGCGACGGGCGAGGCCTTGAACGAATAGACCTCGGGCAGCCGCTGCTGCAGATAGAACGGCTCGCCCGACTTGGCGTCCACGGCGCTCACCATGCCGCGGTCGGTGATGAAGTAGAGGATGCCGTCATGCAGCACGGGCGACGCGGTGTAGGAGTTGCCTCTCTGGTTGCTCCAGGCGATGTAGTCGGTGCTGTCGGTCAGGTCGCCCGAGCCGCCGAGCTTGATGGCCAGCGCATTGGCGTCGCGCCACCCGGTCATGGCGATCACCATCTCATCGTCGACGTTGACGACGGCCGGGATGGCATTGCCTCCGAGGCCGCCGGCTTCCCAGATCAATTCGCCGGTCTCGAGATCGTAGGACCGAACGCGCGTGGAGCTGGTGACGAGTTGCTTCCGCCCTTCGTGCTCCACGACGATCGGCTGCGGCCAACTGCTCCTTTCTTCACGCCCTGCGCGCCAGATCTCTTTTCCATCCCGCTTGTCGAGGACCACGATGTAGGACTCACCCTCGTGGTCGTTCTGAATCACGAGATGATTGCCGTGAATGATCGGCGCAATGCCCTCGCCGAAGGCGAGCCTCATCTGTAGCTGGCCGAGGTCCTTCTTCCATTTCAGGTTGCCTTCCAGGTCAAAGGCGTACATACCGCGCGACCCGAAGTTCACATAGAGCGTTTCTCCGTCGGTGATGGGCGAGTTGGAAGCGAAGCTGCCGTACTGGGCGTGGTGGCCTTCATGGGGCCGCAGCTCGGTGGCGGTCTGCTCCCAGAGGACCTTGCCCGTATTCTTGTCGACCGCCATCACGACGAATTTGTGGGCCGGAATGGCGCTGCCGCCCGCGGCAGGCCCGCCCGTTCCTCCACGCCGCCCGCCCGGTCCGCCTCTTTCGCCGCGCCGCCCGCCCGGTCCGCCCGGACCTGCTCTTTCGCCGCGCCGGCCGCGTCCGCCGGCGAAGGCCGACCGCATGATGGCGCGAAACTGCTGGCGCTCTTCGTCGCTCAGCTCATCCATGCTGCGGCCCTTGAGCAGTTCCTCGGCCTGCTTGCGCTGCTCCTCGGGAAGACGCTCCAGCATCCGGGCCGGATCGAAGCCCCGGCCCCGTGCTCCAGGGCCGCCCCTCTGCGGGCCTCCCGGACCTCCCGGGCCTGCCCGGCGGCCGCCGCCGGCCTGGGCCTGCGGCGTCGACTCGGTGGGCACGGCGGTGGTAAGAAAGATCGTGTCGCCCCAGATCACGGGCGTCGAGTTGCCCTTCCCGGGAATATTGATCTTCCACTTGACGTTCTCGGCGCCGGAGAAGTGCAACGGCGCGTCGCCTTCCGCAACCCCGTTGTTGTGGGGCCCGCGCCATTGATGCCAGGAATCCTTGATGTTCGGGTCGGCGGAAAGCGCCAAGGCCGCGGTCAGGGCAAGAACAGCGGCAAGGGTTATGGTTCGGGGTCTCACGATCATGATGTCTCCTCGACAACAGTATGTACTGTTTTGCTAAGGCGAAAACTCTTGCGTTCAGGTTAGCGGTATCCGTGAATTCTCGCGTGGGACAGTGACCATCTTCAGATCAGCAGCTTCCCCCTGGACGCGCAAAGTGCGAACGTCCGCAGTCGGAGGTGCTTTTAGCGGTGGATGATCAATCGAACAGGTCGGCATGGGTTCCGGTCCGCATCAGGAGAGCAGAGCGTCAAGAGGTTATTGTGGAGCTGCCCGGCAGTCGACTCCTCCTGACCGGAGAAAACCCGTTGAGGCGCCAAACCTAGAAGGGGAAGGGACCATAGTCGGGCCGGGGCACATAACCCGGATAATATCCGGCTCCGATCAGCACCGGCAGGCCAAAGACCACCACCCTCTTGACGAACGTCACCTTGCTCTGCATCTCGCCGTTGCCGGGATTCCGCGCCATGTAGTACAGCAAGGTTTCCCCGAACGCTTCCCCCACGCTCACCACGTCCCGCCCGCCGAAGGGGCCGTCCATCATGTCGTTCAACTCCGAAGCCCCGGCGCCGGGCTGTCCGCTGTCGGGATCGCCGCTGAACAGCGCGCTGCCGTACGTGTCCACACCGAACAGGTAGATCGAGCCATGCTTCCAACGCGGATCGGTCGCCAGCGTGATCGAGGCGAAATAGCCTTTCGATTCCAGTTCCATGGCGGCGCAACGGACGAACTCCCGCAGCCTCTCGTCGGAGGGATCGGCCTCGAGCCCCATGGCGTTGACCTCATCGCTCTCGCAGGTCCCCGGAATGTCGCGGTGGTAGATCCCGGCGCCGATCGCGGCCGGCGTCCCGTCCCAGTCGATGCTCTTGACGTAGGAAGCCTTCGGCTCGTCCCGGCCGGTCGCCGGATTGCTGAAGGCGTAGAAGAGCCACCCCTCGCCGAAGCTGCTGAGGATGCGATACCGTTCCTCGAGGACGTCGCTTCCGAAGGCGTCGAGCAGTAGCTGTTGGTGCGTTGTTCCTTCCCGCGACGGGTTGGGCGGGAAGACGAGGCTTCGCGCCTGGTCGGTCATCGGTGTGTGTTCGGAGACGAAGACATAGGTCGGGCCGCTTTTCCAACGCTCGTCTTCGTGGAAGGCTCTGCGGGCCTCTTCGAACCCGGCTTCCTGGACGAACTCGTGGGCGCACTGGACGAACGCCTGAACGTCCTGTGTCGTGCGCACGGCCCTGGCGCTGACCGAGCGATCCGCGCAAATCACGCTCTTCCCGGCATCCATCGGCGTAAAGGTGACCGTTGCTCTCGTGAAGTAGATCTCCGTCCGAGACTCGAATCCCGAGTCCGTGCCGAACAACAGCCAGACTCGTCCATCGGCGGGTATCGAGATCGGTGATGAGATCGAGCCCTGTAAGGACTTGAGCTCCCACTGAAGCGGCTGCTCGCAGCTTCTGGAGTTGGCAATGTTGCCGAGCACTACCGCCTGTGCGCCGCTGCCGGATTGACGTCCGATGTCGATGTTCATACGCAGGTAGGAGCCGTCGCGGACCGGGAGCGGTTCCACGGCGGTCACGCCAGCCTTGATCCAGACGCTCTCGCCCGGCGAGCCACCGACACCGAAGCAACCGGAGGGCGTGTTGGTGGCGAACTCCAGGCTGACGGTGACCGTATGGAGCGCCCCGCGCTGCAGGCCGCTTATGGGTCCCTTGAAGAACATGAAGAGATCGCCGCTCCGGTTGACCCCGGAGAGGAACAGGCCCGACTGCGACTCCAGCGGAGGAGGAAGAGTTCGGTGATCGGAAGTCAACTCGTAGATTGCCGCGTCGCCGGGCGGATAGTCGGCGAAGCCGGCAACGAATCCCTGGGCTCCGCGATTGAAGTCGAAGGCGAACGTCGGCGCATCCGCAGGCTCACTCGCATGGCCTGAGGAACCACATGCGAGCGCACTGATCAGTAGCGTCACCGTCATGAAGTGGGTCCGTCGGCAACTCATCTCGGCGCATGGTATCAAAGGTTGACACATGCCCACGACAGAAACGAGGCCGCTGGAGAACGAGAACATCCGCTGGCCCGTCTCATGCCTGCAAACCGTATGCTGACGAGCGACTTTCGACGCAGTTCAACAAGATCGCCTGGGCTCTGCACCCAACTGCGATCCATCCCCGTGCACTCGGAGGGAACTTGTAGAAGGTTTTCGGTGTTCCTGTCAGCAGCAAGAGTGAAATGGTTCGGCGCCCATCATCACGTTCGCGGCGCGGCCTCGAGCGACTTGCGGCCGGACCCTGGGGCAAGGAGGTCTCGCAGGCCCCCTTTGCCGTATCCTGTCTTTCGCCGACAAGCGCACAGCGAATGTCTTCAACGGCGTGAGAGATGGATCTTTGCCGGCCTCGCTGATGAAACGTGCGGGAAGCAAGCTGGACCGGCTCAACTATGCGGCAAGCATCAATGACCTCCGGGCGCCTCCAGGCAACCGGCTTGAGCGGCTCCGGGGCGCTCGCGATGGGCAGTACAGTATTCGTGTCTCGCGCGGCTGGAGGATTTGCTTTGTCTGGAACGATGGAGACGCGTTCGAGGTGGAGTTGACCAACCACTACGATTGAAAAAGGGAGCAAGAGAATGGTCCGTGTGCCCACGAATCGGATCGCCACGCATCCTGGCGCCCTGCTACTTGAGCAGATCAGGGAGATGGAGTTGAGCGTCAGCGGCGTGGCCCGGGATATTCACCTTCCCGCAACGCGTCTTCATGAGATCGTTCACGAGCGGCGCGGCGTGACGGCGGAAACGGCGATCGCGCTGGGCGCGTATTTCGGCCAGACGCCCGAGTTCTGGATGAACGCCCAAGCGGCCTATGAACTTTCGAAGGAACTGGTCGAGAACGGCGAGGACATCCGCTCGCGGATCCGCCGTCATGCCCAGGACAGCACATCCAGAGAACCGATCGCACGAAGCTGACCTTCACGCAGCGCCGATGCGGCAGCGCCGGTGCTGCTTGTCAATACGGAGTTTCAACAGCGCGAACTCAACGCTGCTTCTCCAAGTGAACCGGAATGGTTTCTACTACATTCTTGACCGCATAACGGGCAAGTTCCTGTTGGCCGAACCGTCCGTCGACGCAGCGACGGACGAAACGCTGTGGCGCTTCGAGGCAAACCGGATAGGGTAGGGCTCGCCGATGACCTGCACCGTCAAGGAAAGCAGTTGTTCACCCTTGCCTTCGGCGCAATACCCTGTCTTTCGTCCTTCCCTACAAGGAACCGGCTTCCGCCTAACGCTCGGCCAGCTCGGAGGCGCGGATGTCCTTGAAATCGAGATTCGTCGTCGGGTCGTGGGCTTGCAGGCTGATGACTCCGGGCGCGAGGCGGGCCTGGCGGCGGGCGTTGTTGCCCGGAGGGCGCGGGTCTTCCCAGTCGGCGGTCTGGATGCCGTTGATCCAGACGGCAAGGTGGCGTTCGTAGGCGACCACGGTCTTATGGAAAAACTCGCCGTCGTTGGGGATGACGCGTCGAGCCGGCACATAGAAGTAGAGTCCGCCGGTGCCGAAATCGTGGGGCTGTGAGCGGTCATCGTTTCGGAACTCGTTGCGGATTTGCGACTCGTAGCCGCTCCAGAAGACCCCTTTCTCGCCGCGGAAGAAAACTCCGCTGTTGGGGTGATGGTCGGCCGAGGGCGGATTCGTCTTGATCGCGAGCTGCAGCACGAGGTTCTCGAATTCCTTCATCGTTTCGAGCTGCCCGGCGCCCTTCTCGACATGCAGAATGCCGTCGCGGACCGACCACTCGTGGACGTCGTCGCGGTTCGGACGGTCGACCTTCTGCCAGCCGCTCAGGTCCTGTCCGTTGAAGAGCGGGGCGAGGCCGAGCGGCCGGAGCTTGATGTTGCGAAACTCGATCGGTTTGTCCTCGTTGTATTGCAGGCCGATCACGCCGGCCGCGTGGGACGAGTCGCTGGCGTCGAGCACCTCGCGGTCGTTGAGCCGCACGACGAAGCGGCTGCCGACGGCGCGGACATGGTAACGGTTCCACTGCCCGCCGATGAACTGCGCGGGTTGCGCCTTGACGTAGAAAACGAGGCTTCCGGTGTTGTAGCCCTGCGGTTGACGATTGAAGATCTGCAGCTCATAGCCGGTTTGGTGAGGCTCGCCGCGGCGGGCCGAACGCAGGAACACTCCGCTATTGCCGTCGGCAGGCGTTCGGAATTCGAGGCTGAGCTCGAAATCGCCGAAGCTGCTGGTCGTGCCCAGCCAACCGTAGCCGCCGCCGTCGGACTTGAGGACGCCGTCCTCGATCTTCCAGCGGGCGTCGCCGTGCCATTCCCAGCCGTACTCGGTCTTGCCGTCCCAGAGCAGTATCCAGCCCTGTTCGACCTCCTGCGGGGTCAGGGTGTTGTCCTGGGCGATGAGCGCGGACGGAATCAGCAGGCCGAAGATGAGCGCCGAGGCAAAGAATCTCATGGGGTTTCCTCTCGTCGGGAAACGTCTAGTATACGCACTCCTGGATATCTCCCCATGCGCCGATTTGCGCGTGACGGCCCTCGGGCGGGCCGACATCCGGGTCAGCCGGCGAACTGCATGAGGACGGAGTAGCCGGTCATGACGGCCATGACCACCGCCGACACCCAGAGCGCCAACGTGAGCCAGCCTTTGGGCAGGATCTGCCTGGGCATGTGGCGGTAGCGCAGCCATACGGCGACGAACCCGATGACGGGCAGCATGAGCGCTTGCGCGACGCCGCCGATCTTGACCATCAGGACCGGGGCCTTCAGAAACATGAAGTACACGGCGGGAACGAAGAGCAGGACCACGACGAAGATGCGCGTGTAGCGGAGGCGGAGGGCGTAGTTGTTCTTGTCGAAGACGCCCAGCATGGCGAGGAAGTCCGGGACCATCCGGCAATGGGCCGCGGTGGACGCGAACAGGGTCGAGTAGAAGACGGCGAAAGCGCCCACCAGGAAGAGATAGAGCGACCAGTGGCCGAGCGTCTCGGTGTACATGTTCGACAGTGCCTTGACCATCTCCGAGCCCTGCGGCATCAGCCCCATGCCGTTGAGAATGCCCGCGCCCAGCAGGTAGAACGCGATGGTGGCGAAAGTGTAGATCACCATCGAGTTGAGGACGTCGACGCCCATCACCTTGATCCAGCCGAAGGCGCGCTGCCGCCAGGCCGGGGTGTCGTCGCGCTTGCCGGTGAACCGTGCGTAGCCCTTCTCGATGCACCAGTAGGGATACATCACCAGCTCGGTGGCGCCGACGCCGGTGATGCCGAATGCGGCGACGGCGGTGACGAAACCGCCCTGCGGCATCGAGAACATGAGTCCGCCGAGCAGGGCGTCCCAGGAGAAGAATTCAGGGCGCTTGATGAGCAGGAACGCGCAACTGACGGTGAGCACCGTGAAACTGACGACGAGTCCCATCGCGACGCGTTCCACCAGCGAGTAGCGGCCGGCGACCAGGAGAACCGCAGTTCCGGCGGCGACGATCCAGACCCAACCGGCGACGGAAATCGCCGGCATCAGGTCATGGAGGATTTCGGAAATGCCCCCCATCATCCCGCCGACCTGCATGAGCGTCATGGCAATCATCAGGACCCACAGCCAGACGACCCACGACACGCCGAGCCGCGGCCCCGGGACGCGATTGAAAGCCTCCAAGGTCGTCTCGCCCGTGCCGATCGCGTAACGGCCCAGTTCGTTCTGGACGGCGAGCTTGATCAAACAGCTCACGATGATGAGCCACAGCAGGGTGTAGCCGTTCTCCGCCCCGAGGACAGTGGTCGCGATGAGCTCGCCGGAGCCGACGATGGAGCTGGCGAGAATCAATCCCGGACCGATCCGCCGGAAGATCGCGGCGAACCGGATGGGAGGAGTTTCGATGTCCTCGGGACGTAGTTGGTAGGGGTCCTGCAAAGAGGAAGTGGACATGAGCGATTCCAGCAATCCTACTTCAGGGCGTCCATGAACAGCAAGAACCGCCGTGCGTAGGAGTCCAGGTTTTCAACCGATCCGCCGCCGAGGATGGGCGAGCACATCTCGTAGGCGACCGAACCGCAGAATCCGCCGTCGCGCAGGGCGCCGAGAAAGGCCTTGTAGTCGATGAACCCTTCGTCGATCGGAACGGCTTGGGCATAGGGAACGCCCGCGCGGTAGTTGATGACGTCGGGCTCGTAGAGAAATCGCGGGCGCTTCTGATAGTTGGCGATGGTGGTGTGCGGCATGAGGGGCGCCATGACGCGCGCGGCCTCGACGATGTCGGTTCCTTGCAGCGCCGGCGCCCAGGCGTCGAAGAGCGGCCGGCAGTTGGGACGGCCGACGGCTTCGATGAGATCGCGTTGACTGCGGTAGTCGACAGCGATGTCGTGGTGGTTCTGCACGCCGACCGTTACGCCGAGGGGCGCGGCGCGGTCGGCGCATTCTTGCAGGACGTCGACGACGAGATTCCATTGCGGGATGTATCCGGAGGCGGGGTTTTCGTAGCCGGTGTAGATGCGGATCAAATCGCCGCCGATGTCGTGGGCGAGTTGAGCGAGTTCGGTGACGTAGGAGATCTGCATCTCGCGCATCGGGATTTCGGCGTGCTCCAGGTCGGCAGTGAAGTTGGAGTACCCGGCCAGGCAAACCTTGGTGAAGCCGTTCTGCCGGATGAGCTTCTGCAGGCCGGCGCGGGCCTGGGCGTCGTAATCGAGCACGGAAAGGTGGGGGCGCTTGGCCATGAGCATCACGCCGTTGAAGCCGAGCGCGGCGGCCTTGCGGACAAAGTCGTCGACGCGCAAGAGGTTCTGGCCCCACGAACCGGAATAGCTGACGGAATGCAGGAGGGTCGGGAATGACATGGAAGCTCCGATTTGCAGAGCGAACGGGTCCACGGCCGGTGAGCATCCGCTGGACGAGCCGTCCAGGGTAGCAGTATTTTGGAGCCGTCGTTCTCTTGCTCCGCTTGGGATCCAAGGGCAACAATGTATGACGCGCGGCCGGGGCCGGCGAATTTGCGAAAAAGGCGATCGTCGTTGGCTCGAGGCAGGATACTCCTCGGGAACCCGTCGAAGGGAAGTTGATCGATGAAACTGGAGAACAAGATTGCTCTGGTAACCGGCGCCGGCAGCGGTATTGGCCGAGCGGTCGCAGAAACGTTCGCGCATGAAGGCGCGCACGTCGTGAGCGTGGGCAGAACCCGCGAGAAGCTCGATACCGCGAAACAGGAAGCGGGCGAGCCGTGCGTCCGCATTCATCCCCGGGCGCTTGATGTCTCGGACCGCACCGCCGCGAAGGCGCTGGTGGCGTCCACGGTCGCTCAATTCGGCGCGATTGACATTCTTGTGAACAACGCCGGGGTCAACGTGCCGCGCCGGGCTCTCTCGGAGTTGTCGATCGACGACTTCGACAAGATCGTTCAGGTGAATCTCAACGGAGCGTTTTATCTGATTCACGAGGTGCTGCCGATCATGCGGAAACGCCGCGACGGGTTGATCATCAACGTCTCGTCGATCGCCGGCCTTCGGGGTAGTGACCTTGGAGGTGCGGCATACTCGGCGTCGAAGTTCGGAATGGCCGGCCTCAGCAAGACGCTAGGACTGGAGGAAGGCGAGAACGGAATCCGGTCGTGCCTGATCTACCCCGGGGAGGTCAACACGCCGATCCTGGACTCTCGCCCCGTAGTCCCCGACGCCGATCAACGCGCCCGGATGTTGCAGCCGGAAGACCTCGCGCAGGCCGCCTTGCTGGTGGCGGCCCTCCACCCGCGGGCCACGATTCCCGAGTTGGTGATCTCGCCGACGATTCAGAAGTTCTCTTGATTCCGCTCGGGTGGGGGCCTTTCAGGACCGGTTCAGCCCGTGGGAGCTTCCTTGATCCAGGCGTACTTGGGGTCGTCCGCCCATGCGCCGTACGTGCGGCCCTCACCCGCCAGAATCCAGGTGTAGTTCAACGTATAGGCAGGGAACGCCACGACCGGATGGTACCCGCGCGGGATGATCACCGTGTCGCCGTCTTCCACCGCGTACGAATAGTCGAACGCCGGCCTCGGATCGGCGGGGTCGGTGTAGAGCCGCATGAATCCGAATCCCTCCTTGGGCTCGACCTGAAAGAAGTACACCTCTTCCATCGGCACCTCGGAGGGCGGGTTGTTCGCGTCATGTTTGTGGGGCGGGCAACTTGACCAACTGCCGGGATCGTTGACCGTCTCCCCGGCAATGAGGTGGTTGGCGTCTATGTTGTCCGCAATGTAGGTGTGCAGGGTCCGGTGCCAATTCTCGCGCCCGACAGGTTTTGTTTCGACCTGTTCGCGAGCCACGATCCGGGGAACGACGCCGGGTTTGCCCTCGGCCCCGGCGATGCTGACACGGGCCGAACCGTCGAGCAGAGTCAACTTGAGCGTGGCGTCGCGGGGTACGTAGAGCATCTCGCCCGGCTCTTTGATCGAGGCCCGCGAGCGGGTCTCGGCCGTCAGATGGCCGCTCGACGAAGAAACCTCGACCCGGACCGCACCGGAATAGAAGTCGACGGCCAGTTCCTCGTCCCCGCTTTCGGCGGTGAACTCGCACAGCCCCCCGCCGAGCTCGACGACCTGGAACGATAGATACTTGAGGTCCCTGCCCCGCTCCACAATCGGATACACACCGGGACCGTCTATGGGACATTTCGTTTGGAAGCTCATGGAGCGCCAAGGGAACTTTGTTATCGTTGGTAGGTTACGCGCGATCCGGCTTCGATTCGCATGCCGCGCCCGCGCCCTCGTTATTATGGCAAAAGAGAAAACACTGGCCGCGATCCTGAAGATCGGGATTGTTCCGATCGTGCGGGCCAACAGGGCTGACCATGCCATCGAGGCCGCGAAGGCCGTCTACCGCGGTGGGGTCGGAGTTCTCGAGGTCACGATGACGGTGCCCGGCGCCGTCAAGGTCCTGGAGAAGGTCGCGGACGAATTCGGCGATCGGATTGTTCTGGGCGCGGGGACCGTCCTCGACCCGGAAACGGCCCGGACGGTCATGCTGGCCGGCGCGGAGTTCCTGGTCACGCCGGCTCTCGACGTGAAAACGATCGAGATGTGCCACCGCTATTCGAAGCCGATCATTCCCGGTGCGCTCACTCCGACCGAAGTCATGAACGCTTGGGAAAACGGCGCCGACATGGTCAAGATCTTCCCCTGCGGCAACCTGGGAGGCCCCCGCTACATCAAGGCCCTCAAGGCGCCGCTGCCACAAGTGTTGATGGTGCCGACAGGAGGAGTGAGGCTTGACAACGCGGCCGACTTCTTCCAGGCCGGCGCGTCGGCGATCGCGGTGGGTTCCGACATGGTCAGCAGGAAAGCCCTGGAATCGGGTGACTATGCATCCATCGAAGAAAACGCCAGGCAGTTTCTGAAAGTCGTCGAGGAAGCGCGGGCTTAGGCCGGCCTGCGCCGGTTTCGCAGGGCATTCAGTGCCTCTCTCCTATGCCGACCGACGTTGTTTCCGAGCTGCCAGAGGGCGCGAACGTCATCGTCATTCGATTGCGGTCGCTGGGAGACATCGTGCTCACGACTCCGGCGCTCTCACTGCTCAAGAAGGCGCGGCCGGATTTGCGGATCACCGTCGTGCTCGCCGCTCCCTTCGCCGGACTGCTCGCCGGCAACGACGATGTAACGAACGAGCTGATTCATGAAAGCTCACGGCTGGCGCCGTTCAAGACGCTGCGAGCGATTCGAAAACTGCGGCCGGCGCTCTGCCTCGATGTGTACGCCAAGTCATGGACGGCCCGTTGCACGGCCCTTTCCGGCGCCCGGTTCCGCGCCGGGTATGCCCATGCGAGGGAAAGTTTCGGCTATGGCATCAAGATTCCGCGGGCTCAGGGCATCCTGGGGCGTGCCGGCGACGAGCCCGTGCACACCGCCGAGCACCACGCCTCGGCGATGTTCCACCTGGGCGTTCCCGTCTCCGCGGTTCCACGGGCAAAGCTCCGCGCCGAACCTCCGCATCGTGATCGCCCGTACGCCGTGCTCCACATCGCCGCTCTCTTTGCCACGAAGGAATGGCCCCTCGACCGCTTTCGGAGCATCGGGCATTTTCTGGAAGGCCGCGGCCTCGAACCGGTCTTCATATCCGCTCCCGGCCGGGGAGATATGTTCTCCGGCCTCTCGAGGTTCACCTGCCTCGAAGACCTCACCCTGAATGACTTGAAGTCGTTGATCGCCGGCGCACGGCTTTTTGTCGGCAACGACTCGGGACCGGCGCACGTGGCGGCGGCCTTCGCGATTCCCACGGTTGTCATCTTCGGCTCATCGAACTCTGCCGCCTGGGGGCCGTGGCGCACCGTAAGCGCCGTCGTGGAGACGGCGTGGGACTGCAAGCCCTGCAAGGGGGACCGCTGTTACGAGTTCGACGAGCCGCGCTGTATTCTGTCGGTGGAGACATCGCAGGTCGAGAGGGCGATTGATGAGGTCCTTTCGCGAGCCGCCGCCGGTGCGAACAGCGAAGTCGGTCGATGAAGCAACTGTCCCAGCTACTGCGCTTCACGCGGCCTTATACGCCGCGGCTGATCCTGTCCGTCTTGCTGATGGCGATAGTCGGGGCCTGTCATGGCCTGGTTGCGATTCTTGCGGAACCCGTCTTTGACCGCGTCCTCGATCCTGACGCCGAGACCGCTCCCGTTCCCTTGTATGAGATCCCTTTCGCGGACTCTCAGCTCTATCTCAACGACCTGTTGCCGGATGGCATCGAGGATATCTGGGCGCTGGTGGCGGCCGGCGTCATTGGAGTGTTTCTGGTCAAGGGAGCCTGCAACTACCTGGGCGGCTACCTGGTCAACTACGTCGGTCTGGCGGCGGTGCGCGACCTGAGAAACGAAGTCTACGGAGTCGTCCTCAACCAATCACCCGCCTTCTTCCAGAAGACACACACCGGCCGCTTGATTTCATCGCTCGTCAACGATATCGAAAAGGTCCAGGTCGCCATGTCGCACATCCTGGCCGACCTGCTGCGCCAGGGGTTCGCCCTTGTCGCGCTGCTGTGGGTGCTGGTTCAGACCGACTGGAAGCTGGCGGCCGTCAGTCTGACGGTCCTGCCCTTCGTCGGGTGGCCGACCACCCGGATCGGCCGCCGCATCCAGAAGACGACCCGCAGCGCCCAGGACCATCTTGCCCGCCTGACCCAGATTCTTCAGGAGACCATCAGCGGTAATCGCATCGTCAAGGCCTTTGGCATGGAGCGATTCGAAATGGGCCGCTTTCATGAAGTGGCGCAGAGCGTTTTCCGGGACAGCCTGCGCTACGTCAGGCAACAGGCGATCGCCACGCCTCTGATCGAGATGTTCGGCGCGGTGACGATCGTCTGCCTGCTGACGTACGCCCGCAGCCAGATTCTCGCCGAGCAGATGACGCCCGGCCGCTTCACCACGTTCGTCATTGCGCTGCTGATGCTCTACCAGCCGGTCAAGAGGCTGGCGGGCATCTACAACATCTTTCAGCAGGCCCTCGGCGCCGCCCAGCGCATCCTCGAATACCGCCGTCATCCCCACGACGTGCGAGAGGCGCCCCAGCCCGTCGAAATGTCGCCTTTCTCCGAGGCGATCACTTTCAGCGACATCAGCTTCCGATATCCCGAGAGCTCCGAGAGAGCGCTTCGAAATGTTTCCTTCACGGTCCGGCGCGGGGAAGTGCTGGCCCTGGCCGGTCCGAGCGGGGCGGGCAAAAGCACTCTGATGAATCTTCTGCCTCGCTTCTTCGACCCGTCTTCCGGGGAGATCCGCATCGACGGACAGGATCTCCGGGCGCTTCGACTTCGCTCGCTGCGGGACCAGATCGCCATCGTCACCCAGGAAACGTTCCTCTTCGACGACACGGTGTTCCGGAACATCGCGTACGGCCGCCCCGATGTCTCGAGAGAAGCGGTCGCCGGGGCCGCCGGGGCCGCCATCGCCGCCGACTTCATCGCGGCGTTGCCCGAGGGCTACGAGACCCATCTCGGCGAGCGCGGCCACCGCCTTAGCGGCGGGCAGCGCCAGCGCATCGCCATTGCCCGGGCTTTGCTGAAGAATGCTCCCATCCTCATCCTCGACGAAGCCACGTCGCATCTCGACAGCGAGTCGGAAATGCTCGTTCAGCGCGCACTGGCCAATCTGATGAAGGGGCGCACGGTGATCGTCAGCGCTCATCGGTTGTCCACGATCCGCAACGCCGACAAGATTCTCGTGATGGACGCGGGAGCCGTCGTCGATCTGGGCGCACATGAAGAATTGCTGGACCGCTGTGCGCTCTACCGGCGTTTGTCGACGTTGCAGTCGGCGGGGCAAGTAACCAGCTAGCCTGCCTTTCTCACCACGTGGCGCGGCGAAGTGCGTGAGAGGGCCGTCAGGACGAGGCCCGAGCCGCTTGGCGCGCGCAGGCGTAGCGACCTTATCTCCTCCTTGCGCCCTCGGGTCACGAAACACGAATCACGGTTTTTTCCGTCCTCCAGGAACTCCAAGGAGAGCAACCCCAAGCCCGACTAACGGGTTTTCACGAAACATGAGACACGAAGCACGAGACACGGCCTTTTCCGACCTTTCTTCTGGAGCGACCCAGGCCCCACCAGAGCTTTTCACTAATAACCAACCACCAACAACGAATTACTGATCACCGCCTTTCCGCGTGCTTCGACCGTCGGGTGGTGAGAAAATGCAGGTCTGGGTGGGTTTATGGCCAGGAGCATGACCGGATACGCCCGCGTCAGGACCGACGCGGACTCGCTCTCGATGATCGTCACGATCAAGAGCGTCAATCACCGCTTCGCGGACATCCAGATCCGCATGCCGCCCGATCTCGATCCGTTCGAGCCTGGGATGCGCCGAATGGTCAAAGAGCATGTCCGGCGCGGACAACTGCAAATCACGATCAACGTGGAATGGAACGCGCCCGCGCAGGAGACACGCCTGAACCGCACCCTGGTGGAAGGCTATCTGGCCGCGTTTCAAGAGATCGCCAGGGACCGTCGGCTCACGACCCCGCCCGATCCCAATATGCTGTTGCGGCTCCCGGGTGCTGTCACGGTCGTCGCCGCCGAACTCGATGATGAGAAGCGGACCCTCCTGGAGAAGACTCTGAACGACACTCTCGTCAATGCACTCGAGACTCTCAACGAGAGCCGGCGGGCCGAAGGCGAGGGGATCGTCGAGGACTTGCGCAAGCGCGTGGAAGCCATCGGACGAGCCCTCGAGGAGCTGCGGGCCGTCCGTGAGGATACCGTGAAGCACTTCCAAAGGCATCTCGAGAGAAAGCTGACCGAACTGCTGGACCGCTTCGGCGCCGATCCGCAGAGAATCCTTCAGGAAGCCGGGGTCCTGGCCGCCCGAGCTGACGTCAGTGAGGAGCTGCAGAGACTCAGGTCGCATCTGCAACGCCTTGTCGAGGTCTTCGATGGTGACGGCGAGATCGGAAAGCGAGTCGATTTCATCGCTCAGGAACTGAACCGCGAGACCAGCACGATTCTTTCGAAGAGTTCGGTGCTCGGCCAGGGAGGGATCGCTGTCAGCGAGCTCGGTGTCCTGCTCAAAGGAGAGATTGAGAAGATTCGCGAGCAGGCTCAGAATCTGGAATAATTCTAGGCTGTGAGTGTCGTGCTGATCATTTCGGCGCCCTCGGGTTCCGGCAAATCCACGCTCGCGCGCCGCCTGATCGAAACCGACTCGCAACTCGACTTCTCCACCTCGGTTACCACCCGAGCGCCGCGCCGGGGCGATGAAGAGGGCAAGAGTTATCGTTTCGTGTCCGAAGAGGACTTCCTCGCGATGCGCGACCGCAACGAGCTTCTCGAGTGGGCCAGGGTTTTCGGCAACTATTACGGGACTTCGAAAGACGTGCTCGATAGCGCCCGAAGGCGGGGTCACGATTTACTCCTGGACATCGACGTGCAAGGTGCGGCATCATTGATGAAGAGGCTTCCGGAAGCAGTCACCGTCTTCATCCTCCCGCCATCGCCCGGAGAACTGGAATATCGGCTCCGCAACCGCTCGTCCGACTCGAACGAGGTGATCGAGCACCGCTTGCGAGAGGCCGCTCAGGAAGTGGCGAACTACGGGGACTACAACTACGTCTTGATCAATGATCAGGTCGACGAGACGGCGGAACAGCTCCGGAGCATCCTCGTCTCAGAGCGTTGCCGCCGAGAACGAAGAACAGGCCGGCCTGAGACGGTGGAGCAGCTTCGGAATATCCGCATCGCGGAGCGTTGCAAACAGGAACGAATGGCGGAACGCATTGAGCCGATCGTGGAGAGCTTCCAGGCAGGAACCAGAATATGAGCAAAGAAATTCAGTTAACACCGGGCGGCAAGGGTCGAGAGAAACCGCCCGATCAACCGTGGTTCATCCCGAACGATGAGGAGCAGGGCGTCTACCGGTTTATCATTGCCGCCGCGCGGCGCGCCCGCCAGCTCCAGGTCGGTGCGCGGCCAACGATCTCGACGACATCGCGCAAGCCGACCAAGATCGCGATGGAAGAGATCCGGACGGGTGAGATTGCGGTCGACCTTGATCCGCAGCCTCCGGAACCCCTCGAGGAAGTCGAGGAAGCCGACGAAGAATTGGAAGACGCCGAGGAATAGCGCTCCGGCTCTCCAGCCGGGTCTCAAGAGTACCTTATCGAGGGTACCGTTCCAGATAGGTTGTCCACCAGCGCAGGCGGTCGGGTTGGTCGAAGGTCTCGTTCCAGTACGAGATGAATGCTTGCGTTCTTGTCTGACTCAGCGCTTTGAGCTCCTTCCGCAGGACCCGTCGCTCGGCAAGCTCTCGATAGGGGCGCAGGCGGAGTAGTTGCAAAGTCGTTTCGCAGTCATTGACCGCCCCCAGATGATCTTGCAACTCCTTGAGTTGTTCCAGCCGCCGCAACAGGGCAGGGCCATAGCAGGGCTGAAACAGCTCCAGCTCGTAGCGGAATCGCTTCACCTCCAGCCGGAATCGATGCAGCCCCTTGGGAGTGGCATCGGCGGAAACCATCTTGCGCCCCACGGCAAAGAGACGCTCCGCCAATCGCGGTAAGACAGCCCGCGCGTTTTCCGCGGCGGAGCCCTCCTCGATCCATGGAAGAGACTTTCTAGCCCTCTCTCTGCTCACAGCCCCAACCTGCCGCGCCACTTCTCAGTCATGCCGCGCCTCACACTGTGCTTCAACAGGAGACGCAAGCGGCGGGCCGCCTCCGTCCGCTCCCCTGCCAGCTTCGCAAGCAACTCGCTCTCCTTGGAAAGTCCGGCTTGACGGCCGAGCTCGATGGCGATATCGCGGTCTCGCACTTCGCCCGCAAGGGCCATGATCTCCCGCAACCGCCGGCGCACCTTCCTCTTGCCTGCGGACGAAAAGAACTCGGGGAATGCCTTCAGACAGCTCATCAGTCTCCGAATGGATACCCGTAGATCATGCACCGCCTCGACGTCCGCGCTCTTGCGGCTCCGGCCCATCTCGTAGGCAAGCCGATCGAGGCGCGCCGCTCCCTGCCGCCTCGCGTACGGGCGTATCTTCTCCGCAGACGGTGAGGCGGCTGTCATTGCATCATGCGCCGTTCTGCAGCACGATCAGCGAGCAATTATACACCTGTCGGAAAGCGTCATCGACCTGCTGTGCGGCCCACTGCTCGAGATCCACTTCCTGCGAGGAGACAAGCTGCAACTCGACTCTCGACCGGCGAATGCGCACTCGCACGTCCGAGACCCTTTGCTCGCGGCTGCGGTCAAGGCTGTCCGCGAGACGAAGCGGCGGAATCAACCGCTCGACGAGCTGCTGGTCGTTGTCCGAGAGGGCTCTGAAATTCTCCTGGTTCGGCGACGGGAGCGCCTTTCGATGATAGCGGCAAAGGTTTGCCACCAACATCCGCTCTCGCGCCGTGAAACCCGCCAGGTCCGAGTTCGCCACGAGATAGAAGGAATGCCGGTGATGGCGCGTGTCGCTCACGAAGTGCCCGATATCGCGCAGGTAGGCGGCAGCTTCCAGATAGCGTCCCGCCGACTCCGGCAGGTTATGCAGCGGTTGCAGCGACACGAAGAGCGTGGCCGCCATCGCGGCCACTTTGTCGGCGTGGGGAAGCGGCACGCCGTAGCGCTGCGCCAGGTCGCGTACGACTCGGCGCCGATCTTCGTCGAGCCGCGAGGAACGAGCCTCCGTATCTCCCTGCGCCAGGTCAGCGATCAACCCGTCTCGTACGCCCGCCCGAGAATAGTAGAGCGACGGGAGCCGGAAGTCTTCCAACACCCGGCAGAGGACCGCGCACCCCGCGATGATCACCTCCGCCCTCCGCGGGCCGATGCCGGGCGCCAACCGCCGTTCCCTCAAGCTGCGGCGCGAAAGGTCCTTGTACAGCCGCCGCAGTTGCGCCCGAGAGATTCGTATCCGATCGATCAAGTCGCGGCGCGCGCGGGGAACGCGGTGCGCTGCACACACCAACGATGATGCCGTCGCCGACGTTGCAATCGTGCGCCTGGGCCGCACGGATCCGAAGCTCCTCAACACCGCTCGCAGTTTTTGCTCGATGTACTCGTCGAGTTGGTGGAGTTGGCGCTGGGTAGGCGGGTCGTCCTTCATGAAGGTCCTCGTCAAACGAACCGCACCGAGAGGCTTCGAAAAAGCGGCCTTCAGATGTCCGCGGTGAGCTTGTATCAGCTCGGCGCTGCCTCCGCCGATGTCGAAGATGAAAATGTCGTCCGTCGGATGAGGCCAACGGCTCTCCACGCCCAGATGGATCAGCCTCGACTCTTCCTGTCCCGAAATGATCTCGACGTCAATGCCCAGGACGTCCCGGGCCTGTTCGAGGAACTCCTCCTGGTTCCGGGCGTCACGAAGCGCGCTCGTCGCCACGGCCCGGACATGATCAACGCCTTCCTTCTCGAACGTCCTTGCCATGCGTCCGAGAACGTCAGTCGTCAGCTTGAGCGTTTCGTCGCTGATCCGGCCCTGGCGGAACACCGAATCGCCCAGCCGCGTGACCTGCCTCTCCTCCGCGAGAATGCGAACGGGACCACCCGCCACGACCTCGGCCGCCTGCATCCGCACCGAGTTGCTACCGATATCGAGGGCGCCGTAGCTAGGCATGGAAAGTGATGGAGCCTGTCACGGCTACGGACGTTTCTGTCTTGAATGCACCCGAAGTTCTCAATGGATCATGAAGCTCCCGCTGGGGCCCGGCGTTGAACCGCCGTTCGCATTGTTTGCTCCACGAACCGGAAGCTCCGGCGCGGAATGCCCTTTCGAGCACCGCCGATGTAGTTCTCGAACCCCTCGACTGGGGCAAGAAACGATGAGCCCGTTTCCCTGGTGTTGAACGATCAACATGCGAAGCCGAGTGTAGACGAGGCCCTCGTGTTGCGGCGCATTGCCGGAATTCGTCACCGTTGCCCACGTTTCGAAAAGCGGTCTCGGCGTCATGCAAAATCACCGAGGCGGCCAATCCAACGAGATTGAAGAATACCGCGGGACGATGCCCCCGTGCTTGGCGGGCACCCTCTCGATGACCTCGCCAGACTGTCCCTCGGGTCCGTCGTTCCGCTCATGCGCCGTCCCATGGGTTGAACAGGTCGATTCCCATATCCTCGAAGTCCCGAACGTTGCGCGTCGCCACCGCCATGCCGCGCGCCCGGGCAATCGCGGCGATCTGGCCATCGGATTGCCCGATCGGACGGCCAAGAACACGGCGCCCCGCCGCGATCTCTGCATAGGCGTGGGCCGCGTCGCTGTCAAATGGCAGAACCCGCCCGGCAAACAAGCTGCCGAAAGCACGCTCGCAAGCCTCCGCAAGGCCTCGACGGCGTCTACCCTCGGGCAGAAAAGCGATGCCGGTGCGGACCTCTGCCTCCGTCACCGCCGTCACGAACAGCTCGCGCCGCAGCCGGTCGTCCATCCAGGCCAGAACCTCCACGCTCGGCTCGGCGCTCATCAACTCCGAAACGATATTGGTGTCGATCACCACCATCGCTGCTGCCTCACTCGAAGCGCGGCGGATCGCGCATCGGTTCGCGCGGCGGCAACTCCAGTTCAACGCCGCCGAAGGGTTTGAACAGTTCGTGGATCGCCGTCCCTAGCCCCTCCGCCGGAGCCGGCTCCCGATCAACTGCCTCGGCCAGGATGATCCGAGCCTCCTCTTCCATCGACCGGCCGTTACTCGCCGCACGTACGCGCAGCCTGGACTTCACGTCGTCGTCCAGATTGCGGATCGTGATGCTTGCCATCGTTGCACCTCTCATTTCAATTCTATAAAATGATTGCATTGCAATCAAGACTGCTGCCTGTATATCCCATTCCAGAATGGCAATCGCAGGTGTTGCATCATCCTCATCGGCTCGGCCGTCGGCACGGTCGCCGGCTCGGACTCCACATGATTCCGGTTCTGACTTGGAAGCCGGCGCCACTCCTGGGGGCGGGTCATGCCTCCTTCCTGAAATCAGAATCCCTGACTCTTCACCTGGACTCGTTTCAGGGGACAAGACCTGAGACTTGTTGCACACGATTCGATATAGTCCCCTAAGGGAAGAACCTGATGAAAGCAGATGGATATTCCGATCCTTCCGGAGAACTGCCCTCCGAACCTGAGGTTGGGCAACGGGAAGTTTCTCGAAATGCGCGGCCAATAGCAATCGTGGGTATGGCGTGCCGGTTCCCTGGTGCGGAGGGACTTGAGGCTTTCTGGCGCCTGCTTGCAGCCGGCGAGAACGCTGTGACGGAGGGCGTTCCCGGTTCCGGCGCTGGGCGAGTGGGCGAGCTGTTCCCCGACGCTGCCGTCAAGAGCGAGGCCTGCAGGTTCGGGGGTTTCATCGATGGCATCGATCAGTTCGATGCGGAATTCTTCCGGATATCGCCGGTCGAGGCGGATCTGTTGGATCCGCAGCAGCGAATGATGTTGGAGACGAGCTGGCAAGCCCTCGAAGACGCCGGGGTGGATCCGGAGCGGCTGAAGGGTAGCCGCACTGGGGTGTTTGCAGGGATCAGCAACAACGAATACCGAGGCCTGATCCTGAGTTCCAGCGACACCTCTGAGCCGGCGGCAAGCCTCTATTCAGTCACCGGCACATCCCTGAACACCGCCATCGGGAGAGTTTCCTTTGTGATGGGTCTGGAGGGACCGGCGCTGTCAATTGATACTGCCTGCTCTTCGTCGCTGGTCGCGGTGCATCAGGCGGCCGTCGCCTTGCAGCGGGGTGAGGCCGATCTGGCGCTTGCGGGGGGTGTCCACGCCATCCTGTCCGGGCGGCTGTTCGAGTTGCGTGCCAATGCCGGGATGTTGGCGCCCGATGGGCGCTGCAAAACGTTCGATGCGGCTGCAAACGGTTATGTGCGGGGCGAAGGCTGCGGAATCGTGGTCCTCAAGCGGCTAAGTGAGGCGGAGGCGGACGGCGACCGGATATGGGGCGTGATCCGAGGTTCGGCGGTCAACCAGGATGGGGCGAGCGCCGGCCTGACGGTACCTAACGAGGCGGCACAGGAGCGGGTCATCGAAGAGGCGTTGTCCCGGGCCGGGGTGCTGCCCTCGGAAGTGGATTACGTGGAGACGCACGGGACGGGAACGGAGGTGGGAGATCCGATTGAGTTGCGCTCGACTGCGGCTGCTTACGGCAAGGGGCGCACCACGGACCGCCCGTTGCTGATCGGCTCGGTGAAAACGAACCTCGGCCATCTGGAGTCGGCAGCGGGGGTCGCCGCTCTGATCAAGGTAATGCTGGCAATGAAGCAGGGCGCGATACCAAAGCACCTGCACTTCCGGAAGCCCAATCCGAAGTTGGACTGGGAGCAGCTACCGTTGCGAGTCGCTTCTGTACCGATGGACTGGCCGCTCCATCCCAATCGCCCCGCGATGGCGGCCATGAGTGGATTTGGGTGGTCGGGCACGAATGCGCATGTCGTGGTCGAGGGGTACGGTGCCCCGGATGGCGATTCCGAAGCAAGCAGCGGGATGCACTCGCCCGCGGGTTCCGAACGGCCGGTTGAGGTTTTCATGCCGGAGACGGTTGCAGACCTGCTTCCGGAGAAACCATTGCTTCAGGCTCGAGAGACGCGCTTCTTGCCTCTTTCGGGGAAGTCGGATCAGGCGCTCAAGGACCTGGCGGGGCGCTATCTGTCGTGGCTCGACGAACGCTCCGCCAAGCCTTCTTCGCCTGATGCCGAAAAGGCCCTGCTTGCGGATATGGCCTGGACGGCGGGCGTGGGTCGCAGCCACTTCGGGCATCGGGCGGGCTTGGTGTTCCAGGACGCCGAGTCCTTGCGCGAGGGCCTGTGCGAGCTTGCCGCGGCGGACGCAGGGCCTGTGTCGCAACCACCTTCCAAAGTGGCGTTCGTCTATACCGGGCAGGGTAGCCATTGGGTTGGCATGGGCGAGAGTCTGTACCACAACGAGCCGGTGGTGCGGGCGGTGTTGGACCGCTGCGACGCGATGCTGCGGCAAGATCGTGGTATTTCGTTGCTGGATGTGATGTTCGGTCGGCCCGGATCGGGAGCAGATTTGTCCGATCAGGCTTGGACACAGCCGGCCGTTTTTGCACTGGAGTGCGCTCTGACCGCACTGTGGTCGAGCCTAGGTATCCGTCCCAGTGTAGTGTTGGGGCACAGTTTCGGCGAGATTGCCGCTGCGCAAGCGGCAGGAGTGTTCAGCCTGGAAGAGGGATTGCGGTTTGCAGCGGCAAGGGGGGCGTTGACCGCAAAGCTGCCGAGTGGGGCCATGGCTGCGATTTTTTCGGACGTGACTCGGGTGGAAGCAGCGATAGATGCGTTGAACGCAGCCTCAGCAGGGGCAGGTCTGAGCATCGCGGCATACAACGGAGCCCATCAGGTTGTGAGCGGCCCGGAAGGAGATGTCGAGGCGATCTTGGAGCGGTTCCTCGCGGAGGACATCCGAGTCAGCCGCTTGCACACCAGGAACGCCTTCCACAGTGCCTTGGTGGAGCCGATGCTGGACGAGTTGGAAGCCGTTGCCTCTAGGCTCAAAATTGCGCCGCCGGCGCTGACGCTGGTGACTAATGTGACCGGGCAGGTGCTGGAATCCGGAGAACTGCTGGATGGAGAGTATTGGCGCCGGCACACGCGGGAGCCGGTGGCTTTCGGCCCAGGTATTGAGACACTGGCGCGTTTGAAGGTCGATCTGGTCGTTGAGATCGGTCCGAACGCGGTGCTGGGCCCGATGGCAAGCTTGGCGTGGCCGGAGTCGGCAGACGGCTCCGGGCCGCCGGTTGCGCTGTCGAGCTTGCTGCGACCCTCGGCCAAGGTGTCGCAGGCGGAAGCGGACCGCGCCTTCATAACGGCGGTTGCGAAAGCCTACCGGACGGGTCTCCCGGTGTCCTTTGCGGGGCTGTTCGCCGCTGAGACTCGGCGCCGGATCGCATTGCCGAGCTACCCCTTCCAGCGCCGGCGCCACTGGCTCGAAGCACCGAAGCGGCGGCGATTGAGCGCTGGTCACCCGTTGCTGGGCGACCGACACGAATCAGCCAGCGGGGAGATTGTTTTCGAGACGGAACTATTTCCCTCCGATCCGGCTTGGCTGAATGATCACAAGGTGTTCGGCCGGTTCGTGGTGCCGGGCGCGCTCTACGGGGTCATGGCGGCATCGGCATGCCCCGGTGCTGAGGATGCCGGATCAGTGGTGGTGGAGGACATGCAACTGCACAACCCCCTGATCTTCCCCGAGGAGGAATCAGGAGACGATGCTAGTGAAGCAGGCCGTAAAGTACAGGTGCTGCTGGATGCGTCCGGGGCTGCGCAGGCGCGCCAAGTCCAGATCCTCAGCAAAGGTCGAGGCGATGAGGGCTGGACGCTGCACGCGGAAGCCCGGGTATCGTCAACACCCGGTGTCCGTGCCCGGGAAGTGGAGGCGCCGCTGGACTTGGCAGGTCTGAAGGCGGATCTGTCTCCAGTGGACATAGCGGCCTTCTACCGTGCCAAAGCCGACGTCGGGATTGGGCTCGGTGCGTCCTTCCGCACGCTGGAAGGAGTCTGGGCCCGGCCCGGCGAGGCGGTGGGAGAGTTGGCGTTCCCGGCCGGCCTTGGTCGGAACGGGCTGCATGTCCATCCGCTTCTGCTCGACGGTTGCTTTCAGGTCCTGGCGGCGGCCCGCAATCCTGGCGGGAGCGAGGACGGCGTCACCTATCTGCCGTTCGGTTGGGAACGGTTGTGGCTGACGAACGGACTGCCGGATCGACTGATTTGCCATGTGCGCCTGAAGGAGGACCCTCGAAGGGAGCAAGCCGATGAACCGCCGGAAGTCCAGTCCGGGGATCTGCGTATCTACGATTCGAACGGGGTCCTGATTGGCGGATTGAGCGGCTATTCGGTGAAGCGGGCGACTCGGGCGTCGCTGCTCGCCGCGGTAGAAGGATTGAAGGATCTCCTCTACGAGGTGGTGTGGCGGGACAAGGCCCTTGCGCCGGGAATGCCGCCCGCAGACTTCCTCCCGAGTCCGCTGGCCGTCGGGGCGGAGTCGGGATTGTTCACCCGGTACCTTGCGGCCGAAGGCGTCGGGGCAGAGGACAGGGCAGCCCTGCTTGAGGACCTGGAGCGCTTGTCGAGGTCTTACGCGCTTGCAACCCTGGACAAACTGGGTTGGGAGCGCAAGGCGGGTGCGGCTGTGGTTCCTGAGGACTTGCGGCGCCGGCTGCAGGTCATCGATGATCACAAGCGCCTCTTCCGACGGATGCTCGAAATGCTGGCCAAGTCGGGAGTGCTTGATGAGGCGGGCGATGGCTTTGTCGTGGCTGTGGGGTCCGGAGATCCGCTGCCCGAAGGAATGCCGGGCGACCCCGACCGGTATGCCACCCGGATGGCCGGGTTATACGCGCACGGTTCGAACGAGATCGGGCTGTTCCGGCGCTCTGGCGGCGCCTTGGCGCAGGTGCTTCGCGACAAGGCGGATCCATTAACACTCCTGTTCAGCAGCGGAGAACCGAGCGCGGCCGATTTGTATCTCAAGGCGCCGGTGGCGCGCGCGGCGAACCGGATGCTGAGCGATGCGATACAGGCGCTTCTAGCCGGGTTGCCGGATGGCCGCCGGCTGCGGGTGCTCGAGGTTGGGGCGGGTACCGGATCGGCCACCGCGTCCGTATTGCCGGAACTCCCGAAAGGACAGTTCGACTACACCTACACCGATATCTCAGCTGGCTTCTTTTCGGAAGCCGAGACGCGTTTCGGGGACGGAGCCATCGAATACCGCGTGCTGGACATCGAAAAGGACCCGTTGGATCAGGGTTTCGAGTCCCACGGCTACGACCTCGTGATTGCGTCCAATGTGCTGCACGCGACGCGGTACCTGGAGGAAACGCTGGCGCACTGTCGGGAGCTTCTGGCGCCCTCCGGGCATCTGGTGGCGCTCGAGAACCTGCGCGGCCAGGGTTGGTTGGACCTGACTTTCGGACAGTTGGACGGCTGGTGGCGCTTTGCCGACAGCTACCGCCCACACCATGCCCTCGCCAGCCCGGCGGTATGGCGGCAGGCCCTGAGGGACGTGGGTTTCGGAGAGGTTGTGGTCCTGGGAGTCGATGAATCGGAATCGGCCGGAACTCCCGACCGCGGGGTGATCGTGGCTCAGGGTCCGGCGGAGGTGACCGAGGCTCCCGGGGTTTGGGTGCTAGCGGCCGACAAAGGCGGTATGGCGTCGGAACTGGCGGCCGAACTGGCGTCACGGAACCAGACGGTGGTGCTGGCCGTCCGAGACGGGAAGTCGGAGGAGAGCGTCTCCGGAGTCCTTCGTACGACCGTGGACATGGAGCGGCGCGAGTCGTGGCGATCACTCCTGAAGGGTCTGGCGGATGATGTACCGCTCAGCGGCGTCGTTCACCTCGCAGCACTGGACGGACACGGACCGCAGGCAACGACCGGGGAGATGGCGGAGGATGTGAAGCGGGCTGCTGCGAGCGCGCTGTCGCTGGTACAGGGCCTGACCGACTCCGACCGTATCCCCACCCACGGCGTTTGGTTGATCACGCGTGGCGCGCAGATGCTGGAGCGGGAACGTGCCGGGCAGCTTGCCGGCGCCACGCTGTGGGGTCTTGGCAAGGTGTTGGCCCGGGAAGCGAGCCATCTGCAGCCGAGGATGATTGATCTCGACCCCGGAGAAGCGGCGCCTCTGTCCGACGTCGTGAACGAATTGCTCTATCCCGATCTCGAAACGCATATCGCCTATCGCTTCGGCCACCGCCAGTGCGCCCGGTTGGTTCGGGCTGCGGCCGTCACGGATCGGCTGGCCCTGCCGGACGAGCCGGGCTGGGCGCTGGAGCCCGACGCAGGCGGCTCCCTCGACGGCATTCAGGTCATGCCCTTGCCGGAGCGCAGCCTCGAACCGGGAGAAATCCGTGTCGCGATTGAGGCCTTCGGGCTCAATTTTCGGGACGTATTCATCGCGATCGGCCTCGTTGATGACTTCATGGGCGGGGAATTCTGCGGCCGCGTGCTCGAAGTCGGAGCCAACGTCTCCAGCGTCGCCGTGGGCGATCGCGTTGTCGGAATGACGTTTCGCGCCTTCGCATCGGAGACGGTGACACTGCAAGATCTGGTCACGCCTGCGCCGCCCGGATTTTCCGTCACCGAGCTCGCGACAATACCTACGGCATTCGTTTCCGCAGCGCTGTCGTTCGACCTTGCGGGGTTGAAGACCGGCGATCGCGTGCTGATTCACGCCGGTGCCGGTGGCGTCGGACTGGCAGCCATCCAGTTGGCGCAGGCGGCTGGCGCGGAGGTGTTCGCCACGGCGAGCGCTCGCAAGCAGGCCTACGTCCGCTCACTCGGTGTGGAGCATGTGTTCGACAGCCGCACGACGGCCTTCGGGAAAGAGATTATCGACGCTACAGACGGCGCCGGAGTCGACATGGTGCTGAACAGCCTGACCGGAGAGGGCTTCATCGAGGCCAGTCTCTCCTGCCTGGCGCGCGGCGGACGGTTTGTGGAAATGGCTCGGGTGGACATCCTGAGCGAGGAGGAGATGGCGGCCGTCCGGCCGGACGTGACTTACGCCATCCTCAAGATCGATGTCCTGAAGGAAGAGGATCCGGCGCATGCCGGAGACATCCTGCGGCGAGTGATGAGGCGGTTGGTGGCCGGCGAGTTGACCCCCCTCATCCACGCAAGATGGCCCCTGGCGGAGACGGGGTCGGCGATGAAGTGCATGCGCGCGGCGCGGCATGTGGGCAAGATCGTGCTGACGAATTCGCCGCTCGCCCGAGGCTGGTTGCGCGACGACCGGACCTATCTGGTTACTGGAGGCCTCGGCGGGCTTGGGTGCGTCCTGGCTGACTGGTTGGCGGATCGCGGTGCGGGCGCAATCGTGCTGAACGGTCGTCGGCCACCAGATGCCGAGGCGGAGGAAGTGATTCGCGGATTGAGGGAGCGCGGCGTGACCGTGCAGGTGGAACTGGCGGACGTAACGGAAGCGGACGCGGTGGACGCGATGTTGGCCCGCATGGACGCGACGCTGCCGCCGCTCGGGGGGGTGATCCACAGTGTCGGTGTGCTGGCGGATGCTTCGCTGGCAAACCAGAACTGGGATCGATTCGAGCAGGTGCTATGGCCGAAGGTGTTGGGCGCTTGGCATCTGCACCGTGCGACTGCGGATCGCGATCTGGACCTCTTCGTCCTGTTCTCGAGCATAGCCGGCATTTTGGGTAATCCGGGCCAGGCGAACCACTCATCGGCCAATGCCTTCCTCGATCAACTCGCCGCTCACCGTCGAGCGCGAGGTCTCCCCGGACAGGCTATTGCTTGGGGTGCGTGGTCGGGGCTGGGCGAAGCGGAGGAACAACGGGAACGGATCTCCCGGCGGCGGGAAGCATATGGCAGCGGCTGGTTCACTCCGCAGCAGGGTCTCCGGGCCTTCGACCAGTTGGTGCGCCAGGATGCCGCGACTGCCGTGGTGATGGCGATGGACTGGTCCCTGTTCGGAGAGGCTGCTGATACCCGTCCCTCCCTGTTGGAGGATCTGCTGTCTCCGGACGAAGACGGCAAAGCCGATGCCGCTGCCTCGCCGGAAGATCTGATGTCCGGGCTGCGGGAGTCGCCGCCGGCCGCCCGGGAGGAGTTGCTGGTCTCCTTTCTGCAGCGAGAGGCGCAGGCGGTGCTGAGAATGCCGTCGGTCCCCGAGCCCACGGTGGGGGTTTTCGACCTGGGCATGGATTCGTTGATGGCAGTGGAGTTTCGGAATCGGCTCAACCGGGCGTTGGACGGGGAGTACGCCGCACCGAACACATTGGTCTTCGACTACCCCGACATATCAGCTCTGGCCCGCCATCTGGCCGGGAAACTGGGCGGGCTCGGCAGTAGCTCCGCCCCTCAGGTGCTGCCCGTGCCAGCGCAAGCTCCGAAGATGCAGCGGGAGGCCGACGGGATTGCGATTGTGGGCATGGCGTGCCGCTTCCCCGGAGCACCGGATCTGCCGGCATTCTGGAGCCAGCTCGAAGCAGGTTCAGACGCCGTCACGGATGGACGCGGAAATTCCGGTTCCTGGGGCGAACTTGCCCAAGACCTTCCAGCCGAGTATGCCGCGTACCGCCAGGGCGGGTTTGTGGAAGGAATTGAGCAATTCGACTCGAGGTTCTTTCGGATTGCGCCGATTGAAGCGCGCATGATGGATCCGCGGCAGCGAATGCTGCTGGAGACGAGCTGGCAGGCTCTTGAGGATGCGGGGATGGATCCCGACCACTTGCGGGGCAGCCGAACCGGGATATATGCCGGAATTTCCACCAGTGAATACCGGGAGCTGATGGCGGGCCCGAACTACGGCCTCAGTTATCTGGGCACCGCCGGAAGCATGACGGTCGGGCGGGTTTCCTTTGCGCTGGGTCTGGAGGGGCCGACCATGCCGGTGGAGCTCAATTGCGCATCGTCTCTGGTTGCAGTGCATCATGCGGTCGCGGCCTTGCAGCGGGGTGAAGTGGACATGGCCCTGGTTGGAGGTGCGCACGCAGTCCTGTCACCTGATGTAACCAGAGAGATGGCGGAACTGGGGATGTTGTCGGCGAACGGGCGGTGTAGGGCCTTTGATGCCTCTGCGGACGGTTTCGTGCGCAGCGAAGGATGCGGCATGATCGTCCTGAAGCGGTTGAGCGAGGCGGAGGTTGACAGCGATCGCATCTGGGGCGTGATCCGCGGGTCGGCGGTCAACCAGAACGGAGCGAGCGCCGGACCGACGGTGCCGAACGGTCCGGCTCAGGAGCGTGTGATTGAAGAGGCGTTGACACAGGGGAGTATCGCCCCCGCGGAAGTGGACTACCTGGAGGCGCATGGGGCCGGGTCGGCGTTCGGCGACCCGATCGAGGTGCAGGCCGCGGCGGCGGTTTACGGCAAGGAACGTAAAGCCGACCGACCGCTGTTGATCGGCTCGGTGAAGACCAACATCGGTCACTTGGAGCCGGCTGCCGGAATCGCCGGCCTGATCAAGGCAGTGCTGGCGATGAAGCGCGGAGTGATTCCGAAGAATCTGCATTTCCGGGACCCGAACCCGCACTTGGACTGGAACCGGCTTCCGGTGCGGGTAGTATCGGCCATGACCGACTGGCCGTGCCATTCTGGACGCCCGCCGCGTGCGGGAGTGAGCGCCTTCGGGATATCCGGAACGAATGCCCACGTCGTGGTCGAGGGCTACGGAGAAGCGAACGGCGCCGGACCGATTGAGGGGTCCCTGCCTGTGGGTCCCTTGCGATCTGCGGCCGTTTCCCTCCCGGAATCGATGGCGGACCTGCCGCTGTCGGAGCAAGGAGAGTTCCGGACGCGAGCGACGCGGCTTCTGCCGCTGTCGGGGAAGACCGACAGGGCGTTGCGGGAGTTGGCGGAACGCTACCTGTCCTGGCTCGACGAGCGCGCCGAAGAACTTGCTTCCGAGACCGTTCTTGCGGACATGGCATGGACCGCGGGCGTGGGGCGGAGTCATTTTGATTACCGGGCAGGCGTGGTGTTCCGAGATGCCGTGTCGCTGCGGGACGGGCTGAAGGCGCTCCTGAACGCGGAAGAACGCCCGAAACCGGCGCCAGCGCCCAAGGTAGCGTTTGTGTATGCCGGGGAGGGCAGCCAGTGGGTCGGCATGGGTCTGGCGCTGTACGAAAGCGAGCCGGTGGTGCGGGCAGTTCTGGATCGCTGCGACGCGATGCTGGGGAAAGAACGGGGAGCTTCGCTGTTGGATGTGATGTTTGGCCGGTCCGGTGCTGGGGGAGCTTTGAACGACCCGGCGTGGGTGCAGCCGGCCATTTACGCACTGGAGTGCGCTCTGGCGACGCTGTGGTCGAGCGTGGAGATTCGGCCCAGCGTGGTGGTCGGACAGGGCATCGGGGAGCTTGCGGCAGCGCAGGCGGCGGGAGTGTTCGGTTTGGAGGAGGGGCTGCGGATTGCCGCGGATCAGAGCGTGCGGGAGCATCCGGAGGGTATCTCGGCTGTACCGCCGTCGCTTGCTTTCGTGAGCAGTGTCACAGGCCGATTGGTGGGATCGAGGGACGCATTCGACGAGGCTTACTGGCAGAGGCAGGAGCGTGAGCCGGTCGCGTTCGACCGATGCGTGGAGTCGTTGTCCGATCTGGGCGTGCAGGTCGTCGCGGAGATTGGCCCGCGTGCGGTGCTCGGTCCGATAGTAACTTCGGCTTGGCCGGAGTCTCCCGGCGGCGCCGCAGCGCCTGTTGTACTGTCGAGTCTGTGGCGGGACTCGCAGGGAAATGACGGCTTCGTGGAGGCAGTTGCGGGAGCGTACGAGGCGGGGCTGGCGGTTTCCTTTGCGGGGTTGTTCGCCGGAGAGGAGCGGCGCCGGGTCTCGCTGCCGAGCTATCCGTTCCAGCGCCGCCGCCACTGGATCGATGTGCCGAAACGGACGGCTTCAAGCCCCGGGCCTTGAGTAAATGGATTGACTTGACGCACTCCTCTTGCTATTTTGCCTGTTGCTTCAAGCTATTCCCAAACCATTTTGAAGGGATACAGAATATGTCCTCGACCGCAGATCGCCTCAGAAAACTCGTCGGCGAAAACCTTGAAGTAGATGGGCAGCCGATAGATCTGCCCCAGGATCTGAACATCAGCCTCCTTGAAGCCGGTGTGTCCTCTATGGATCTCGTTGCGTTCGCGAAATTGGTCTCTCAGGAGTTCGACATTACGTTTTCTCCCGAAGAATGTACGCGGCTTGGCAGCGTACGGGAAGTGGCCGAGTTCATCGATTCACAAGCTGGATAAACCCCTCGTGGGCTCGTCCGCTGATCTTGTGGAGCGGTGGTGTTCAGCGCTGCTGCTTCTGTGTGATTCGTTCAAGATCTCGACATGCATGCCTGGCTTCGTTGCCGAGTGCTGGTGGTGTCCTTTCAGAAAACTAGCGTGCATGTCTCACCACGCGGCGAAGTGAAGTGCGTGAGAGAGCCGTTGGCGTAGGGCTTTCTTTGGATATGTCCCGTTTGAGATCCCTTCGGCCACGCGCCACGGCACGATGACGAGCACATTTCGGTTTCTTTGCATGCCGGCAGTCGGATTGCGGCTGGATGATCTTGGCAACGGGAATTTCTCTGTCGCCATCGCTCATGAATTGAAACCGAATTCCATTGACCATGACTTCAGAAACCGTATGGGAAATACCCGAGCCGCTTTCCACCTGCGATGTTCGCACGGGAGATGACACCGTCATCACCCTGCGCCGTCATGGCAATCCGGCAGGACCACGGCTTGTTCTGTGCCACGGTAACGGTCTGGCAATCGATCTCTATTTCCCTTTCTGGTCACTGCTTCTTGACGATTGCGACCTGATTATCTACGACCTCAGAAACCATGGTTGGAATACCGTCGGCTCCCTGAAAAAACATAATGTGCCGACCTTCGTTAGCGACCACGACCTTATCCTCGAAGCGATCGACCACCACTATGGGGAAAAACCGAAAATAGGAGTATTTCATTCGGTTTCGGCTCTGACAACGCTTTTGTCACCGACCCAAGGCAGTGGCTTTGCGGGGTACGTGCTGTTTGATCCTCCTTTGTGTAAACGCGGTGCCAGCTATGAGGAATTCGATGCGGCCGCTGAGCGCGTGGCAGCAATGTCGCGGCGCCGCAAGGTTCGGTTCCGGACTAGGGAAGAGTTTGCGGATGTGCTTCCGTATGTCCCAACCTTCCAGCGTACTGTGCCCGGGGTTTTCGATCTTATGGCCAGAACAACGCTACGAGAATGTGACAGTGGGCAGGGCTATGAGCTTCGCTGCCCGCCGGAATTTGAAGCGCAGATCATGGAATATACTGCCCCTTTTGCTGTGCTGGTGGACTTTGCAACATTCCATTGCCCAATAAAGGTCATCGGCGCCGATCCTACCTTGCCATATTCATATCTTCCGACACTCGATCTTAGTCACATATTGACCGTGGACTACGATTTCCTTCCTGAAACGACGCACCTTCTGCAACTGGAACAACCAAAGGAATGCGTGGCGCTAATGCGCGAATTTATCGAGCTGACTGCACGGTCTTGATCCTCGTTTTCCTGCCGAGCCTCTCTTTTCCTCGAAAACTCACTCTCGAAGTAAACCGTTTCAGGGAAAAGGTCATGAAGACTCGCAGCACGTGAGTTGCCGGTCAAGACGGCGATACGCATGCAGCGTGCGGAGATCTCGTGCATCCAATATCCCTGTAGCGCCAAGAATCGTTCGGATGCTCTTCACATTCGGAAATCGCGTAAAACGATGACAACTCCGGCGGCATCTTGAGAAGTCAATAAACAATCGGTCTATTGAAATGAACTGTTTACGGGCGCTGTGGAAATGTCGGCAGCGACCCCCCAGGGAGTGGGACAGGACGTCTGAAACCTGCGGCCACACGGCTCCCGAACCGAGGCTTCGAGCAGGGGATCGCTCTCGATGCCTCTTGTCCGCTCCATTCCGCCGGGCAAACAGGTCACCCTGCTGGCCTGAAACATCCTCCTGGTCAAGCGGCGTTGATACCGCCCCGGATGTTTTCAGCTTGAATGATCCGCGCACGGGCGGAGGAAAAACTGGCCTGAAACTCGTTTTTGACAGGACAGCCCCTTATCGATAAGCCAGGGGCATCCAAGCAGCACGGCTCGTCCTGACAGCTCACGCTGCAAACTCCAACAGCGCAAGACGCCAGGAGGCCCGCATCCGATTAGCCTGCATTTCTCACCACGCGGCAAGGCGAAGTGCGTGAGAGGGCCGTCAGGACGATGCGCGCGCCGCTTGGCGCGCGCAGGCGTACTTGACGGTACGTCGAGCACGGCTAGCAAGCGCAACGAAGTCATGGCGGTCGTATCGCGTGCTTCGGCCGTCGGGTGGTGAGAAATGCAGGTTAGCGCCGCGGTCTTGCGCTACTCTCTTGTCATGAGTATCCGGGAAATCCGCTTCTTCGCAGCCGCCTTGACAGCCGGCCTTTTCGCGGCGTCACCCCAGCTGCTTCCGGCCGGCGACTGGCCTCAGTTCCGAGGCCCCGGCGGCCAGGGCATCGCTAACAGCGCCAAGCCGCCGCTCGGTTGGAGCGAAACCCGCAACGTCACCTGGAAGAAAGCGCTCCCCGGACTGGGTTGGTCGTCACCCGTGATCGGTGCAGGCAAGCTGTGGCTGACGACGGCCACCGATGAGGGACGCTCTCTGCGGGTCATGGCTCTCGACCCGGTCAGCGGCGAAACGCTGCACGACATCGAGCTCTTCCACTTCGAACCCCCCCCGAAGATCAACCGGAAAAACAGCCACGCCTCACCCACGCCGCTTCTCGAGGGCGGGCGCGTCTACGTGCATTTCGGAACGCAGGGCACGGCGGCTCTCACAACCGCCGGGGAGGTTCTTTGGAAAACCCGGGAACTGCGCTACTACCATCGGCATGGCTCGTCCGGCTCGCCCGTGCCGGCCGGCGACCTGCTTCTGATCAACTGCGACGGCTACGACCTGCAATACGTCGTCGCTCTTGAGAAAGATACCGGCAAGATCCGCTGGAAGAGCTACCGCGGCGACTCCGAGCATTCCTACGCCACCTCGCTCGTCATCGCGACCGGACGCGGCAAGCAACTGGTGAGTCCCGGCGCCGGGCGCACCGTCGCCTACGATGTCGAGACCGGCGAGGAACTATGGTGGATTCGCTACAAGGGCTTTTCGAACATCCCGAAGCCCGTTACGGCGCATGGCCTCGTCTACGTCACGTCGGGGTATTTCAAACCGACGCTGTTCGCGGTCAGGCTCGGCGGCCGCGGCGACGTGACGAAGTCGCACGTCGCCTGGAGCTACAGGAAAGGCGTCTCGCACACTCCGTCGCTGCTTGTCGTCGGTGATGAGCTTTACATGGTGAGCGACAACGGCATCGCCACCTGCCTCGACGCCCGCACGGGCGAGGAGATCTGGCGGCAGCGGCTCGAGGGGGCTTACTCCGCGTCGCCGGTTCTGGCCGGCGGCCGTATCTACTTCTTGAACGAAGAGGGCCTGACAACCGTGATCAAGCCCGGCCGTGAATACGAGAAGCTCGCCGAAAGCCGGGTTGACGGCCGTACCCTCGCCTCCATCGCCCCGGTGGATGACACGGTGTTCCTGCGAACGGACACGCACCTCTATCGCATCGAAGAACAGTAGCGATGCTCCTCACGGGCAACGGCCGGAGCACCCTCCGCTGAGAGTCGGCTTTTCCCGTCCCAGCCGGCATAGCATGAGGACAGTGAGGCGGAAATCATCAAGTTCGGTTTCCCGTCCCCGCGGCGCTCGCTGTGGCGGCTGCCGCCCCAAGCGCCGGCAACACGGCTTTTACGGTTTTTCACGAATCACGGACTTGATCGACGTTCGGTTCGCCATGGGAACGAAAGGGTCGCATCACGAAAACCCCCGCCCGATCCCTGTTTCCCGGAGCCCGTTCGCATGGCATGGCGCGGCCTCGCGCGGCAAGGGGCGCCCAAAGCCGCTGTCCGCGCACCGTCCGTGCCGGCAACACGGCCCTTACGGTTTTTCACGATTCACGAGCCGCGAAACACGAAACACGGCTTTTCTGCTTTTCACGAGTCACGAGGTACGAAACGATACCTCTGGGTACTGAAGCCCTTCAGTCTTTTTTTTCCGTCCCGGACTGCTTAGCATGAGGACAGTGAGGCGGAAATCATCAAGTTCGGCTTCCCGTCCCCGTGGCGCGCGCTGTGGCGGCTGCCGCCCCAAACGCTGGCAACACGGCCTGTATGGTTTTCACGAAACACGGCTTTTTGGGCCTTTTCCGTTCACCGGCCGTCAGACATTCCTTCTGGAGCGAACCAGGCCTCGACCAACGGTTTTCACGAATCACGAGACACG
>JAPOOG010000114.1 GCA_026713545.1 Bryobacterales bacterium
ACCAGATCAATGGAAAAGGCGAGCATCTCCGCTGGCAAGTCATGAAACATACGCTCAAGAACCTGTTGTTCCTGCTGCCACGACAACTCGAATCCACTCCGAACTAACCGCAGCAATCCGCAGCCACGCTGTGGCCTGTTTCCAGCCCTTCGAGTAACCACCCTTTCCGATACTCCCACACGGCGTTGCTGACAGAAGCTCATCCCCCCGACAGCCTCGACACCCCCGCCGCAAGCGGCGCCGACGTTCGCGATCGAGAGAAAAGACGCGCCAGGTGGCCGGCCATCCCCTCGGGTTCGAGCGCGGCGACTGTGAGCTGGGCGCAGTTGCGCCAGGTCCACGACGGCAAGCGGCAGCTTCGCTTTGCTTGACCGTTTCTGCTTCATTGCCCACAATGCCGGCAATGACCGCCATCGAAATGCCCCTGCTTCGACAGGCGATCGCCAACGCCTTCGGCATCTTCTTGCTCATCGCGGTCTGTGTCTGGCTGTTGCACCGCACCATCCGCCGCTCCCGCCAGCTCTGGCGCATGCGCACCCTCGCCCGCGCCTTCGAGCAGAGCAAAGACCCCGCCCTGCTATTGCGAAGAACCCTGCGAACACTCTCGGAAACCCCAGGTATCCGGATTCACCGAAAAACCTCGCGCTGAGAGGCCGCTGACGCGGCGATCCGCTTCGCACCGGACCCCCAGCACCCCCGGGATTCGACACCGAACCGGTTGGCGCTGAGCTGAACGCCGGCTGCCTTCCCTCAGTCTGTCGCCCGCCGTTGCCTTCCCCTGGCCGGGTTCTCCGCTTTCCGCCAGGTACTCGTGAGCGGAAAGCTCCAAACCCTTACCGCCAGGAGGACCACTTCACGATGGCAGACCAAGAACCCGATGCAACCCTCGAAGAGCGGCGCAACCGCTTCGAGGACAAGCAAGAGAGCAAGCGCGAGCGGTTGCTCGCACGCGCCGACAAGGCCGAGCGGGAAGGCGATGCCCGGATCAATCGAGCGAACAGCGACGCTGCCGCCATCCCGCTGGGACAGCCGATCCTCGTAGGCCACCACTCGGAAAAGCGCGACCGCAACTTCCGCAACCGCATCCACAACAACTACACGAAAGGCTACGAGCTCAAGAAGAAGGCTGCGAACCTGCGAGGCCGCGCCGCCAGCGTGGGCACAGCCGGAGTCTCTTCGGACGATCCCGATGCGGTGGTCAAGCTCACCGAGCAGCTCGAAGAGCTGGAAAAGAAGCAGCAGTTCCACAAGGCGATCAACAAAGCCCTGAAGGTTGCCGACCGCACCGGCAGCGACGCTGAGTTGAAGGCCCTCGGGCTCAGCGAGAAGACGATCGCGCAGCTCAAGACCCCCGACTTCGCCGGCGACCGCGGAATCCCCTCTTACGTTCTCTCGAACAACAGTTCGAACATGCGCCGGATACGCAAGCGGATCGAGGCGCTGCGGGCAGCCGCAAACGACCAGACCAGCGAAGAGATGCACGGCGACATTCGCATCGTGGACAACGTCGAGGAAAACCGCGTACAGATTTTCTTTCCCGGCATGCCTCAGCCGGACGTTCGCAAGAAGCTCAAGCAGAACGGTTTCCGATGGTCGCCGACGGCGGGAGCATGGCAGCGTCATCGGAGTAATGCCGCGTTGTGGTGGGCGCGGCGTTGTTGCGGAGTGGAGTAATCCATGACCGCAACCTGGCCCTTGGGGATCAATTCGATGCCCAAGGGCCTTTTTCTGTGCGCTCGAGCTTTCATGCTGGAGCACAATCCGAATCCAGAGAAGCCGACCTGGCCCCACCGGCGACCGCGACTTCACTGGACTACGTTTCGAGGTCAGATCGCTCGTTCCGGATCTGATCACTCTTGCATCGCAATTTCCGTCAGAGCGAAGAATCCAACGGCCGACGTCGCAACTTCTCCATCCCACAATATGTAGTCAGAGCACTAGGAGGCCCCTCATGAGCCAACTCTACGATCCCGACCAGGAACGCCCTTCATGGTCAACCGCCAAGCCGATCCCCTGCGAGGACTGCGGGACTCTTCTCGCAGACGACTGGTGGAAAAGCGGACCGAGATCGCGCGTCTGCCGGCGCTGCCAGAACAAACGCTACGAAGCCAAGTCCAAGGGAACCCCCGAAGGCGAACGTCGCCGCAAGCGCAAGACTCTGCTCGCCAAGCTCAAGCGCATCGAGGACCGCATGGCTCGCGATCAGCGCACCCATGCCGAAGTCTCTGAAGAGCTAAAAGCCCTCAAAAACTCCTGATCCCAACACCCACTCCCAACTTCGGCGCCGGTGCGGGCCCCTACCGCTGGGCTCGCACGGCTTTCCCGAACTGCGCTCCTTGATTCGCACCCTCACTCGCGGCGGGTTCTCCGCTTTCCGCCAGGTACAGGTGAGCGGAAAGCTCCCCACCCGCCTGACAGGAGGCTTCATCGATGCCCCAACGCGCCGACTCGATCATCGCCTACACCGCCGATGCCGACATCTATTGCCCCGACTGCGCCCGCGATTACTTCCAAGCCATCCACGGATGGAAATACTTCCTCGCTCTGCTCAGCGCTCCGCACGACCAGCACGGCATTCCCGAAACCATCAAAGACCAGGCCGGCAACGAAGCCGGAGTCGTTTTCGCGATCAGCGAACCC
>JAPOOG010000144.1 GCA_026713545.1 Bryobacterales bacterium
AGGTACGCCTGTGCGCGCCAAGCGGCTCGCGCCTCGTCCTGACGGCCCTCTCACGCACTTCACCTCGCCGCGTGGTGAGAAATGCAGGCTAGCTACCACCTCTGCAACGGTCAGCGTCCCAGAGCAGACGATCCAGTTTTAGAAGCTTTCATGTTAGATCCGGGCAAAAGAGTATACGCTCCGAATCGGCATAAGGGATTCATCGAGTGATTGGGACTGTTGAGACTTCTACCCGTGAACCGAAGAGAGCAGGCTCAGGAAGACGGGAAAGGCGGCATCCCTTGGCGGACACTCGGGACAGAGTTCAGTGGGGCCGTTCTGTCGGCGGTTTGTCACCCGGGCCAGGAAGGGGCACCTTGGCCCCACTGGAGGCCTCGCCCTCGAGCAGAGTGTCGAGGTCCGGATAGGCGTAGATGACCGGGGCCTTGTTCTGCATCAGCCCGCCGGTGTCGGCCGTGGGGCCGTAAGTGCTGTGCAGGCGGCAATCGAGCATACGCAGCAACGCCGTCTGCTGACCGCGGTGATGGGCGGTGTGAGCGATACGACGTACCATCACCCAGGCGCGTGAGCGACGCTCTTCGAAGAACATGACCCTCTCCTCCCACCAGGGGTCGTCTTTGTCACGTAACGCCGCGAGCCGTTTGCCGGAGTCCTCGGCGTAGCGCTCGATGAACGCGAGCCGGGTTTCGTTTTCCGGCAGAGGGGGCGCGTCCACATCGATGCCCAGGATGTTCATGAACCATAGGTCCTCACTCACGCATTGGTGCACCATCTGTTCATGAACGCTGCGTCCACGGGGGTCTGTCGGGTGTGGTCGAAAAGGGAGATGCTCATCTTTGAACATGCTCCAGACACTGAGCACTTTCAAGCGCTCGGTTTCGTAGGTGTCAATCAGGAATTGATAGTGTCCCATCTTGTTTTGCGAGCTATGCGGCGGGCTCCTTCCTGATGCTCTGCATGCCGTTGCTCTCCTTCCCAATTGTACGAAGCGACTCGTTTTTCCTGATTCAGCTCGTGCGTACTCTCCCTGTCGGCGCTGCAGTCCGGGCCATGAGACAGTTCGAGCAGTTCGGTCCAATCGGAGAGGCTGAACATCGGACTCGCAATGCCGCTTCCCGGTTCTCGTCCATAGGCCTTTCCGTCGAGTACAGGCGAGTCCAAATGGATGTATCTTGTAGTAGGCCCATCGCCGAGGAGACGCGAGGAAACGGGGAGAAGCAGTTCTGATATGAAGCAGATTGCCCCAAACGCGTGCTACCGCCGACTGCTCCCGTTCACGGCGGCCGGGGCGCTGTTGCTGTCCCTCGGCGCACAGTTATTGCCAGCGGATCAACCGCCGGAAATACCATCGATCGAAAAAGCGCGGTTCGAGCAGCACGTCCGCCCGCTGTTTGAGACGAATTGCTATGCCTGCCACGCCAGCGCTGTCAAGGTTGCAGACTTCGACCTTGAACGACTACTGGCCGAGTATCCCGATTCGCTCACCAGAGACTTCCGGCGCTGGGAAACGGTGGCGGAGCAAGTCATCACGCGCAGCATGCCGCCGGCAGGACATGCCGTTCATCCCAGCGACGAGCGGCGGAGGTTCTTGACCGATTGGATTGATCATCAACTGGAAACGGCGGACCTGAGCGGGCTCGACGAGCCGGGCGCCCCACTAGTGCGCCGCTTGAATCGCGCCGAGTTCCGTAACACCCTCCGCGACCTGACGGGCGCCGCGATTGACGTCACGCGCTTACTGCCGGCCGACGGGATGAGCGAAGACGGCTTGCCGAACAACGGCAATAGCCTGTTCCTCTCTTCGTCCGATCTTGAGAAGCTGGTCAGCGCGTCGCAGTTCGTACTTTCCCATGCCGAGGTCTCGCCGGCGCGGGGCTTCGTCTTTCATGAGGATCCGCCGCAGCCGATCCGTCATTCGGAGCGGGTTCACCGCGCGGCGGTCCAGTTGGGCGAATACTACGAGGCCGTCGTCAGGCAACACCTGGAAGTAAAGGGAAACGCCCTTCCGCGGTATTTTGTCGCGGCCTGGGGAACCAAGAGTCTCGGTGATGTCAAAGACGAAGCTCAATGGAACGAGGCGGCACGGCGGCACGGGATCGACGCCGAAGTGCTGCAACGTCTCTCTCGTTACCTCGATTTGGATTACAAGAATTTCCACGCGGATGGGAAAGGCGTGGAGTTCAAGCAGTTCGGGGAGTTTCGACCACACTTCGACGCGCTCTTCGAACCGTTCCAGAACCTGCCGCCTGCCGGCGACCCGGAGGAGGCGGTTCGACTCCGGCCCCAGGTCGAGCAAGCGGCGAAGCGTTTCCAGACCGTGCTCGATACCTTTCGCGAGGATGTCGACTACACCTACTCGCTACCCGGGGGCGACCACAGTCATCCCTTCGAAATGGACACCTCCGATCAATCGATGATTTATCTGTTGGTAACCGACGGCGGGGACGAAAGCGACTCTGACTACGCCGCCTGGCTCGATGGAGCCTTTCGATTTCCCGATGGGTCGGTGCGATCTTTGGCCGAATCAGACCCGGTCGAGGCAATATCGGGAGACGGCCGTCTGGCCCGCGGGATCAATAGCCGGGGCGGCCCCCTGCACGTCTTCACGCAGGCGTCTTATCTGAGGACAGTCCGCAACCGCCTCTACGAAGAACCATCCCGAATGAACTTGGAGAACCCGCTTTACCGAGAGAATACGATCTCGTGGGACCACGCCTTGGCGGTGCGGGCACCTTCGCTGTTGGCGTTCCGAGTTCCTGATGGCGCCGCGATATTCACCGTCAGGGGCGTCATGCAGGATATCTCCCGGACTCATCCCAATCAGGAGCGCCGCAAATGGTTCGACGACGGCATGGTGCAGTTTCACGTCTCCACAACACGGCCGGAGAGTCTGCATTTCATCCCAGGAGCCCGCCTTACGTTCTCGAACCGCACCCAGTTCCGGCAATTCCGGCGCTACCTGGAAGATTTCGTCAGCGACTACTTTCCGAGCGCTGATCGCTGGGTGCAGATTGCAACCGAGAAACCGGGGCAACCGCCGGAGCACGGCGTTTTTCATCTTCACCCTGCTACCGTCGCCGAAATATTGCCCCCTGGCGAGGCCGCGGCAAAGAACGAGTTGTTGCGCCGGTGGGACGAGTATCTGCTTGCCAGCGCAGAGCCCCGCTACGTCCGCGAAATGACTGAACAAGCGCTGAACTGGGAGCGCAGAATGATCGCAAAAGACTACGCCGAGCGGGTTCTGACGCTTCAGGAAGTTCGAGAACTCGCGGGTGATGAGGCAAAGGCGCAGGTCACTTTTCTCGACCAACTGCAGGTCGAAGGGGAACGCCGCTTGCGACAGGCATACGAATTTCAGTTGAAGGCCTTGGCCACAAAGGCATTTCGGCGGCCGTTGCGGTCGGACGAGAGCAGACGTCTCATGGACCTCTACGACAAGTACATCCAGGACGACAAGGCTTACAGCTACGATGCCGCCCGGTTTTCAGCGGAGAGCGTATTGGTTTCACCCCAATTCCTTTACGTGTCGGAGCGGCAGCGAGAGGGGGGCGCGGTTCGAGAAGTCGATCCATTCGAGTTGGCGTCCCGACTGTCTTATTTCCTTTGGTCGACGATGCCGGACGAGGAATTGCGCCGTCTAGCTGCTGAGGGACAACTCGGCGAGATATCGTCGTTGCGAGCGCAGACCGAGCGGATGCTGCGTGACCGGCGTTCCGTTGCGCTGGCCGATCAATTTGCCGGCAACTGGCTCGAGTTCCGGGATATTCGCGAGCATCAGGAGACCAATCAAGAGCAGTTCCCGGTGTATACGGAATCGCTGAGGGAAGCGATGTATCAGGAAGCCCTGCTGTTCATGCAAGAGGTGATCCGAGAAGACCGCAGCATCCTGGAACTTATCGATTGTGATTTCACGTATGTGAATGAGGAGTTGGCGGCGCATTACGGAATCTCGGGGATCGAAGGTCCCGAGATGCGTCGCGTCGAGCTTCGGGACGTCGATCGGGGAGGCATTCTGGGCATGGCGAGCGTGTTGACGCTGACATCGCATCCGGCTCGGACAAGCCCGGTCGATCGAGGCCTTTACATCCTGAAGAACCTGCTCGACAGCCCTCCTCCCCCTCCGCCGCCTGACGCTTCCAGCCAATTGCAGGAGACAGAGGACGAGGCCATGCCCGCGTCATTCCGGGCACAACTCGAAGCTCATCGGCGGGCTCCGAGCTGCGCGTCGTGCCATCGACGGCTTGATCCGCTGGGCTTCGCCTTGGAAAATTTCGACGCAATCGGCCGTTTCCGCGTGACGGACGAGCGGACCGGTCAGGCAGTCGACACACGGGCCGAGCTGCCCGACGGTACGGCGGTCGGTTCGCTAAGGGATGTCAAGCAAGCTCTGCTGTCTGGCCGCGAGAAGAAGAAGTTTATCCGGACATTTTGCCGACGACTGCTGGCCTACGCACTTGCGCGCAGTTTGACCTTTCAAGACCTCGGAATATTGCGTACAATGGAGACGAATCTGAAGACTAACGGATATCGGTTTTCGGCGGCTGTCCAGTCGATCGTAGAAAGCCGCCAATTCCGCTATCGGCAGGCGGCGCCGACAGCGAGAGTGGAGAGCACGAGTACTCAGTTGGTGCGGGGGAGGACTGAAAGATGAAAACGGCTCAAAGCTTCGTCGGACGCCGTGCCTTCCTCAAGGGCGTCGGCACCACGCTATTTCTTCCCTGGCTCGAATCGATTCCCGCCTTCGGAGCGGCTGCTCGGATCAAGCCGTCATCGCAACCGCCAACCCGCTTCGCAGCGCTTTACTTTCCTAACGGAGTGGAGATCGAGCAGTGGGGAGCGACCGGTGAAGGCGACAACTTCCAGTTGAGCCGAATCCTGAAACCGCTCGAAGCGGTCAAGCGCAAGGTCATGATTCCATCGGGTCTGTGGCACGAGCGGCTGGATAGCCGATCCGCGCACTCCGGCAAGACCTCAGGGTTCCTGTCGGGCGTCGAGAACTACAAGATCGAAGGGAATCGCCTGAGAGTCGGAACTTCGCTCGATCAGCTCATGGCGCAAAAGATCGGCAGCGAAACACCACTCCCTTCGCTGTGCCTCGGCATCAAACCGGATTCAAAGATTCAGACCGATTATTCTTCGGTCTATCGTTCCTATATCTCCTGGAAGTCTCCGTCACAGCCCGCCGGCAAGGAGATCGACCCGCGCTTCGCGTTCGATCTGCTGTTCGCGGACAAGGAGACACAGCAGCGCAACAAGAGCATTCTGGACACGGTGCACGACCAGGCGAAAGACCTGCAGCGGCACGTCAGCCGACCTGATCGTGAAAAACTCGACGAGTTCCTCACGTCGGTCCGTGAAATCGAAGACCGCATTGACCAAACCGACGGAGCGGGTAGTGAACGTTGGACGCCGGCAGAGGGCGTCCCGCAAACGGCCCGGCCGGAGCGCATGCCCGAGGACCGTCAGGAGCATGTGCGGCTAATGCTGGATCTGATTGTGCTGGCGTTCCAGATGAATCAGACCCGGATCGCCACGTTCATGTTCGAGAACGGCGGCTGCAGCGGCAACTTCAGTTTTCTGCCCGGCGTAACCGAGCAGTGGCACGCTACCTCGCATCATCAGGAAAAGCCCGAAATCATGGTGCAGTACGAAGCGATCAATCGTTGGCACGTCGAGCAGTTGGCCTATTTCCTGGAGCGCATGGACTCGATTCACGAGGGTGAGGGGACCCTGCTCGATCATTCGATGATCGTGATGGGGTCTGGCCTCAAGGACGGCAACAAGCACACCTGTCACGACCTGCCTCTGATTTTTGCCGGTGGCGGAAGCGGTACGATCCGAACTGGACGTACAATCGCCTATCCGCAGGACACGCTGCTGGCGGGGCTTTACCTCTCGATCGCCGAGCGCATGGGAGCGCCGCTCGAGAGCTTGGCCGACATCTCGCGGCCGCTTGGCGGGCTTGCGTAGGTCTCGGTGTTCAGCGCGCCCTCGGCGGTCTTGAGGTAGTGCCCTGATAATGATAGGGCTCGGGACGATGAGCCGGTGTCGACAGACAATTCCTCTTGCGGCGGCGGCCATGCTTTGCCTGCAGGGGTGGAGTTCCCCTCGGGTAGGCTTCGAAGGCTCCGTACAACCTCTTCTGAAAGCAAAGTGTGTGTCCTGCCACGGCGCCGAGGCGGCGCAGGCGGAACTGAATCTCGAATCTCATCAGACGCTCCTCAAGGGCGGCAAGTCAGGCCCCGCTATTTTCCCCGGCTCTCCCGAAACGAGCCTGCTCTTGCAGAAGGTTGTTTCCGGCGCTATGCCACCAGTCGGCGAGAAACTCACCGACGACGAGTTGCAGATCCTCCGCGATTGGATACACCAAGGAGCGCAGGGAACCTCCGAGTCGGGTCTGCTGATCACTGACAAAGCCGTTCTGCCGATTCTCCAGATGCGCTGTGTCACTTGCCACGGCAAGCGCCGGCGAGAAGGCGACCTTGACCTGCGAACCATTGCGAGCCGCTTGCAAGGCGGCCGCTCGGGACCCGCTCTGGTGCCGGGTGATCCCGAGGGCAGCTTGATGTTCCAACGTGTCGCCGCGGGCGAAATGCCCCCGCCGGACATGCTGTTCGCAAACAACGTCAAGTCTCCAACGGACGCCGAGGTGGAAACGCTTCGAAAGTGGATCGCTTCCGGGGCTCAGCCAGCTCCGAAAGAGGTGGTCGAAGTGAGGGAGAGCGAATCGCTCGTCAGCGATGAGGATCGGCAGTTCTGGTCATTTCAACCGCCTGAGCGACCGAATGTTCCCACGGTCAAGCACGCTCGCCTGGTGCGCAAACCGATCGATGCCTTCCTGTTGCGCGAGCTGGAAAAGAAGCAATTGACTTACTCTGACGAGGCCGACCGGCTTGATCTGTTGCGCCGGGCCTACATCGACCTGATCGGTATGCCGCCCAGCGTATCGGAGGCGGAAGCCTACTTGAGCGACGACCGGCCCGACGCCTATGAGCGCATGATCGACCGGCTGCTCGAGTCGCGGCATTACGGAGAGCGATGGGCGCAGCACTGGCTTGATTTGGCCGGCTATTCCGATTCGGAAGGCATCATCGACGCGGACAAGGTGCGGCCGCACTCCTGGCGCTATCGGGATGCCGTGATCCGAGCGCTGAACCAGGACAAGCCTTATGACCGCTTCATTGCCGAGCAGATCGCCGGCGACGAGTTGGTCGACCACCAAGATCTCAAAGAAGCTTCGCAGGAGACGATCGACATCCTGGCGTCGACCGGGTTTTTACGGATGACTCCCGACGGGACTTATTCGCCCGCGAACGGCTCGTTGGCCGAACGGATGACCGTCATCGCCGATGAGATTCACGTGCTGGGTTCCTCCGTGATGGGATTGACGATCGGTTGCGCCCGCTGCCACAGCCATAAGTACGACCCGCTTCCGCAGCGCGACTATTATCGGCTGAGCGCGATCCTGCAAACCGCCTTCGATCCCTACGATTGGGTTCCGCCGACCGAACGACTCCTGAAGGTCGGGCTTGCCTCGGAATGGAAGGAAGCACAGCAACACAACGAGCCGATCGAAGCTGAAATCAAACGCCTTGAAGCAACTCTGAAGAAGAAAGCAGAGCCCTACCGCAAGCAACTGATTCAGGAGCGGCTGGCCAAGCTGCCCGAGCCCGTGCGGCAGGATCTGCTTCGTCTGGAAGAGACTCCGAGCGAGCGGCGAACCGAGATCCAGAAGTACCTGGCCAAGAAGTTCTCCGCTGTTCTGAAGGTCGAAGATCACGAGTTGGACGAACTCTCGCCAGAGTTCAAAGCCTTTCGTGAGACGACCCAGAAATCCCTTACCGAGGCAAAGCAGAAGCTCAAGCCCGAGCCCCGGATTCGCGCTCTCTACGACATGGGTGGCGAGCCGTCGGCGGTCTATCTGCTGGGCCGCGGCGAGGCGCAGTCGCTGCTCGAGAGGGTTACCCCGGCCGTACCGTCAGTGCTGCGCTCCGGTCTTGAGGCGCTCCAGGTCGAGCGGCCCTGGGAACACGACGGCAGCAGTGGAAACAGGCTCGCGCTGGCGCACTGGCTCACGCAGCCCGATCACCCGCTGACGGCGCGCGTGATGGTCAACCGCATCTGGCTGCATCACTTCGGCCGCGGCCTCGTCGAGACTCCGTCAAACTTCGGCCGCACCGGAGCACGGCCGAGCCATCCGGAGTTGTTGGACTGGCTGGCGACCGAGTTTGTGCGCTCAGGCTGGAGCATCAAAGCGATGCACCGCCTGATGATGACGACGACCGCTTACCGACAGAGTTCGCAAGTGGGAGACCGCGCGGCGGCCGAGGATCCGGAGAACAAGCTGCTTTCGCGGATGCCGTTGCGGCGCATGAGCGCCGAGACGCTTTACGACTCCATCTTGCGGGTGACGGAGCGGCTCGACGCTACGCCGTTCGGGCCGCCCGACCAGGTGACGACGAAAGACAGCGGCGAGATCGTTGTCGACGGTACGAAGAAGGGATGGCGCCGAGCGGCATACGTGCTGAAACGCCGCAAGACGCCCGCGACGATCATGGATGTCTTCGACCTGCCGCAACTGACTCCGAACTGCACCGAGCGAACGCAGTCGACCGTCGCAACGCAGGCCTTGCAGATGATGAACGGCGACACGGTTCGAGGACATGCGCGTTTCCTGGCCGCTCGATTGATCGACGAGTTCCCGGATGATCGCGAGAAGCAGATTCAGCAACTCTATCTGCAAACATTGACTCGGCCGCCGACCGCGGACGAAGTCGATGCCGGGCTCGCCACCATCGACGATCTATCGGGCAAGTGGCGCAGCCATCTGGAAAATGAGAACCACGATGCTCCGCGGGGATACACGGCCCGCTGGTCGGCGCTGGGCTCGCTGGCCCACGCGCTGTTGATCTCGGCCGAGTTTCTATACGTGGATTGAGCAGGCCGAGAGGAGTCGAGCGATGGATATGAAACCGACACCCCGAAAGGTAAGCCGACGAGACTTCTTCTCGCGGATCAGCGACGGAGTACACGGAGCCGCCCTCGCAACGCTACTGGGAAGCGACCTCTATTCGAGACCTTCCACTGCAGCCGCGGCGACGCGGATTCACGGTTTCCAGCCGCGCAAACCGCACTTCGAGCCGCAGGCCACTTCCGTGATTCATCTGTTCATGAACGGCGGCCCGAGCCAGGTCGATCTGTTCGACCCGAAACCGACCCTCGAGCAATACGCAGGGAAGAAAGCGCCGCGGGACATCCTCAATCGGCTTGAGAATCCCCAACAGGCCGGCAACTTTCTGCCGTCGCCGTACAAGTTCGCCAAGCATGGCGAGTGCGGCATGGATGTTTCCGAGGCGATGCCTCACTTGGCGAAGCGCGTCGATGACATCACCCTGATTCGATCGATGTACGGGGAGCACTTCAACCACGAACCGTCGCTGTATTTGATGCACTCCGGACGGACATTGCCCGGACGACCAGCACTCGGATCCTGGGTAACCTACGGATTGGGGAGTGAGAATCAGAACCTGCCCGGGTATGTCGTGCTCGACGATCCCAAGAAGTTGCCCGTCAATGGCATCCAGAATTGGCAGGCCGGCTGGCTCCCTCCGGAATTCCAAGGAACGCGCTTTCGCTCCGAAGGCCCGCCGCTGTTGAACCTCAAGCCGGAACAGGACCTCCCCTCCCCGCTGGTGCAGGCCGAGCGAGACCTCCTCCGCCGGCTGGACGAAACCCATCGTGGTCAACGACCACGATATCCCGAGCTCGACGCGCGCATTGCCAGCTACGAGCTGGCCGCGAGGATGCAGGTCGAAGCGACGGACGCTCTCGACCTTTCCCAAGAGAACGAGAAGACCAAGGAGATGTACGGACTCGACGACGAGCAGACAAGGTCCTACGGCACCCGCTGCCTGATGGCCCGACGGCTTGTCGAGCGAGGCGTGCGGTTTGTACAGCTCTTCATCGAGTATCAGATCTGGGACAATCACTCGGAGCTTCAAAAGGGCCTCGAATACAGTTGCGGCAAGACCGACAAGCCGGTGGCGGCGCTGCTCACGGACCTCAAGCAGCGCGGCCTGCTCGACAAAACGCTTGTGCTATGGGGCGGCGAATTCGGCCGCATGCCCGTCTCGCAAGAAAGGGCGGGCTACCCCTCCGGCCGCGATCACGGTCCCATGGGCTTCAGCATCTGGATGGCAGGCGGAGGCATCAAGCGCGGCTACACGCACGGCTCCACTGACGAGATCGGCTACCATGCCGCCGAAGATCGAGTCAGCGTCCACGATCTGCACGCCACGTTCCTCCATCAACTCGGCATGGATGCCCGCCAGTTGACCTACAAGCGCCACGGACTCGACGAGCGCCTCATCGATCAATACCCGGCCCGCGTGATCAAAGAGATTCTGGCCTGAAACTCCCTCCTGACCATGCGGCTTTGACTCCGAGCCGCCTGTCTCCCGCTTGTATGATCCGCACGGGGGCGGAGGAAAAACTTGCCTGACGGACGTCGACCCGGCTTTGACAGCCCCGGTTGCCGAACCCGGCGAGGAGCACTCCGAGTGGAAAAGGCTGGTTGTTGCGACCGCGGTCAAGCTCGGTGCCCCGGAGCACGACATGATAGAGGAGCCGGGAATACAAGTTGATCAAGTACTCTCGTGCGGTATCGGCGCGTAAGGCATCGAATCCTCTTGCCGCCACGACCTGCCAGAAGTCTATCCGATGGTCCGGAGGACAGCCGCGACAACAGCGATCCCGGCGGCGACAACTATGCCGGTAGCCGTGAGCGGGATTCCGAGCATCCATTTGATCAGGCGAGCTTCGAGAGCAGCGAGGTCCGCTCGGACTTCGGCTCGGTGGGTGTTGAGGTCGGCCCGCGTGGCGGGATCGCCGTGCTCGGCTGCCTGCTGAACGACGTACGTGATGGCGTCGGCCTGTTTCGGTTCAATGCCGGCATCCTTCAATTCGCGGGAGAGAGTGAGCGTGCCGAGCATCCTGGAAGTCATGGCATACGGATCAGCGGCGGCGAACGGAGCCTTCACACAAGGATTTCGCTGAGGACATTCCCGTGGACGTCAGTCAGACGGAAATCCCGACCGCTGTAGTGGTAGGTGAGCTTCGTGTGGTCGAGGCCGAGCAGGTGAAGGACGGTGGCGTGCAGGTCGTGAACATGGACCGGCTTTTCCACAGCGGTGTATCCGAACTCATCGGTTGCGCCATAGGTCATGCCGCCCCTGACTCCACCTCCGGCTAGAAGGACCGTAAAGCCAAGCGAGTTGTGGTCGCGGCCGTTGGTCAGTTGGGAGTTTCGCTGCAACTCGACCGCCGGGGTTCGCCCGAACTCACTTCCCACGATGACCAAAGTCTCATCGAAGAGGCCGCGGGCTTTGAGATCGCTGATGAGAGTCGCGATGGCTGGGTCCGCCTCGGCCGACAGACGCTTGTGGGCCATGATGTCCCGGTGGCTGTCCCAAGGCTGGACCTTGCCGAAATAGACTTGCACGATACGGACGCCGTGCTCCACCATGCGCCGCGCCATGAGACAGGCCCGGCCGAAGTCGCTGTTGCCGTAACTGTCGCGCAGCGTTTCCGTCTCCTGAGCAATGTCAAAGACCTCGGGTGCTTTCATCTGCATGCGAAAAGCCGTTTCCATGGTCTCGATCGCCGCCTCGAGTTGTGTGTCCCCTTCACGGGTCGCAAGATGGCGGCGATTCAGGCGCTCGAGCAGGTTGAGCTGCCGACGCTGTACGTCGTGGGGGAAGCGCTCGTTCCGAATGTACCGGATCAACTTCTTGGGATCTGTCTCCTCGGTGTGAATATGGGTTCCCTGGTAGACGGCGGGCAGAAAAGCGGAGTTCCACAGAGGAGGGCCGACCGTCGGCACACCAGGACACAGGACGACGAATCCGGGCAGGTTGCGGTTTTCGGTGCCAAGCCCATAGGTGATCCATGAGCCCATGGAAGGTCGACCCGGCTGGAGCGCCCCGCAGTTGATCATGAAGAGCCCCGGCTCGTGGTTGGGCACATTCGTGTGCATCGAGCGGATGACGCAGAAGTCATCGATGACCCCGCCCACCTGAGGGAACAGCTCGCTCACCTCGATACCGCTTTGCCCGTGTTTGTGGAAGCGAAACGGCGACTTCATCAAAGTCCCGACCCGGCCGTCATCGGCGTCGGTCTTCGGTGTGCCGCCGGGCATCGGCTCACCGTCGAACCTGGTGAGGGACGGCTTGGGGTCGAAGGTATCCACTTGTGACCAACCGCCATTCATCATCAGGAAGATGACGTTCTTCACACGGGGCTCGTAGTGGGGCGGTTTCGGGTCAAAGGGGCCCGACGTGGCGGCCTTCAGCTTCGCGAGGCCCAGCAGGCCGAAGCCGCTGCCGAGTTGCGCCAACAGGCGGCGACGGCTCACTGCAGGTGGTATGGAGGGGAAGTGAACGGACATACGCTAATCAATGAAGGCAAATTCGTTGGAACCGAGCAACACCTGTGCGTACTGGGTCCAGCCGTCTTCTCCAGCGGCGGCGAGAAAGTCGAGGCCGTCCCGAACGTCCGAGTCGTCCGCCTCGCGCGCAAACGAAAGCCGATACGCCTCCCGGATCCGATCGGCATCGCTTCCGGCAGACCGGACTCGCGCCGACAAGGCTTCGGACTGTTGCAGAACGAAGTCACTGTTGAGAAAAAAGAGGCGCTGCAACGGCACATTGGTGACAACCCGTTGCGCGCTGCTCGCACTCGGATTCGGAAAGTCGAACAAGGCCAGTGTTTCATCCGGCCGGAAGCGCTCGATTCTCGCGTAAACGGTTCGCCCGCGGTTTTCGGCGGAGAGCGCTTTGGACTCGCCGCCCTGTTTGGGGTCGAGCTGTCCGGCAACGAACAACATCGCGTCTCGCAAGGCCTCGACGTCGAGACGGCGCCGGTTGGCGCGCCGGAAGAAGCGATTGTCGGGATCCTTCGCTTCGTTGGGTTTCGATCTTCCGCTGCTTGCCCGATAGGTTTCGGAGAGCACAATCTCCCGAATGAGTTCCTTGATCGACCACTGCTGATGGACGAGACGCCATGCCAGGTATTCGAGCAGCTTCGGATTCGAGGGTTTGGCTCCGGTCCGTCCAAAATTACTCGTTGTTCGCACGATGCCACTGCCAAAAAGGTGATGCCAAACACGATTCGCCATGACCCGCGCAGCCAGCGGCTGTTCGACGATCGCCTCGGCCAATTCCAATCTGCCACTTCCATTGCGGAACGGAGCAGGCACGCCGTGGCTCAACACCGCAGGAAATCGCCGAGGAATCTCCTCTGCCTCCTGGAACGGGTTGCCGCGAGGATTGAGCTTGGCGTTCCGCGGCTCCTTCCAGTCCTCGATCCCCGGCAGGTAAGGGTAGTGAGGCGGCAGCTTTTCTTTTTTCTCCTCGAGTTCAGCTCGAAGCGACTGCAGGTGCTGTTTCCACTCGCCCTGCAGGAAGCGCTCCAGTTCTTCCCCTTGAAAACGCAGGACCGCATCCTTGCCTACACCGAAAACCGGCTTCCAAGCCAGATACCGGTCTCGCGACATCGGTGTCGTATCCACATCATTGAACTTGAAGCTGTCGCCCGAGATGTAATTATTGGGAAGCTGCGTGCGCTCTCGTTTCTTCTTATCCAGACGGGCGACGAGAGTCCGCGTCTCTTCCTCGATCTTCTCGCGTTCTTCCGCGAGCGAAACGACCAGCTCTTGATAGTCGCCGGCCACTTGCCGGACCTGTTCCTGGGTGGCGGTTCCGTCCTCAAGCAACCGCTGCCAAGCGTCCAAATAGGGATGATCCTCGTGAGGTTTTCGCAGGTAGTCGACCCAGCGCTCAAGGGTCTTCCAGTCAAGCTTGTTCCGGCGTGCGACCTCGTCGACCTTGCAGGCAAGCTCCTCCTCGTCCATCTCACGCGGCGACAGAACCCGCCAAGAGGCGATCACATAGTCTGCGGTACGCCGTGTGAAGATGCGCGTGAGGTCTTCACTCTGCCGTTTCAGGAAATCGGCAACCTCCTTCTCGAGGTCCTTGATCTCTTTCTCCTGCCGCTTGTAGTCCTGGATGGTCTGCTCCGGGGCGAGCGGATAGCTCTTATAGTGCACGCTGGCGAAGACCCCGGCCAGCCCATAGTAGTCCTGCATCGAGATGGGATCGTACTTGTGATCGTGACATCTGGCGCAAGCGACCGTCAGCCCCAACAAGCCGCGCGAAACCATGTCCACTCGCTCATTCCGCTCGTCGGCGCGGGCTTGGGGAGGATGTGAGATCCCGTAGTACCATGGCCCCAAGCCGAACAGTCCCAGGCCGCCGAGCAGCTTCTGGTTGTCGCCCGGCATCAGGTCAGCGGCGATCTGCGCCTTCACGAAAACGTCATAGGGCATATCGGAGTTGAAGGCTTCGATCACCCAATCGCGATAGCGCCAGGCTTGCGGATACTCCGCGATGCCGACGCCGTGGAAGTCGTTTTCGCCATAGCGAGCGACATCAAGCCAATAGCGACCCCAGCGCTCGCCGAAGTGCGGCGATCTCAGCAAGCGGTCCACGACTGACGAAAACGCCTGCGAAGATTCATCCGCGAGGAATGCGGAAACCTCTTCGGGAGTCGGGGGCAGGCCGATCAGATCGAAGCTGACGCGGCGGAGCCACGTTCTTCTGTCAGCGGGCGGATTCGGCGTCAAGCCATTCTTCGGCAGGGACGCCCGAACGAGTTCGTCGATGGCAGAGTCACCGACGACGGCCGGTTTGCTGAGCAGCTGGAACGACCAGAAGGATCGGTCTTCCTCGCTGATTCCCTTCACTGTTCCCTGACTGACTTGCTCCGTCTTCCGCGGCCACACCGCACCGGCGCGGACCCAGGCGGTGAGATCATCGACAGCGTGTTGGCCCAGCCGGCCGGCGGGAGGCATCTTCAAGTTCGGGTGAGAATGGCTGACGGCTTGCAGGAGCAGGCTGGACTCGGGATTCCCCGGCAGGATGGCCGGTCCTCTGCTGCCGCCCTTCAACAAACCGTCGCGTGAATCGACACGCAGTCCGGAGGTCGCCAGATCGCCATGACAGCTTTGGCAATGCTCGGCGAGCAAGGGCCGAATACGGGTCTCGAAGAACTCTTCGTGTTCCTGCGCGGCCTCGGCCCGAGGCGCATCTCCGCAAAGAACCACAAAGAGGGTCAGGAGGAAGCAAACAACCGGAACACGCGCATTCATTGAGATGACGCCCAGCCTGATTTCCGTCTCCAGATACATGGTACACAAGGGGTCCGAGAGAGTCCATGGCGGCCAAGTCCAAATCCTCGCGCGGTCGTCAGCTTCAGACCGGCCATCTGTACCTTCTCGCCGTGGGACTCGCGGCATCGCTCCAGGAAAATGGGGCGGATTCTGCGTTCGAAGAGTTCGCCGCGATCCGGGACCTGGCCGAGGGCCGAAGACAGGAACAACGCGGCACAGAGCGGGACGCTCTGCCGGAGGAAACGAGCCATCTTGGCAAGGAGGCTCACCCGTTCACCCGCCCGTATCTTCTCACCCCGTTCGATCCCCATCCATTCCCGGCAGGAATGTGTCAACGCAATAGAGAAAGCACCCCTGTTCGAGCAATATGGAACGTTCCTCTTTCTCAGCATGGTTCATTCGGCGTTCGCCCGAGAGGAAGCAGCCCGGAGGCGGCGGGTTGCCAGCGAGAACGGCTGACGGCGCGCGGACAGCGGCTCGGGGGGTATCCGACGAATTCCGACGCATTCCGACGAATTGTGGGAAATAGCGAGTTTTTGACCCGTTATGATTCGGTAAAAAGTCGTTATCAGGCGGCAAAAACCCGTTCTCAGGCGGCAAAGACCCGTTCTCACGCGGCAAAAAACCCGGAATATCCGGGAATGGCCCCGTCAACATTCGCAGCGAAGTCGTGACTTGGCGGCACGCGCGGCGGTCCGGGCGGCGGTTTCTGGTTGCGGGACACTTGCGCACCCCCGGGGAAC
>JAPOOG010000089.1 GCA_026713545.1 Bryobacterales bacterium
CAGCGTCTGGGGGCTCGGATCGGCCTGCAAGACCGCGGCGCTCACTTCGTCCGGGTAGCAGGTGCCGGGCAAGTCGCGGGCATACAGCCCGGCGCCGATCATGGCGGGACTGCCGTCCCAGTCGATCTCGATCACGTACGACGCCTTCGGCACTTCCCTGCCGCTGGCCGGATTGGGGAACGAGTAGTAGGTCCAGCCGGAATCGACAACCGACATCATGCGGTAGATCTCGTAGAACAGGTCCGTTCCGTAGTCGTCGATGGCCTCTCCCCAGAGCTGGCCCTCGCGGGACGGATCGGGCGGGTAGACGAAGGTCTGCGAGTCGGTCCCGGACTCCGCGAGACCGTCGACGAAGACGTAGGTGGGGCCGTGCTTCCAGCGCTCGTCTTCGTTGAACGCCCGGCGGGCTTCCTCCGTGCCATGCTCGGCAAGGTACTCCGCGGCGCACTCGACGAAGGGTTGGATGTCTTCCAGGGTCTGGACGGCGCTGGCGGCAATGCCGCGGTCGGCGCAACTGCGCGTCATCTTGATGCCGCTGCCGGTGCCCGCGCCCGGATAGAAGCCCGCGGCGATGATGAAGGTGTTGGATACCGGTCGGGCTAATAAAGGGTGGTGGTAGGAGAAGATGAACTTGCGGGCATAGGTCACCTTGGGAATCTCGGCGCTGTCGCTGTCGTCATCGGGATTGTCGAAGTGGTACTCGACGAAGCCGCCCCCTTCCTGCTCGGCCGCGGCAAGGATCTGCGGCAGGATCAGCTCTCCCGTGACGGCGTCGCGGGCCGTGCCGGCAACCCGGTATTCGAACCGGTCCGGAAACGCCCCGTGAAAGATCGAGTAGCCGGCGGGAGAGAACATGAAGAGGTAGACGGGTCCTGAGATCCAAGGTCCGTTCCGGTCACGGAAAGCGCCCCTTGCCGCTTGGGAAGCATCAAAACCGCGAGTCTCGCTCAGTTGGCCGATGTAATGGATCGCCTCGTTGACGAAGACCTTCAAACTTGCGCGGTCCACGACCTCTCTGGCCGTTACCTGCGGACTGTAGTGGGAGTCGATGAAGCGCGGATCCAGGTGGGGTTCTTGAAGGTCGAATCCGACAAGCAGGACGTACGGGCCCAAGAACAAGGCGTGGCCGCCGAATCCCGGCACAGGGCCGCCGCTGGACACGCCGTTGGACAGATCATTCGCGGCCGCCCGCAGGAGGGCTCCGGCAATCTCAGGCTTGACGATCCTGCCCCCGAGCGCCATGGTGCTCGCATGCAGGAACACCCGCATGTTGATGGGGGCCTGACGGTTGGCGAGAAACTCCGGGTTGAATGACATGGCGATGGTGAAGATACCACCGGAACGCCAATCCCCTTCCTCCTGGCGCAAGAAGCAAAAGGCGTGCGCGAGTTGCAACTGGTCGAGATATCCTACGCTGAGCAAGTAGTCTCGGGCTGCCAGCGCGAACATCTTCAGGTTGTCGGCAGTAGGGTTCGCCGCTACTTCAGCAGCCGTGATGCTCGGTGTGGAGAGCGGATTTTCCACGTAGTTCGGCGGCGGCGGACAGGCCTCCTGCCCGGATACCGATTGCGCGGCAAACAACAGGAGGCAAATCAGCCCCACAAAGAGACGTAAGGAATTGAGCGAATGTAGGTTATGAGAATCTTGAGTACGCATCATGGATTGCTCCTTCGCTCGGCTATGGTAGCAACCGTGCGGATATCCTGCCAGAGCCCCGGCAGAGGTTGATGAGAACTTCGTTGGCGAAATGAAAGAGCCACGAGCATCTACTCGACCTTGGTCACGTCGACGTACTTCACTCCGACCGTCTCGTCTTCGCGGATCAACCGCGCTTCGAGCTGTCCCGGACCTGTGGCCAAGACAAACGGACCGAACGTAGCCGACTCCGCGCCGGTGTCGAACGATGCAGCGGCCAGTGTTTCGCCGAGAGCAAGTTCGATGCGGCCTGTAGCTTCCTGTTTCGGGAAGCGCAACCGGATCTCGTACTTCCCGGTCGTGGCGACTTCCACTTCCCAATAGCCGAGGTTCTTGTCGCCATACCCATCGGGTCCGACGATCCGCCAGTCCTGGCGCGTCAGAATGACTGGATTCTCATGATCCGTGCCAAGCGGAATGCGTGGCGGATCGTAGCCGCGCGTCGACGAGACATCCTCGAACCACTCTTCATAACCCTTCTTGAGCGCTTTGAAGACCTCCGTCTGCTGCTCGGCCAAATCGTTCTCCTCGCTCGCCTCCGCCGCCAGGTCGTAGAGCTCGACTCCGGCATCCTGCGGCATCGGCCGGCCGAAGTGCTTTGCCTGCACAAGCTTGTACTGCTGCGTCACGGCGGCGAATGCGCGGTACCGTTGCGGTACGTTCCCGCGATGCGACTGCAGATACAGGGTGCGGTCCTCGACTTGCTCCTCGGGATCGAGCAGGCGCGGCAGCAGACTCACGCCGTCGATCTTGCGGTCGCCCGGCGCGTCGGCACCCGCCGCTTCAAGCAGCGTCGGCAGCACGTCGATGTGAGCGGCGATCCGCTCCTCCTCGCGCGGCTGAAACTTCCCGGGCCAACGGACCAGAAACGGAACACGAATGCCACCCTCGTAGACGCTGCCCTTCCGCGCTCGCAGGCCCGCCGTGTAACGCCGTGTGGTCGGCCCGTTGTCGGTCATGAAGATGACAATCGTGTCGTTCGCCAACCCGCGTTGATCCAGCAAGTCGAGCAGCTTGCCCACATTCTCGTCGATGTTCGTGATCATGCCGTAGATCCGTGCATCCTTGTCGTCAAGGCCCTGCGCGCGGTAGGGCTCGATGTAAGACTCGGGAACGTCGTACGGTGAATGCGGCGCGTTCGTCGGGATGTAGGCGAAGAAGGGGTGATCGCTGTTCTGCTCGATGAACATCATCGCGGTGTTGAAGAAGATGTCCGTGCAATAGCCTGCGTAGGGCTTCTGCTCGCCGTTCCACTGCAAGATGGGATCGAAATAGCTCGTTCCAGGCGGGTCCGATGGCTGGCCGATGCCGCCGCCCTTGTGGACCAGCGCTTGCTGAAAGCCCTGATCCATCGCTCGCAACGGATAGTTGTCGCCGAGATGCCACTTGCCGAAGACCCCCGTCTTGTATCCGGCGTCGCGCAGGACTTCGGCGACCGTAACCTCGTCGCTGTGCATCATCGCCCGGCCGATGTAGGTATCGACGACGCCCGTCCGGTAGTTGTAACGGCCCGTCATCAGGCTGGCCCGCGTCGGCGCGCAAACCGGTGACACGTAGAAACGCGTGAAGTTGACGCTTTCGGCAGCCAATCGGTCGAGATTCGGCGTTTGAATGACATCGTTTCCACGGAAGCCCACCTGCGCCCAACCCTGGTCATCGGTGATGATGAGAATGATGTTGGGCGGGCTCTCCGAACGACTTGCAGTCCTGTCCGCGCCGCCGCATGCCATCAAAGTCAAAGCCAGAAGCCAAGCGCTCAACAGAGCGAATCCAGCGGGTTTCTTCATGACAGGGGTCAGTGTAGCACCGGGAGTCTTGAGCCCAGAAAACACCTGATGTGACGTTGGGACCGAGGCCGGCGCCTCGTCACGACCGCCGAATGAGGCCCTGCCGGCCTGTGTTGTGAATCCGATTTGGCGGAGTTGATCGCAACGGGCCGCTGCTTGTAATTGACCTGATGCAGGGCTGCCTGGATGGGAAGAGAGGGATGTTGCCGCGGCAATCGGCCGAAAAATCAGGTCAGGCTAAACCCACTTCAAGGCGCCCTGACGGAAGATCCAGACATAACCCACGATCAGGATCGCCAGGAACACGAGCATTTCGATCAGTCCGAACAGCCCGAGCACGTTGTACTGAATGGCCCAGGGGATCAGGAATATCGTCTCGACGTCGAAGACCACGAACAGGATGGCGACAAGATAGAAGCGAATCGAGTACCGCCCGCGCGTGTCTGCATCCGACGGAATGCCGCACTCGTATGCTTCCAGCTTCGTCTTGCCCGGCGCGCTGGGCCGCACCAGCTTCGCTACGAGGATCGTCACCACAGGGAAGGCGAATGCCAACACGAGAAAAATCAGAATCGGAATGTAGCCACGCGGCATAGGTTGACCAATATAGCACTTTCTGGCGCAACGAAAACCCCGTCCGCCGGAGGCGCTGTCCACCTTAGCCTTACGGAGTTTCTCCGAGTGGGTCGCCGGTTTCTGCTACGAAGCTTTCTCTTCGAACCAGCCCGGACGTCCGCCGCAGCGCAGGCAGCGGACCTCGCCGAAGATCTGGTCCCAATCGCCGTCTTGCGCGGCGTAGTCGATCAAGCAACGGAGCGCCTTGCCGGCGTCCCTGAGGTTGTATTTCTCCGCGGCCGCGTTTAGCATGCGGACCGCATCCTCCTGGATCTCGAACGAAACGGTTTCCTTGCGTCCAGCCATTTGACAGTCTGCCTCCCCTGTGAAATCTATCGACGTGAGCCGGCATGAAGGCATGCCGGCGTCAAACTACGAAAATACCATGCTCCCCCGGTGCTCGCCGGCTCCTCCGTTACGCTCAAGCGAAGCCCCACACCCAACCGGCGAATGGTTTGCGCCTTCAAGTTGCCGTTCATCCGCCGGATTTCCAGCGCCGGCAGCGGGAGCGCGTTCTCCTGTAAGGCAATGCCGTATACGTTCCTGGCTCGGGGCTTTCAGGCTGCGCCCGGAGGCAATGATCTTTGCGAGACAGCCTGACGGTCGTGTCCGACCGGGCGGTTTCTACCTTTGTTTTTTTGCAGTCGCCCAACCCGCGCCTGCAGGAATCCCCGCTCCACCCCGCTCTGTTGATGGTCTGAGGTCAACGGATTGTGAACTGCTGCGCTCCGACCGTGCTTTCAAGCCCGGCCGGAGTTGGAAGCAGAGCCTACCTGCGAGAGCAGGCGTTGAGGGCGCCGGTCGGGTCGACCGCGCTGCCACCCTCCTCGATGTGTGTGATCACGCCGTCCTTGTCGATCACGAACGTTGCCCGTGAGGCCATGCCCCGCTCGGCCATGAGGACTCCGTAGTCCTTGGCGGCTTTGCGCTGCGCAAAGTCGCTCAGGAATGGGTAGCTGACACCCAACTCTCCCGCCCAATGCCTCAGGGTTGGCACGTTGTCCGTGCTGACCAGGAGCACTTGAGCGCCTGCATTCTCGAATTTTGCGATACCAGCCTGGTACGCTTTGGCTTCCCTTGTTCAACCACCGGTGAAGGCCGCCGGGAAGAAACCCACGACAACCGTCTGTTTGCCCGCGTAGTCAGAAAGCGAAATGGTCCCGCCGGTGGTAGCCGGCATTGAGAAGTCCGGCGCTTTGTCGCCGACCTTGAGATGGGTAGCGGCAAGTGCGTTGGCCATGGCGAAAGAGAGGAACAGCAATGCAAGTTTCTTCATTGAGCCTCCCCAAAAGGATCACCCGATCCAGAATTGGTCGTCATTATACCGGGCTGGAAGTGGGAAGACAATGCCCCGGGACCCTTGGACGATTTCGTCTCGGCGCTGTCTTGATGGTCGGATCCTTGGCGTTTCCGAAATGTTGAGAGCGGGCTGGCGCTGCATCCCGGTCGAGCAAGAGCAATCACCGATCTATTGCGGTGAAGCGCTCACATCAGCCCCAACGGCGTGCGGAGCACGAAGTCGAGCCTCGACTCTGACGGAATCCGCAGTTCGGTTCCCCGTGCCGCCGCGACGGCGACCCCCGCACCGGCTCCCGCACCGGCGCCGATCGCGGCGCCTCTGCCGCCGCCGAGAATACCGCCGATGATCGCGCCGCCGAGGCCGCCGATAGCCGTGTTCCGAGCCGTCTTGCCGCCCTTGCCATCCCCTTTGACCTCAGCGTAGTTGGTGGCAATCTGGTAGGCCTGCCCGTCCACGGTGATGTCATAGAGTTTCAGAGCGACTTCGTCGCTGCCCCGAACTGTGCCGCCCTGCTCCACGCGCGTCACCTGCACCGTAGCATCGGCATGGCGGGGCACTACAATCCGACCGTCAATGCTGACCGGGTCGTCAATACTCGCCCGGAAGCGTTCGCCGGCTCCCGTAATGTCAGCGTCGATCGAGTCGATCATCCGAACCGTAATCACCGTTCCGGCCGGCACCGTGAACGTAGGCTTCGAGGGAGCCGTTCGGCTCTCTGAAGGAGCCGCGGGAGCCAAGGATGTCGCAGTAGTTACGAAATGGATGCTTGCCACGTCGTCCACCGAATACGTTTGAACATTGCCGTCCGGCCCGATAAAGCGGACCGACCGCGTATCGCCACCGACATAACTTCCCGTGATGACTGCCCCGTTGCGAAGACGCAATTCGTCCCCCAGAGCAACAGCGGTGAGCAGGAAGGCGCATGCGGACACCAAACAGACAATACGTTTCATGTTCGGAAACTCCTTGATCTCAAGCGAGCTGTCAACCTCTCCCGACAGTATTGGAGTCGAGACACTCTTGCCCACTTGGATGCTTGCCGAGCGCTCCAAGTTTCGTGCCGGACACAGACTTCTATTCGTAGGCCAGCGCTTCGATCGGGTCCTGCCGCGCTGCCTTGAGCGATGGGTAGAGCGCCCCCAGGATCGACCCGACGAGCGCAATCGCCGTTACGCGTATCAGATGCCCCCCGAGAATGCTGACCGTGACAAGCGGAAAGCTGTTCTCCAACATCGCCTCACCCAGGCGCGCAAGGCCGATTCCCAACACGATGCCCGCCACGGTGAGCACCGCCGTTTCCCGCAGGAAGATGTTCACGACGTAGCACGGCGACGCCCCCAGCGACTTGAGAATCCCGATCTCGCGCGTACGGTCAAGCACGGCGGTGTACATCGAGATCAGCACGACGATGAAGCCCACAGCTACCGCGATCCCGACGATCACAGCCACGAATTCGTCAGCCTTGCCCCGCGTCTGTGAGGCGAACATCGACAGGAATACTTCCATCGTATAGACCGGGTTGTCGGGGTACATCCTCTGTAGCTCTTCGGCGAAGGCCGGCGCCTGTTCCGAATCATCGAGCTGGACATAGATTTGGCTGAGCCGACCCTCCCAGCGCATCAGTTCCTGCTTGGTCCTGAGGGGAATAAAAATCCGCGAAGCCTTACCTGCTCCGATGATGCCCGCCACTTCAAAATCGCGGTTCAACAGGCGAAGGGTATCTCCCACCGCAAGCTTGCGTTGCTTGGCGTAATACTCGTCGACCACCGCTTCATAGGGTTGTTCGAAAGGCTTGCCTGCAACATAGCCCAGCCCGCCAGCCATCCGGTCGAGCTGGTTGATATCGACGCCCGTTACGGTGTTCAGCCCTGCGCTCATCGAGAACGCCGTGCCTATCGCCATCGCCACGCCCGGCAGCTTCTCGATGTCAGTGACCACCGATTCGTCGATGCCTGCCGGACCCGAAGTGACCGCGCTGCTCGACGTAGGGGACCGCATCAGAATGTCCGCGCCGATGCCCCGCTGCCGCCGTACCGACTCCCCCACCAGACCATCCGACAATCCCAGGATCAAAAGAATCATCGCCACTTCCATCGCAATCGCCGAAATGGCGAGCGCCGTCCGCATGCGACGGTGCCGAAGATTTGCCCAAACAACACGCTGGATCAATGGAACACTTCCTGCAAGGCCGGCGCCTTTTTCAGGTCATCGCTGACAAGCGACCCACACTGAGAGTAGCGCACAGGCGGAACCCCATGGCGGACCTCCGCTTTGGAGATCCGCAGCGCTTTCCGCGGCAGGCTTTCGCGGTGTGCGCACGGGGTGGACCATGATGCTTGCCCGTAGGAACACCATTCGACTGGACGGATAGGGACGGCGGGCTCAAACAAGTCTGTATGCGGCAGTGTTGTCTGTCGGATCAGTGGTGAGAAGTTCCCTTGGTGAGCAAAGTAGATCGTTCCCCATTGGCTCGAGGTACTGAAGCCCTTCAGTCTTTTTTTGCCGCCCCGGTCGGGACGGCTGCGGTCTGCCCGGCGCACACAAGCTGCCAAAGGCTCCCTCGCCCGAGCCGCGTTCGTCCTGCCGAGAAGAACCGCTCAGGATGCAAGGGCGCCGTGGACGGACGAGCTTCAGATCAGCAGCAGGGAAGGTGCGTCTTTCTCGCGAATCAAGTGTCGGAATGGCCGTTTTGTTGGCCCTTGGTTCGAAAGGGTTGCACAACCAAAAACCGCCGCCGCACCTGCTTCCCTGCCCACTGCTTTCCACTATTGACTGCTCACGATTGCGCGGTGTTGCGCGGCATTGCGCGGGGCTGGGGCCCCCGGAGCAAGTGTCCGCGCATTCCCCGCCGTTCTCGTTCCACCTCACGACGAGCGCCGTTATCTGCAGTTTCTATCGCCCTCCGAGCCCGTTCCTCTGCGTTGAACGCAAAATGAACCCATGCTGAGAAAGGGGAACCTTCAATCTTGCGTTGACATGCGGCAACGGTGTCTTGCCCGGAAACAAGACCAGCGCTACGATGAGTGGTACCCTAGAGCCGTCCCTGCCGCATACGTCAAGGCGGTGGGAGTCGTGGACACGGGTGTGAGCATTTGCTTGCACAGCGGCATCGGAGGCAACGGCGATGTATTTGGATAATGACTTTCGATTGAAGGCCGGCTTGGCCGAAATGCTCAAGGGCGGCGTGATCATGGACGTCACGAATGCCGAACAGGCAAAGATTGCCGAGGACGCTGGCGCAACGTCGGTGATGGCGCTCGAGCGCGTGCCCGCCGACATCCGTAAGGAAGGTGGCGTGGCTCGCATGGCGAGCATCTCTAAGATTCGCGAGATCATGGAGACCGTGCATATCCCGGTGATGGCGAAAGCCCGCATCGGCCACTTCATGGAGGCGAAGGTTCTCGAAGCGCTCAAGGTCGACTACATCGACGAAAGCGAAGTGCTGACGCCTGCCGATGAGGAGAATCACATCGACAAGCGTCCGTTTCGAGTGCCGTTCGTCTGCGGTGCTCGCAATCTGGGTGAAGCATTGCGGCGGATCGCCGAGGGCGCAGCGATGATTCGCACCAAGGGCGAGGCGGGCTCGGGCGATATCGTCGAGGCCGTGCGTCACATGCGGACGATCCAGAAAGAGATGAAGCAGCTCACGGTGATGGGAAGAGACGAGCTGCCGACGGCTGCGAAGAATCTGCAGGCTCCGCTCGAACTCGTGCAATACGTCGCCGAGCACGGCAAACTGCCTGTCCCGAACTTTTCGGCGGGTGGCATCGCGACGCCGGCTGATGCGTCTCTCGTCATGCAGCTAGGGGCCGAGGCCGTGTTCGTCGGCTCAGGTATCTTCAAGTCCGAAGACCCGGCCCGCCGCGCCAGAGCCGTCGTCAAAGCCGCGACCTACTACAACGATCCTGAGAAGCTGCTCGAAGCTTGCGAGGAATTAGGTGAAGCGATGCGCGGGATCAACACGGCCCAACTTGAAGAGAAGGAACTTCTCCAAACCCGCGGCTGGTAATTCCTGACAGAGTTCCGCCTTAAGACGAGAACCGGAAGAGTCATTCGGGACTGATGCAGATCGGCGTCTTCGCGCTGCAGGGCGATTTCGAGAAGCACGGGCGCGCGCTGCGGAGGCTGGGCGTCGATACGGTGTATGTCAACTCCGCCTGGCAGCTCTCGACCCTCGATGCCGTGATTCTTCCCGGCGGAGAGAGTTCCACCATGCTGAAACTGCTTGATCTCGAGGGCTTGTTCGAGCCGCTCAAGCAGTTTGCTGCCGAGAAACCGATCTTCGGCACGTGCGCCGGGTCGATTCTTTTGGCTACGGAGGTGACATCTCCGTCGCAGCGCTCCCTGGGGGCGATCGACATGACGGTCGAGCGCAACGCCTACGGACGTCAGGTCGACAGTTCGATCCGGACGATCCTGCCCGAGAAGGAATTCGAGAATCGCACCCGGCCGGGCGAACTGGAGATCGTTTTCATCCGCGCGCCGATTATCAGAGAAGTTCGGGGTGGTGCGCGTGTGCTGGCCTCTCTGGAGGGTGATCCGATTCTGGTCGAACAAGGGCGGCATCTGGTGGCAACGTTTCATCCGGAAATGACGGAAGACACACGGGCCCACGAGTTGTTTTTGCGAAAGGCTCGCGAAAAGTGATGACCGAGCCGGCGAGTTCCCCGTTACGTGCGCTGTTCGTTTGAGATCTTTCGTCCCTTCCGAGACCGCGGGAACAGCATGCCGCGCTCCAGCATTTCGTCTTCAAGAACTCATGCGTTTCGCGCCTGCGTCGAACAGCATACGCTTGCCGGATTGGAGTGATTCCATCGCCATGGCCAACGACACAGCGGTGTAGGCGCCCGCCTCGACCGGGGCGGTGGGGTCTTCTCGGGATTGGACGCACGAAAGGAAGTTGTCGACGTGTTGCGCCGTCGAGCGTCCCCAGGTTCCGTAACGAATGAGTTCGTAAGCGGGCTTATCTTCCAACTCAGCAGTTGGTTCATAGAGGTGGTGTGACTCGCGGGATACGTCGAAGCGTGCCTTATTGCCGCAGAACTGCTTCATCTGATCGTGCGCGCGGTGGTAGCGCATGTGCTTGTAGCCGAGCGTGAACACGGCAATGAAGCCTTCCGGATATTCCACGGTAAGGGTCGTTGTTTGAGGAATCTCCAAGCCGGGGACGTCGGACTTTACACCGACGCAGGTGACGGCCCGGGGGAACTTGGCCTTCATATACCAGTTGATGCAGTCGAGGATGTGGGCGCCCTGGCCGACGGTGAGGCCTCCGGAATAGTCGTAAAACCAGTACCAGTTGCGGAATCGGAAAGGGTCGAATTCGCGCTTCTCGGCGTAGCCTTGCCAGCGTTCCCAGTCGACTTTGCCTTCGACGACCGGGTCGCGCGGCTTGGTGACGTTGTTGTACCACCAGGAGTTGACGAGTTGTATCTTGCCGACGCGGCCGGACTCCATGATCTTCTTGCCTTCGCGGAAGAGGTCGTAGCTTCGCCTCTGCGTGCCGATCTGGACGACGCGGTTTGTGCGGCGTACGGCATCGATCATCTGGAAGGCCTCGTCAATGGTGTGGCACATCGGTTTCTCAACATAGACGTCTTTGCCCGCTTCGCAGGCGGCGATGGTGATGGGGGCGTGCCAGTGGTCCGGCGTGGCAACGATGATCGCGTCAATGTCTTTGTCTTCAAGCAGCCGCTCGTACTCGTGGTAGGTTTTGGTGTTCGTGCCAGCGGTTTCGGCGCCCCGCGTCAGGTTGGCTTCGTAGATGTCGCACACAGCTCGTGTGTCGGCCTTCTCGTTCTCCTTGAAGTAGCGCGTCAGCGTACGGCCGCGGCCCCCGGTCCCGACGGTGCCGATACCGATACGATCGTTCGCGCCAAGAACGCGCTGCGCTGAGGCGGCAGTCATGCCGGCCACTGCAGTGCTGTTGAGAAAAGTTCTGCGATTCATTGGGATTCCCCCTGGGGTTGGGGGCATAGGCCCCCCCACGGTTCAGAGTAGATGACGGTGCCCGGACTCGTCAAAGAAAGGGCGCCGGAGCACCGCTCTCAATGCGCTACCCTAGCCCCGCGCGGAGCAGCCAGGAAACCTTTCTTTTGTCGGACTCGTCAAACTACTAGGAAGCAGAACGAGCTGCCGAGAGGGCGGCTCGATGGCGGTCTGCTTCCTGGTTTCGACCGGCGGCGTGGTCGACCGACGGAGCCGACAGCTTCCGATGCCTCTCCGGAATCGCGTTGAAGTCTCCTCCAAGCCGGCTCGACAGGTTTCGGCCCGCCGCCGGCGGACGAATCAGGGGAATCCCCCGAAATCCCTTGCTTTCGAGTTGAAATGTACAAGGGTACAACCTAAACCGCGATGTAGCTGTAAGATCTGATGCCGTACGGACAGAAGTTTTCATGGGGGAGACCCGAGAAACCAGCTCCCCGGAGCTTCGGTGCATCCAGATCGGGTCAACGGGTTCCATGACCACGCCCAGGAGCAGGTGATCGAAACGGGCTACCGCAAGAGCGGCAAGACGTGATGCAATCCGTCAGCGAGCCGGGTCATGTCTTCTTCGTTGTTGAAGAAGTGTGGTGATACGCGGAGATTTCCCTTGCGCGCGGCAACAGTAATGCGCCTTTGGTGCAATGCCACTGCCAGGCGTGATGCATCGACACCCTCGAAGCGTCCGCAGATGATGGACGAGTCATAGTGAGGATGCCGGTCCGAAAGGAGTTCGGCCCCCGCCGTGCGCAGCTTGTCACGTGTCGCAGCAGCGATGGTTTGGACCTGCTGTTCGATGTTATTGCGTCCGAGAGACTCGAACAGTGTGGCGACGGCGCCCAGGGCGTAGACTCCGGGGAAGTTCTGCATGCCGCCTTCGTATTTGAGAGCGGTCGTGGGAAGCTCGGGCGCACCGCGGTGAAGGTGGTCAACGTTCCGCCAATCCTTGTGGCTGCGCCAACTGTAGGTGCTCGGCTCAAGCCACTCACGAACCTGAGGCGAGAAGTAGGCGAAACCGATTCCAGTCGGGCAGCACATCCACTTGTAGGCGTGAACGGCCATGACATCGATTTTCGAGTTGTGAACGTCAGTGGGAAGTGCTCCGACGCTCTGCGTGCCGTCGACGTAGAAGAGGATGCCGCGCCTTCGCAGCTCCATCCCAATCTCGTCGAGCGGAGGGCGCAGGCCCGTCGAATAGTTCACGGCGCTGGCAAGCACGATTCGGGTGGAATCGGTCAGGCAATCTCGCAGCGCATCGAGCGAGAAGCGGCCGTCCGGGACGGGGACCGTCGAAGCGCCTACGCCCTTCTTCTCCAGCGCGGAGCCGAAGTAGAGGTTGTTCGGAAATTCATCGGTTAGTGTGAGTACGTGGTCGCCCGGCTTCCAATCGATTCCGGTCAGGAGCCAGGATAGGGCCGTTGCGGCGTTCGGGATGTACGCGATGTCGTCTGGGGATGCGCCGACAAGGGCGGCCATCTTCGCCCGGATGCTCTCGATATCGGTAAACCAATCGAGGAAGTCGAGACAGGCGGCTTGATCGCGATGCTTGAAGTGAGCTTCGGCTGCGTGAGTGGCGCAGAGTGGCACGGGGCCGAAGCTGGCGGTGTTGAGGTAGGTCCATTCCTTGAGGACAGGAAACTCGTCTCGCAAGCTCGACCAAACGGTGTTCATCCACTTAGCGTACTCCGCGCCGTGATTTTGTGGTCAGGCGAAAAAAACCGGGCCACCCTATAGGCTCGTAACTCGCGGAGGTGCCCATGCGGGGGTGACCCTATTTCAGGCGTTTATTCGCGGCTGAACCGGAACACTGTCGGCTTGGCGACCTTCAGGTAGTCCTCCACGTGCAAAAAGATCGAATCTGTCAGTGAACCCGCGTTGAACGCGATTCGGGTGTGCTGCGTAATCGATTCATCCACGTACAGGTCAAACGGCAGGATCGGTCGCCCTAGCGGAGGCACAGACCCCGGCAGGAGACCGGTGAGCTCCTGCAGTTCCTCGATGCTCGCGAAACGCGTTTTCCGTGTATCGAAGTACCTCCGTATCGCTTGTGAATCCACCCGCAACGCGGCGCTCAGCACGAACAGCTTGAACTCGCCGCCTACTTTCATCAGCAGTGCTTTCCCGCCGGTTCGGAGATCCTCGCCTCGAACCCTCGCGGAGTCTTCCGACGTCCTCGTCGGCCGGTGGTGCAACTCACGGTACTCGATACCGGCCTCATCGAACATCTGTCGAATCCTGTCCAGAGTAGGCAACGCCACGTCGGCCTTCATTGAGATCCTACTTCGCCGCTCCGGCGGTTATTTCCCGGCAGTTCGTGCACGGTCCATCTCCCTGCATGGACAACTCGATGCCACTGTTGGAGCATCCCGAGCGTTCGCACCGCGCTCGCAATGACCCCGACCACATTCACGGCATTCGAGATGTTTCGATCAACACCGCCAGCCATAGCAGATTCGTTGGGGCGATGAAGAATCGAGAGTGGTTTTTCCAGCGTAATAACCGAAACCTGCTGTGGAATTGTAGCGATGGGATTTGTATGGTAATTGCGTGGGATCGGAAATAGCCGCGGGAGGCCGCGGATTCGAGTTGAAAGAAACTCATTCGCCGCCGGTGGATGCGGCGCTAGCCAGTTCGGCTTCGATGATTTGAATGAAGGCGTCGATGGATTGGGCGCCTTTGAGTTGAACCCCATTGATATAGAAGACGGGGGTGGACTTGGCGCCGATCTGCACCGCTTGGTCGAAGTCGGCGTCGACGGTGGGTTTGTGCTTGCCAGAGTCGAGGCAGGCGACGAACTCAAGGGTGTCGAGTTCGAGATCCGACGCGACTTTCGTGAAGTCGTCTTTGGTGATGCGGCGGATCTCGAAAAGCGCGTCGTGGTATTCCCAAAACTTGCCCTGCTCGCCAGCGCAGCGTGCGGCTTCTGCAGCTTTCTGCGCCTCGGGATGAATACTGCGCAATGGCAGGTCTTTGTAGACGAGGCTGACTTTGTTGGGATACTTTTCGAGCAATGAGATCAGCGTCGGCTGGACCCGACGGCAATAGGGACATTGGAAGTCGGAAAACTCGACGATGGTAACGGGGGTGTCGGCGGGTCCGCGCCGGGGCGAGTCGCCGACGGCAACCGGAACGCGCGGCGGGGTCAAGAGGAGACGGATCTCGCTGTCTTTCTTCAGCCCTTCGACGAATTCGTTGCGCGCCTTGGTGAGGCGCCTGTTCTTCAGAAAGGCGCCGATCTGTTCCCGAATCTCCTCGAGCGGCTTGTTGATGCGGTTTTTTTGCTTTCTGTAGAACTCCTCGATCTCCTCGTGAGTGGGATCGGCGATTTTGTCGTTGACTTCCTTGCGGAGGAGCTCACGGCCCGTAACACCGCGCTTGGCGGCCTCTGTTTCGACGATACGTCGGGTGATGAGTTTGTCGAGGCCTTCGAGGCGTGCTTGGTAGGCTTGCTGGCGCAAGTCCAGAAGCTTGGATTCGATGTCGAGGTCGGCGTCCATGATGGGTTCGCCGTCGAGAATGGCCAACGGCCTGTCACTCGACTCGAGTTGGGCGTATGCCGGCACGGCAAGGGCCACGAAAAGACAGACGGCAACCCCGTAGTTCAGACGGAATCCTGGCATGGGCTCTGCTTGGGAGAAGCGGACCGATTCTATTCTATCGGCAAGTTGGTATTTTAGGTCGCTTGGGAGTGTAGGGATGGACGGCTAGGGCGTGGCTCGGTGTACGCTATCCCAGCAGTCTCCTGTAGACCCACAGGGTCTCGCGGGCGGCCTTGAACCAGCCAAACTCCTGCTCCCGCTGCAAGCCGGCATTAATGAGACGGCGGCGCGTTGGTCCTTCCTCCAGGGCTTCTTCGATGGCGATGCGGATCTCATATGCGTCTTCCGGGTTGACGAGCAACGCGGCATCGCCGGCGACTTCCGCGAGCGCCGAGCGGTTTGACGTGACCACAGGCAGGCCTGCCGACATCGCTTCCAAGACAGGCAGGCCGAAACCCTCCTCCAGCGAGGGGAAGGCGAGCACGCTGGCTGCGCGGTAGAGATGTTCGAGCAGGGGGCGGTCGACGTAACCCAGGCGGCGGATCCGAGCCGCTGCGGAACTGGTTTCCAAACAATCGAGGATGCGGTCGGAACCGTAGCCATCCGATCCCGCGAGGACGAGACGGGTTGGCACGTCGATGTGTTCAAAGGCTTCGAGGAGCCGCTCGACGTTCTTGCGCTTCTGAAGCGTTCCCACATGCAGGATGAAAGGCGCTTCGAGGTCGTGGGCCGCTCGGAAGCGGCGTAGCTCGTCATCCTCGATGCGCGGGACGCGCCGGATGCCGTGGTGTACGACGGAGATGTGCTCGGGGGGATACGAGAGGAGTTCGGCGACGCGGCCAGCGGTGTATTGCGAGACGGCGATGATGTGGTCGGCACGTTGCGCGGTGTCTTGAGCGAGCTTCGTGAAGCGCAGGCGAAACTCGGGCGTGCTGTAGTCGCCCGTCATAACGAACAGGTCGTGGAAAGTCGCGACGGTGCGGGGGAAGGTGCAAGAAGGGAGTCTCTGATTGAGGCCATGGAAGAGATCGACCCGCTTTTGCAAATGGGGCAGCATCAGGTCTTCTAGAGGGTAGCGGGACGTGTTGCGGGCTTTCCGAGGTTTTGTGATCGCGCGAAAGAAGCGATTGGCCCGGTAGCAGAGCAAGAAGTGGTCGTCGGGAGCCGATGCCAAAAGCGCGGTGATGATGCTCGCGGAGTAGATGCCGACGCCTGAAGGGGAAGAATCAAGACTGTAGGAGGCGTCGAGTCCGATTCTCAAGGAAGCTGCTCCTGAACTGCGGCGAGTACTTCTTCTGGTGTTTGGCCCGGACGCACTGCGATGACTGCGGCGGGAGCCTCCCCCCAAGGGGTCCAATGCTCGATCATGCTTGGTGAGGCCGCACCGGCGAAGATATCGATCCCCGGAACGCCGAGCGCGGCGGCCAGATGTCCCCCAGCCGAGTCGTAGCCGACATAGAGATCCGACACTGCGATATATCCGGCGAATCCGCTGAGGCTGCCTCGCCAGAAGTTGAGATCCGCGAAGGGTTCGGCGGTGTCGCCGAGTCGGCTTGTGCTCGCGCCGGTTTCGCGGACGCTGTCGATCAGGTACGAGGTGCGCAAGAGTTCTTCGTTGCCGGCTCCTTGATCGAGCACGACGGCGTATCCCCGGGAACGGAGCAGAAACAGCAACTCTCTCTCGAAGGGGTCCGTGACGCGCTTCGACGGGTTGTCTCCTACACCGAGATTGACTGCCGCCAAACGACGATTGCCGGCTGCTTCCCTCAAGTGCTCACCTCGTTGGCGATCTTCAGCGGAAAGCCGCACGTAAGGCAGACATGCCTCGGAGTCACCGCCGAAGGTCTTCGCGAGCCACTTGTCCGTGAGTTCGCCCAGACTCGTCGCTCCTGGAGCCGCGAACGACCGGCTCTCGAAGAAGAAATAGCGAGAGTCGTCGGGGACGAGCGGCAGGATCCCCAGTTGTGTCAAGCGGGAATCGGGATCGACTACGACGTACTCTTCGGATCTCAAGCCTTCGATCTCTTGCCGAACGATGTCGACGAGAGTGGGCCAAGCATTGAGCCGGTCCCGCATCGAACTGCCACGAGAGTAGGCAATCTCCCGGAGACGGACCCGAGGGTCCGAGGCGAAGAAGGCGCCCGCTTTGGCTCCTCCGAGCAGGACGAGTTCGGCTTTAGGGAATACATCTTTCATCTTTCGTAGAACGACGCTCGTTACTGCGATGTCGGCACCGAGGGTCACGCGCGACGGGACCAGGACCTTGCGCGCAACATCTTGACGGCCGGCCTCGAAAGGGCTTGGCCGGCGCACACAGTGTGCTCGCCTGAGGAGATCCTCTTCGGTAGTGAGACGGAAGGAATGCAGTAAGCGATCGACGGATAACAGATCCAGTGTCCGCCGGCTGGCTGTGATAGTACGGCAGAAGAGGCACACGTAGAGGTCACACAGATCCGGTTCAAACCGATCAGCGAGGGCTTCGACGACATCACGGAAAAACACCCGTGAACTCGCTGATGCGACTTGGGGGTCTGCGTCAATCGCAAGCGCGGCCAGATCGTCAACGGCCGTTTCCCACGCCGCGCCGTCGTGGGGGGTCAAGCGCACAATCCTTTCCGCCAGGATGCGGGCGGGCTGGTCGATGGAGTCATCCTTCACGATCATCAGCATGAAGGATAGATAGATGGCACTTCAAGTAGGAGGCTGCAGGCCCCCAGCCTGACATCGACCGGAATCAATCTCTTGTCGGCAATCGGCGAAATCTGATGGACGGCAGGTGCGGAGAGCTCCCTGCTCGTTTTGTTCTCGACCCTGGCCCCTGATCAGCACCGGCATGGCGGCGCTGATCAGTTTTTATAAGAGCCGCAGGACGCACTGCGGCTCCGACGACACACCAGCCAATCCGAATGCAGGAGTGTCAACCTCGAACAAACAACTCTCTGGTAATGTGTCGTCTAAATACTTGGTCTTCGGTTGCTTATAAAGGGGATTACAAAGATTACTTGACAACCACCATCCCGCCACGGTAGCTATATAAGCCTAGAATCAAGAAGGGCCGGGGAGCGAACCCCCCGACCCTTCAATCCTGTGCGCCCGTGGTGGAATTTGGTATACACACCGGATTCGCATTCCGGCGGTCGGTAGTAGAAGCTACCGTCCATGCGGGTTCGACTCCCGCCGGGCGCACGCCCTGAGTATAGCACGCTATATAGCGTTGCCGGTCAGAATGGCGCTCCGTCCTTGCTAGGCGCATTCTCCCCGAGGTAGCGTGCTATTCCTTCGCACTGCTCGGGATTCAACTCTAGGTAAAGCACTTTTTCGGAAGCATCCTTCCAGCCTAGCTGGATAAGCATGGCTCCCGTATTGGACCTCCAACCGCTCCAACTCGATAGCGGATGCGACGGAAATCCCCTCGGCTCGTTTGACATCTTTTCCTCCTTGGATTCACTACTTGTCGATAATCGGGTCTCGCCCGACGAATATCCCCCGGTCACAATCGTTCTCTGCAAGCCGACTGTAGACCGCGAGATAAGCAACTTTGGCCTGAGCCATCCCGGCCTCTCCCCTCTTCTTCTTGGCGAGGGTATCCGAGTAGAGCTTCCTGGCGTCCCTGACGGCACGCTCTCTCTCGGCTCGGATATCAGCGTCCGTTCCCCGGTCTCGGTACTTGATCGCTTGCTGTACGATCCTCGGCATGCCCGTATCCGATCTCTGGAGAATCTGCCGATAGCCGCTAGGCTTCGACAGCTTTCTAGCATCCGACCAGCAGGCGTAATGGGTCTTGAGGTCGTAGCGAATCTTCTCGCACGCCTCGCTGTCGGACGGCTCCGGGATCAGCCCATTGCCGTTGACGTAGCTCTCTCCGTATGCTTGAATCCAGTAGTCTCGTAGCGTCGGCTGAAGCTCCCCGCACTTCTGGGCTGCAAGACGCTGCGATCCCGCGATGCTGATAGCAGCCAGCAGCACAACCCCTATGTGTCTCATGTTGTCCCCTCTCGATCACAGAGCGCGGCACTCTGGTGCCGGGCCTGCAATCGCATCCCGAGAGGACAACTAGGGAATTGCCTGCTTATTCACCTGGGAAGATCACGGTTGGCCGACCGCGTTCCTCCCCCAGCCTCGGCTGTTATATTCAGCAGGAGGCCCGGCATGGAGAGGGCCTCCCGAGATTGCGATTGCGCCTACATAGTACCACGGTTTGGTTGACATTGGGCCTATATATGCGCGACGATTAAAGGAGCTTTAGAGGGTAAATCGAGATGTCCAAACTGAACGGAAGCGCGGCGGCATTCGCACTGGCGTTCCAGAACGTCGTCAGGGAGGCGGTTCGGGAAGAGCTAGTACCAATCAGCGAGAGGCTAGACCGGCTCGAAGCAACGGTCCAGAATCTCGAATCAACGGTCTACAATCACGGCCTGCAACTGGACCGGATCGAAAAGCATCTTGCCCCTACGAGCCACGTTCCATGAAACCGATGCTCGATCCCAAACGCGACCTTGCGGGCGCAACGCCCGAGACGCTGGCCCGCGCCCTGCTGAGGCCCTTACGGGCGCGCCGTAGAACTGAGGCCGTTATCGGCGATCAGGTCGCGGTAGAGAAGCCGCTGTCCGATCAACCGGGCGACCGTATCCCGCATCTGCTCAAGCGTTCCTAGATCGCGGACGTTGTGACGGCCCGCGAACTCGTTGACGTACCGCTGTAGGTGCTTCGGGGAGAGCTTGTGGAAGGTTCCCTTATGGGCGCGCTTGAGCATGCTCCAGAAGCTCTCGATGCCGTTGGTGTGAGTATCGCCATTGACAAATTCCGAGAGCGAGTGCTTAACGGTGTCGTGGTTCGGCAAACCCGCGTAGGCGGTCGCATCGTCGGTATAGACCTTTGCTCCCGGATGTACGTGATCCTGGACGAAACCCTGTAGGGTCTGGGCGTCCGTAGTCTCGACTACCTTGGCGCGTACTTGATTCGTAGCGCGGTCCTTGACGCCAGCGACGGCTACCTTGTCAACCGGCCCGCGTCCGGTCAGCCCCTTGCGCTTGGTGTTGCTCATGTTCCTACGGCGTCCACCGAAGTAGCTCTCGTCTACCTCGGCAGGACCGCTGAACAGATCGGAGGTCTCATCGGACCATGCTTGCCGGATACGGTGCAGCATGAACCATGCCGTAGGCTGAGAGACGCCGATATCGCGCCGCAGCTTCATGCTCGATACGCTCTTCAAACTGGTCAGGCAGAGGTAGATCGCAATCGCCCACTTGCGGAGAGGGACTTTGGAGCAGGCGATAGGGGTTCCGGTGCGGACGCTGAAGTAGCTCCGGCAGTCCTTGCACCAGTAGGGCATGGGCTTGCGGCGGGGAACATCGCGGGTTGCGACGGAGCCGCAATGACCGCAGCATCGCTCGCCCCTCCATACGATATCCTCGAACCAGCTTTCCGCCGTCTCTTCGTCGGGGAACAGCCTCATGACCTCGAATAGATCAATGCCCTGACGGTGGGATTTTCCGGGAGCTTTGCGGGGCGTTTTCATACCCTTATTCTCTCAAATACGGGTGCGTTTGTCAAGTAATCTTTGTAATCCCCCTTATAAACAATCCAAAAATTCTCCCTTGGAAATATAAACCAGGAAGCTGTCGATATTGTCGCGTCTCAGGCGCTCCATTAACCTGGTCGCGTCATGCGAATCGGCTCCCGCTCCCAGCAAGACCGTGTACTGCAGTCCGTTGGGGGTCTTTTTTCGCAGGACTCTGGCATTGCGGTATGCTGCGTTCATCTTGTCACGGAGACGCTCGGCGTTTTTTCGAACACGGAAGGATCCGACTTGCACTCCGTAGGCCGGATTCTCATTGCAGCCGCTCTTTGTGCGGTGAGGCTGGCCGGGCTGTGTTCCCGGCAAGGCGATAACCTCGAGCCGTACGCGCGCCGTACCGGGTCCGATCATCTCGATGCGGCGGGCGGCCTCCCGCGAGAGATCGATGATGCGCTTCTTTACGAACGGCCCGCGGTCGTTGATGCGCACGTCGGTTCGAAGGCCGTTCTGCAAGTTCGTAACGCGCACCCAAGTCCCGAACGGTAATCGCAGGTGAGCCGCGGTCATCTGGTCCATGTCGTAGATTTCACCGCTGCTCGTGCGGCGTCCGTGGTAGGGGTGTCCGTACCAACTCGCTTGACCGGTTTCCTTCGCTCCCAAGACGGCGGGAATGGGCGGCGGGACGCGGTATTTGGGTTTGCGGCCGCATGCCGGGCCCAAGATGAGCAGTAGGAACGCGAGGATCAGAAGCGCCGTCTGGCGGGATGGCGCAGCATCCCGTGTCTTCGTGAGGCGGTGTTGTGATACGATGCCGCGCTTGGGAAGGGTGGGCTCCTCGGCGTGAGGTTGCGCGTGGCGCGGCACGTCTATTAGTAGTACCAAGATTTGAGTGGAACACGACCGTTGCCCTTGAGGCCGGCCGAGTCAAGAGGTAGATCGATACATGGAAGAACCAATTCCGGAAGCAACGCAGCGTTCCCGCGGAAAGCTGTTCCTGATTCTGAGCGCCGTTGCTTTGATCGTCGCGCTCGCAGGTGGTGTGACCGGAAACGCTGCCCTTCTCGGCCCGGGCGTCATAGGGCTGCTGGCCATGCTCGCGATCTACTTCCAGATCCACTCGACTCTGAAGATCTTCGCGTTCACATTCTGGGTGTTCGCCTTTTTTGTTGCCGCGCTCTTCTATCCATCTGTTTTTCTGACTTGGGGCAGCTTCGAGCAGAAGCGGCTGATCGTCCCTCTGATTCAGCTCATCATGTTCGGCATGGGTGCGACCTTGAGTCTGACCGATTTCGCACGCGCCTTGCGGATGCCCAAGGCAGTGGGGATCGGCATCGTCCTCCAGTTCAGTGTGATGCCGGTGGCCGGTTGGGGGATCGCCACCTCGTTCGGCTTCGACCCTGAAGTGGCAACGGGAGTCATCCTTATTGGGGCATGCTCAGGCGGAGTGGCCTCCAACGTGATGGCCTTTCTCGCCAAGGGCAATGTGGCTCTTTCGGTCACGATGACGGCCTGTTCGACCATCGTATCGCCGCTGATGACGCCTCTGGCAATGAAGCTGTTGGCGGGTCGGCTGATGGAGATCAATGTCTGGGACATGATGATCTCGATCATCGAGTTGATCATTCTTCCCATCGGCGCCGGTCTCGTTACCAATGCTATGTTGCATACGAAGATGCCCGCTCGGATCTGGCGATCGACTGCGTTGCTGTTTGCCGTATCTTTCTTTGCTCTGGGGTTTTCGGGCGTCGTCGAGTCCATTGATGTTATCTTGGCGCGGCAGATGGGGCCGCTGGCCGTGGCTCTGTTGCTGATGGCCCTGCTTCGCAAGGAATGGTTGGAACACGGACTGCCGCTCGTCTCGATGGTCGGTATTTGCTACATCATCGCGATCATTGCCGCCAACAATCAGGAAAAGCTGCTGACGGTCGGCGCGGGATTGTTCGCTGCGGCGCTACTCCACAACTGTCTCGGATATTTTCTCGGCTACTGGGGGGCCCGAGCGAGTGGCGTCAAGGAGAGTGATGCCCGCACAGTGGCGTTCGAGGTCGGCATGCAGAACGGGGGCATGGGAACGGCTCTGGCCATGGAAGTGCTGAAGAGCCCCAGCGCGGCCTTGGGGCCAGCTATCTTCGGCACGTGGATGAACATCTCAGGTTCCACGCTGGCCTCCTGGTGGAAAGAACGACCACTTGATGGAGCTCTTGAGGCGGCGAGCGGCTGAGTCCGCAGTCGTGTGGCGGTCCGGCTTACTTTTCTCACCACCTTGTACGTGGCAAGGTAGGGACAAGAGGTAAGTGAGGAGCCGCTGACGGGGGAAGCACGCGATAAGACCGCCATGACTTCGTTGCGCCGGCTTGCCGTGCTCACAGGTGCCGTCAAGTACGCCTCAACAGCAACAAGGCGGAGCGTCAAGCAGCTCGTGCCTACCCTGACGGCCTTCCCGCGCATTGCGTCCAGCCGGGATTGTGACGAAGGCGCTAGGGCCTTTGCTCATCTTCGGCCTTGGTGTCGCGAATAAGGCCTATGCGGCGACTGATCCGGAAGACGAGCGACCGTCTCACAGACGCCAAGTGTTGTTGCGTTTCCTTCAGTTCACGGTCGAGGCTCATCGCCCACTCCGATCGTTCGATGACCCGTAGCTCTGTCTCATCCAGCCGCTCGATGAGCTTTCTGCGATCCGACCTGACACTTTCGAGTTCCGCGTTCAGTTCTGCGGCCCATCTCGCTCGCTCGGCGTTCTCTTGCTCGAGCTCGCGCACTTGCTCCTGTAGCGCTTTGATGTGTTGCTCGAGCTCGCGCACTTGCTCCTGTAGCGCTTCCACGTGCTGCTCGCGTTCGCGAAGGACGTTTCCTCCCGAAGGCACGAATACGAATGCCGGTGATCCGTGTTGCGGCTGCTTGGAGCAAGCGGCGAGGAAGAAGTGAGCGCTCTCCGGATCGCGTTCCCGGCTGCCGAGCCGCGTGCGCACGCCTTCCCCTTGCAGAGGGATGAACGTGATCGCGTCGGAATGATTCTCAAGAAACAGCATGACGTAGGGGAAGCGTTTTCCAAGCTCCGATTCGAACTCGCTGTACTCGAACTCGTGGACATGGAAGGGATTGGGTTCGTGCCGTGATTCCTGTGAGTAGATGCGGTTGGGTGTTGAGACGAGTAGTTGGCCATGGGGCGCCAGGACACGCGCCGCTTCGCTGATGAGCGTTTGCCAATCGTCCATGTGCTCGATGACCTCGAAGGCGGCAACGATGTCCACCGAATTGTCAGGAAGGGGCAGGCGGCCGCAGTCGGCGTTGATCAATGCCACCTTCGGATGTGAGTATTCTTCGCGGGCCGCTCCAAGAGCCTCGGTGGAGGTATCGAGGGCGAGCACCAGACGCGCCGACGCAGCCAGGAACGCGGAGCCGTAGCCGACCCCGCAACCGGCATCCACTACAAGCTTGCCATGAACCAGGGGCTCGGCGAACTGGTACCGCGCCCAGTGCTCGTTCATCAGGTCGGGATCGGTTTTCCCGGGGATGGCGCGCTCGCCGGTGAACTCCATCAATACGCCTGTACAAGGCCTCAAATGGCGTCTAAGATGTGCCAATCGAGGGCTCGGCCGGCACGCTTTCTGAGCCCCGGGATGACACTTTTCTCCAGTTGGGATGAGCGGTGGTTAACGCGCCAGACCGAGGCGGTGCCGCCCTCCGCCGCCTGGTGGGAGTTGTCGCAACCGTCGAGCGAAGGCGACTCGAAATCGTCTTCTTCCAGAATCTTCTTCTCGTGCCGGTGGCAAATGCGCTCACGGGTCTGCTTGACGGTGGTGGTGATGTGCTTCCGGCGCATCTCCTTATTAATTTACACGTATCATGTGATGGGAACGCCCGGATGAGGCTTGCAGCACACAATGAGTGTGCTGGGCCCTGCTGGCCTGCGAGCAGAGGTCCCAACCGGTTCGACCTGCAGGATTCTCGCCGTAAGAGTGTCGAAAACTTGCCTCCGTACTGCCGGGATTCTCCGAAACACTGTCGAAGACTTCGATGTCTCCGACGCCGTTCAGGGTTAGCGTCACGTTGAACTGACTATCGAACGCCGTGGCCCCATCGACCTGATAGCAAGAATCGAAATCACCCCCGCCTCGCGCATCGCCTTGCCTCGTGGCGAGAAAAACAGGTTAGTTGAGGTAAGTGTAATCATCGAGAACGCGTGAGACCGTTGCCAGTACTTCGTGCTCGTCGTCGTCGGAGATCCATCCTAGGTCTTTGTACTCTGAAAGCCGTTTCGCCAGCACGTCTCGCAGTTCGCCGGTGTCATGACCGGTGTACTCGATCACTTCTCGTACAGAGTCGCCCCGGATCAGCTTATTGACGACCGGCCGACCGTTGACGCCAACGGCGACATTGACCTCTGTCACGACTCCGAAGAGATTGTGGAGATCACCGAGCGTCTCCTGGTAGGCGCCGAGCAGCAGAAACGCCAAGTAGTAGGGCTCGTCGATGCGGGTGCGATGGAGTTCCAACACTTCCTTGACGTCCTTCAGATCGACGAACTTGTCGACCGTACCGTCGGAGTCGCACGTAATGTCGCATAGCACGCCGTATTCGGTCGGAAGTTCGTTCAAGCGATGGATGGGCATAATGGGGAAAAGCTGATCAAACGCCCAGAAATCCGGCAGTGACTGAAACATCGAGAAATTGCAGATGTACTTCGAGGAAAGCAGCCCGTCGAGCTCGTTGAACTCCTCCGGCCGCTGCTTCATTGACTTCGAAAGCCTCGCCGCCTCGCGGCAGATCTTCCAGAACAGCCATTCACCTTTGGCTTTCTCGATCAAGTCGAGATAGCCGAGCTCAAACAGAGAGTTGAGGTCTTCACGGTGCTGAATGGCGTCGTGGTAGTACTCACGACAGTTCTTCGCGTTGATATCTCGGGCGAGGTCGATCATTTCCGACACAGGTTCGGAGTCGGATGTGATGGTGTCGAGTGAGTACAAACCAGAGCGGCCCGGCGCGATGACTTTCTTGACGTCGGAGATCAACATCGAGTGATAACTCACCATGGCGCGGCCGCTCTCGGTGACGATCGTCGGAGGCGCCACGCTTTCGCTTTCGCAGACTTCCTTGATGACGTACACGACGTCATTGGCGAACTCTTGCACCGAGTAGTTGACGGAAAACGCCGAAGCTGTCTTGCTGCCGTCGTAATCGACGCCAAGGCCGCCGCCGACGTTCAGGTACTCGACCTCGAATCCCATCTTGCGCACTTTCGAGTAGACGCGAGCGGCCTCTTTGACGGCTTGCTTGGCGCTCTTGATGTTGGTGATCTGTGATCCGATGTGAAAGTGCAGCATCCGCAGGAGATGCGATCTGCCGCCTTCGCGCAGTTGCTCCAAGGTACGGACCAGAGCAATCGTACTCATACCGAATTTGGCGAACTCACCGCCGGACTCCTCCCACTTGCCGCTACCGCGTGAATACAGCTTGACGCGAATGCCCATGTTGGGCTCGACCCCCAGCTTCTCGCCGAGCTTGAGGCTGCTCTGCATGTCCTCGGGATCTTCGACGACGACAATCGTGTTGCGGCCGATTTTTTCCGCTAAGATCGCCATGCGCAGGAAGAGGTCATCCTTAAGTCCGTTGCACACGATCAGTGCGTCATCGGCGAGGGGCATGGCCATCGCGTTGACCAACTCGGCCTTGCTGCCGACCTCCAACCCGTAGCGGTACGAGAGCCCTGAGTCGACGAGTCTTCGCACTACTTCTGATTTCTGGTTGACCTTTACCGGGAAGACCCCCAAGTGCTCGCCCCGGTAGTCGAATTCCTCGATCGAGTTGCGAAAGGCCTTGTGAATCGCTTCCAAGCGGTCGTCCAGAATCTGCGGAAAGCGCAGCAGGAAAGGCGTCGACAGCCGCTGGCGAATCAGGCCGTCGACCACTTCCTTGACATCGATCGAAAGGCTGCGGTCGCGCGACGGCGCGACGGCCAGATGGTCCTGCTTGTTGATGAAAAAGTAGTCGAATCCCCAATTATCGATGCCATAGGTTTTGGCGACTCGTTCGACATTGCTCGTGCCAGCCTTGACGGAAAGAACGTCGTATTGCGTGGCGGCCATGGGGTTTGCCCGGGCTCCGGGCACAGCAAAAGGGGCCGCAACCGCGTTGCGAACCCCATTCATCATAGTCCAGGAATGTTGCGATGACTCACCGGCAATGGATTGCGTTCACGCCCGGTTTGTCGCTCGGCTAAACTGGATTGCCTTGGTGCCTCCACCTATGTCAGAAGAAAATGTCAACCGTCCCGTATTGATTGTCACCGGAACCCCACCGCAGGGCTGGTTTGATCGTCTTGCAGCGATAGAAGAGCTGGTGGAAATCTGCCGCTGCCCTTCGGAAGAGGAAACCCAGGCTCGGTTGCCGGAGGCGGATTGCGCGTTCGCATGGGAGAAAGGCGCCTTCTGGATCCGAGACTCGTTGGGCAAAACGGCTAGGCTGAAGTGGATGCAGATCAGCTCGGCCGGTCTTGAGCGGATCGTATCGCCGGAATTGATCGAGAGTCCCGTAGTGCTTGTGAACGGCCAGGGTCTCTACGCTCCAGCTCTCGCCGAGTTTGTGATCTTTTCGATCCTCTTCTTTGTGAAGAGCTTTCGCCGCATCGACAGCAATCGGGCCAAGCGCCGCTGGGACCGTTTCCTGGGTCAGGAGGCGCGCGGCCAGACGCTGTCGATTATCGGCTACGGCGGCACAGGACGTGCCACGGCAAAGCTAGCCAAGGCAATGGGCATGAACGTGATCGTCGTGAAGCGGAACGCGGCGGTTGTTGAAGGCTCCCAATGGGTGGACGAGGTCGTTCCGCTGGAGCACTGGCATGAGGCCCTGAGGGCCGCCGACTTCGTGTGCAACGCGCTTCCGTTTACCGACGCGACAAAAGGGATGTTCGGCGAAGCCGAGTTTCGCGCGATGAGGGAGTCCTCGGTCTACATCAGCGTCGGCCGCGGCAAGACAACGCAGGAAGATGTCATGATCCGGGCTCTGAAAGAAGGCTGGATCGCCGGCGCTGGATTGGATGTCTTCCAGACCGAGCCCTTGCCCGAGGAGAGTGAGCTGTGGAATCTGGAGAACGTGATCCTGTCGCCCCACTGCACCGACGTGACGACGACGTATCACATCGAGTCGGCACGGCTGCTTTGTGAGAATGTCGAGCGTTGGCTCAATGGCGAGCCTTTGCTCAACGTGGTAGCGGACAAAGCACGAGGCTACTAAAGACAGGTCAGCGCTGCACGCGGCCTGAGCCTCCACCCTTCATCAGCGAAATTACTTCATCCGCTGAGAAGCGGTTGAAGTCTCCCGGCACGGAGTGCTTCAGGCAAGAAGCCGCGACGGCGAACTCGAGCGCTGTCTGATGGTCGTCCGGGTAGTTGATCAACCCGTAGATCATCCCGCCCGAGAAGGAGTCGCCGCCTCCGACTCGGTCGACGATGTGCGTGATGACATATTTTCGGCTGTGATGGAAGTTCTGGCGGTTGTTGAGCACGGCAGACCAACCGTTGTGCGACGCACTGATCGACTCACGCAGAGTGATAGCGAGGATCTTCATGTCGGGAAACGCAGCGAGCACCTTGTCCGACAGAGTGCGGTATTTCCCGACGTCGAGCGCGCCGGACTCGACGTCCACATCAATCGAGATGCCGAGAGACTTTTGGCAGTCCTCTTCGTTGGCGATGCCGACGTCGACGTACTTGACGAGCTCGGTCATTACCTCCTGGGCGGACTTGCCGTACTTCCAGAGGTTCTTGCGGTAGTTGAAATCACAAGAGACGGACAGGCCCTTCTCACGGGCTTTCTTGACGGACTCGATCGAGAGGTCAGCGGCGCTTTGCGAGATCGCGGGCGTGATGCCTGTGATGTGAAACCATGTGGCTCCGTCGAGGGCTGCGTCCCAATCAATGTCGCCAGGCTTGGCTAGAGCGATGGCGGTGTCGTTGCGGTCGTAGGTTACTTTCGAAGGCCGCTGGTTGGCTCCGGGCTCAAGGAAGTAGATGCCCATCCGGCCGGGGCCTCGGGTGACGGAACTGGTATCGATGCCGAAGCGGCGTAGCTCGGCCACACAGGCCTCGGCGACGGGATGCTTCCAAGGCAGTACCGTCACATAGCTGGTCGGGAGGTCATAGTTGGCGGTTGAGACTGCGACGTTCGCTTCGCCGCCGCCAAAGGTAGCAACGAACATCGCTGATTGCAACGGCCGTTCAAAGCTGGGCGGCGCGAGCCGCAGCATAATTTCGCCAAAGGTGACTACTTTCGCCATCGATCTGATCCTCGAACGCCGCGCCGGGCGATTAGCTCAAAAGCGTTACGATATCAAACCGCAGGTCTTAAACACGCTGCCACGGAGCGCGCGCCGCACACGGCCGGGAGCCTTTCCGTAGGTTCACCGAAAGCGTCAACAAACTGTTCCAAGCCGTCGTTCATCTGGAATACCTTTCATTGCGCAGTTCCGACGCCGGAGGTCGCCCCATAGGTTTTCCGTCGGCGTTGCGCCAAGGGGAGTTCAGATCGGCAGGTTCTCGCGGAAGAAGCGGAGGAAGTTGCCGTGAAAGACGGCGTCGATGTCGGCATCGCCGTAACCGCGGCTACTCAGCCGCTCACCGATCTTTTGCAGGTCCGCTATGGTTTCGATGCCCTTCGGGCACTGCTCTGTTCCAAAGCCGCCGTCTAGGTCGCTGCCGATACCTACGTGGTTCACATCGCCGGCGATCTTGCAAATGTGGTCGATGTGATCCACAACTTGATCGAGAGATGGTCTGACATTGTCTTTTCTGTCTCTTCGCCAGTCAGGCGCGATCTGCCAGGCATCGAGCACAACGCCGATGACGCCGCCTCGTTCAACGACGTGGCGGATCTGTTCATCGCTGATCTGGCGGTCGTGCGGCGTAAGGGCGCGGCAGTTGCCGTGGCTAATGAAGACCGCTTTGGAGTAGATCTTCAGCGCCTGCTCGACTGCCGTGTCAGCCGTGTGAACCAAGTCCAGGATGACGCCGAGGCGATCGAACTCTTTGAGCAACTCCCTTCCGCGGTCGGTCAACGGGCCGTCGCCGCCTGTTCCCATGGAGTACGCGCTCGGTCCATAGTGCGCCAAGCAGGCTGTTCGTAGGCCCTGATCGAACCACCACTGCGCGTACGACGGATCGACGATGGGGTCGGTGCCTTCCATGCTGAGGATGTAGCCGACCGGCGCTGTGTCCGGCGAGGACTCCCAGGCTGACCAGATCATGTCGAGCGTCGAGCAGTCGCTGATCATCCTCATGTGGCCCTGTTGCTCGAGGAGCTTGTAGTACGCGAGCTGGGCTTGGCTGGCGGCGGAGCAGATCGTCTGGTTGGCGTAATCTAGGTTTTCTCGGAGAATGATCTCACCGTGCTCGCGTTCACCGATCGGCCCTAAATTCGAATCGAGATCCGGCAGGCTTCTCGGCAGAGCGCGGCTGAGTACGGTGGCGAGCACGACACCGATCCGGCCTTGGCGTATCGCGGGAAGGCTTGTTGTGCAGGCACCGCGGCTCTTGCCCGTCATGCCGCGCTCATTGGCGCGCAGCTCCTGAACAGAAAGAAGCTGGTCGCGGTCAAACGAGACGGCGTTCCAGGCGATGTCGAGATGGGCATCAATGATGAGTCGCATAACAGGCAGACAAGCCTAACAGATCGGAGGTTGGGGTCGCGCCGATCTGGCAGTGCCACCTTTCTAGCCAGATGGCGAGGGATGCTGGCCAGGAATCGGCACCAGTCAGTTGAAGTCGGACGTGATCTCAGGGCCAATATGTTGAAAAAATCGCGTCATTCTCTCTTTGGGAGAGATTGCGAGAGCATTTTCAGCGATAATGAAGACGGCTCTGGCGAATACTTCGACGCGAAGACGATGGCGAAAGCCTATGCGGATGATTTGCGCCGCAAATTCATAGAGGCGCATCAGCAGGGAGAAGGAAGCCTGGAAGTGTTGG
>JAPOOG010000094.1 GCA_026713545.1 Bryobacterales bacterium
CCTGTATGCCGCTGGCGTCCGCCAACCGTGCCTTTACGTCGGAACGTACGTCTTCGGGGGTGCGATCGCTGATTCCGCTCTCGACACCTTCCCGGATTGCGGTTCTCAGCATATCGAGTCTTGCTTCTTCGGCTTTCAACATCCTCAGACCCGCTCGCGCCCCACGGTCCGGCAAGGATCGCCTACGCGATTGAGGCGCTTGTGCCGATCCAGACGGGCTGCCACTGGCGAGCGTAAACAGCGAGACCTGCTGATTCTACGCGCAAACCCGCAAACGGTCGATTGCCAGAAAAATCCGGCGGGTTCGACGGTATGTGAGCACGGCCCAACTTGCGGATCGCGAGGCGATTGTTCGAATCTAAAGTGATGAGTAGACCTCGTTCGTCAGTCCGTTTACATCACTGCAATAGCGCTTCAAGCGCCTCGCGTTGACCGCTGTGCTTTCTCTGATCCTTTTCTTTCAGAGCTTCCAGGTTGAGCAACTTCCACCCGACGGCCGGAAGGTTAACAGCATCGGGCAGGCCGATCAGATCGAAGTCGGGCTCGGCGTCGTGGAGTCGCAGCAGGAAAGTCGAGATATCGCCCGTTAACCGCTCGGCAATGTCAGCGTGCAGGCGCTCCTGCGTCTCGACAAGCGCTTCCATCGGCACCGCTTCGCGTGTCATTCCAACGAATTGTGTCTCGTAAAGATGCTCATCAATGCCGGCCGTTGACCCGAGCAACTCATGCATTGGTCGGCCCGAACTCGCCACGTAAACCATGAATACGCGGAAAAGTTCATCCGTTATTCCTTCGTTTTCGTACAGCAGCTTTATGTCGAACAGATCGCGCGGATGCCGACGGTCCAGCGCCGCGTGCAGCTTGCCGCCGTACAGATCCTCGAACGCCACAACCCTTGTCTCGACAAAGCCGAAATGCTCGGTGACCGCGTCCGATGTCCTCTTCGTGACCGGCGCGCACACCGTTCCTCGAGTTACCGGTGAGGTCTCGACCTTGACCCGTACCGCACCCTCGCGGACCAGGATGCGCGTGTCATTGTTGCCTCCCCCGGCAATGCGATGTGCCTCCACCCCTGGGTTGCGTTCACCGATCGCCGCCGCGATCCGCTTGAGCGTCTCGTCAATGTCGCGGAGCGATTTCTCACGCTCGTCCACCGGGAGATAGGCCAGGTCGATATCCACGGACAACCGCGGCATCTCCCTGTAGAACAGGTTGATCGCGGTACCGCCCTTCAGCGCGAACACTTCCTCTGCGGCAATGTCCGGCAAGACACGCAACAGCAGCCGAACCTGATCAACATAGTGCTCATCCATCGAAGCCTGCCTTTTCCTCTCCCCTTGGCACGAACTCGCCCGGCACATAGATTCGGTACTTCGGGTGAAGCACACCGCCCTTCACCAGCGCCCGAGGCCCCGAGCCCAGGTAGATTCTCGAGGCATCCACATACTTGCGCCAGGGATGCCGGTACCTGTCCGCGAACACGAAGAACAGCCGCCGCACCTTGACGCTCCGGCACCGAGCCAGCAGCGTCGTGAGCAGCTCCGGCCGCAACGTCGTCAGCGCCTCGAAGATCTTGCCCAGGTTATCGAAACTCGCCTTGTTCGGGAGTTCGTCGAGTGCCTCGAGTATCGCCCGCTCAGGCGACGACGATCGTATGGGCCAGCGCCACACATTCACCGCCAGTCCTCGTTCCTGCACGTCGCGACCGGAATCGCCTATGCCGGCGGGATCGTCGCCCAACAGCGTATGCCGATGCACGACGATCTTCGTCTGCGTCGGTATCCTCTGCAGCCACGCGGGCACAGAACCGTAGAAGTGGACGCGCGCCAGACCACCAAGACTGAGATAATGGGAATAGCCCGCCATTTCCAGCGCGGTTTCCCCACCAAGATGTATGTCCTTCTCCATGATCCGCTGTAGCGACAGCAGCGCGATCTCCCAGGAGACCTCGGACACACGCTCCACCCCCTCCGGCACCGGACGGCGATACACGCCTCTTACAACCCGCTCCAGCCATCCGCGCGAAACGTAGTCGTGGATGGATTTCGGGTCTATGCCCTGCGCCTTCAGCCACCGGGTATCGACCACAAAACCCGGCGGGACCTTGTCCAGGAGCGGTTTCAGTCTTTGTTTTCTTGGTTGGTTCATATCCATCCAATTCGTGTCTTTTCAAAATTTCCGAGTATTTTATCATTACTTGTAAAACATGGTTAATAGCCATTAATATCAACTATATATAAAACACAAGCGACATCTCCCAATGCCGAATCCCGGAGGGCGTACCAGAGAACACGTTGTAAACATAGCCTTGGTCGGTCGTGCCCAATGCAAACCTGGCACCGCAGGCGACCCGGCCGCAAAGCAGCCTGGCACCGGATGACGGCTACGACGAGGCGCTCCGCGGCCTAAAGGATTCTTGACAGACACCCGGCGGCAGCGATTCTACCGTTAGACTCCCAAGGCACATACACCCATTCTCAAGGAGACCACATGATTTCAGGACGACCGGGCAACAGCCGCCGCGCCGTGGCGGGCGCAGCGATCGTGTGCGTAGCGGTCGCGGGGATCGCACTGATGCTGACGAATTCGCGTCTCGGCGTCTACATCCTGCTCGACCACTTCGGCGACGACGATAGCGGCATCGTCACAGACCCCGCGTCCGGACCGCTCGAGCTCTCGGAGTTCACCACCGCCGTGGCGGCCTACGCGCTGCCGTCGCAGATCGACCAGCCCTCCGGCATGACCTACCTCGAAGCCGACCGCGCCTTTGCCATCGTCACCGACCAGGCCGAGCTCTTCGTGGTGAGCG
>JAPOOG010000146.1 GCA_026713545.1 Bryobacterales bacterium
CGGGTGATCGCCGCCGTCAGCGTCGTCTTGCCGTGATCGATGTGCCCGATCGTCCCGATGTTCACGTGCGGCTTCGATCGATCAAACTTCTCTTTCGCCATCGTTTGCTTCTCTCCTCGCTGATGTCGATGATGCAGCGCAAGTTCGTGGTGGACGGGGAAGGATTCGAACCTCCGTAGGACTGAGTCCGGCAGATTTACAGTCTGCTGCCTTTAGCCACTCGGCCACCCGTCCGCAATACCTTGTTCCTCCGCAACTTACTCCTTCCGAGTCACATGACGAAGCTGTTCCAGTTGCTGCTCGGCGCAAAACCCCTTCGGCCGAGGAGCGGTGGAGCCGATGACCGGGCTCGAACCGGTGACCTCGTCCTTACCAAGGACGCGCTCTACCCACTGAGCTACATCGGCTCTCTACTTAACCTGCGTATCTTACGCTCGGATTGGCAGAGGAGACTTCTGGAGCGGGAGACGGGAATCGAACCCGCAACCAACAGCTTGGAAGGCTGTGACTCTACCATTGAGTTACTCCCGCAAGAACCGGAACTCCGGCCGCCGTCCGAACCCGCATATGGCCCGCCGGCCGACTCAGTTGGAGCTGGCGGAGGGATTCGAACCCCCGACCGTCTGATTACAAATCAGATGCTCTACCGACTGAGCTACGCCAGCCCGGACCTTCTCTTTATCCTAGCGGAAACGTGGAAGACACACGTTGCCCCGTAGAACGCAAGCGCAGGGGAAGACAAGCGACTCCAGACTTCAGTGTAAAGAGCTGCTGCCTGATCGTCAAAGGATTCAGTGCTTGTTTGTCAACGCCTCGATGTGGAAAATCACTTGATTTGGAATGTTAGTGAGCCGCGCCGCGCCGTGCCGCCCCATGCCGCGCCGTGCCGCGCACTAGCGAGCAATAGAGAGCTTGGCGTCAATGAATTGGGGGAGGTCACGACGATCCAGGGTCGCAGATTTTGATGATACGGCCATTTCGCGCCAGAGGCGAACAGAAGGGCAACCGGGCTGTCAAGCCTCGATAGAAATGTACACGGTGATCGCTCAATAGAAGTGTCCCCACCTGTGGCTACAGTACAAACAAACCGACTTGCGGATCGCGTTGCAGTAGCTGACGATATGCTAGGTTGTGTGCCCGAGCACCGACTCGGAAGGGTGTTCGTACTTCGATGATCAGATCTACCGAATACGGCCGCAGGAAGTTCCTGCGGCGGGCCACCCTGGCCGGCGGATCGTTCAGCGTTACAGCGCGGCTTATTCCGAGCCAGGGTGCACTCGCGTCGAAAGGTTCGGTTGCTCCGCCCGACCCGGGGCGGTTGCAGAAATCCCGAGACGATGTAGACGTCTACCGAGATTCCAAGTATTACTGCGGCCCCGGTCCTTCGCCGCTGGTGTTGCCCGGCGGCAAGGTATTGATGGGCTTCCGCCGGTCGCCCGACTGGGGCCACTCCAATCCGGAAGTCGAGATGTGTCTGCTGACTTCCGAGGACGAGGGCCGCACCTGGAGCGGCGCACCGCGCGTCTTCGATGCCGGGAACATCAGGAATTCCAACCTGACGCTGCTGCCGGAGGGCAGCATTCTCCATGCCAGTCACGCATCCCGTCTGATCACAAAAGGACTTTATGAGAAGATCCGCTCCGACCCGCGCAACGAGTGGCGCGCTCGCCACTACGAACAATGGAATGTCCATAGCGCCAAGGCGGGGACCTATGTGCGGCGTTCTTACGATAACGGCCGCACCTGGAGCCAGCGGTACTGGGTTTCACCAGTGAGTGGCATGCGAGATACCTTGCCGGGATGGCCGAGTCCAACCGCGATTCGCAACCCGGCTATTGTTCTTTCGGATCGAAGTTTAGTGATCCCGGTCTACAGCGCGGACCGCCCGGAGACCTCGTATCTCATGGAGTCCGCTGATGGGGGTATGCATTGGCGGCTGCGAGGAACGATCGCCCGGCCTGACGCCAAGACCGGATTCAACGAGACCGTTCTTTACGAGTGCGCCTCGGGGAAGCTGGTCGCCTTCATGCGCAGCAACCCTGAGGGGTACAGCTATACGTCTCATTCGCTCGACGGCGGACGGAACTGGTCGCATCCCCGAAAGGAGGCGTTCTGGGGTTATCCCTGCACGGCGATCCGAATGCCCAGCGGGCGAGTGCTGCTGGCCTACGGCTACCGCCGCAAGCCCTTCGGGATTCGGGCGCGTCTGCTGGATGCTGAATGCGAGCGCATCGCGGAGGCCGAAGAATTCGTGATCCGCGATGACGGGCACAACCGCGACCTGGGCTATCCCTTGGCCGACCTGCTGCCCGACAGCACCGCGATCGTGGCCTATTATTTCAACAGCGTGAACGACGGCGGAAAACAAAAGTACATCGCCGCCAGTTTCCTCCGGGAGGCCTGACGACCCCGCAGGAAGCCCTGACCAACGACTCGACCGGCGCCATTCGCTGACGACTTGCGGTTCGGGATTCCACATTATTGCCCAGCCGAACGGGAACGATCTTCATGGCCCAGCTCGAAATCATCTCCGACGGCGTGCTGTTCCGGAACCACCTGGCGGGTCATTGCGTCGTCAACAGCTATCTCCCAACGGTCCTGACGCCCGCCGAAAGCGAGTGGGTCGGCGTTCATCGGCGCGGCACGGCTTTCTATTCGCACGACGGCGTCCTGGCGGTTCTACGATCGACGGACGAAGGAACGACCTGGAAAGAGGAAGGGCTCGTCCGCGACCCACGAAAGGACGTCACGCCCTACACCTATTCCGCCCCGTTTCTGAGCCGTCTACGGGATGGCACTCTCACCCTCTCGGCCATGCGGCACGATTGCACGGACCCGTATCGGATCATGGTCAACCCTGACACCGGGGGCTTTCTACCGGTCGAGACACTGCTGTTTCGCTCCCACGACAACGGGCGGAACTGGTCGGCCCCCCAGGTGATCGAGATGCCCGACGGTATCATCGCCTACGTGTCAGGCCCGGTGATCGAGATGCCCGACGGCGGCTGGTTTCTGGCGTTCGACATCGGGAAGGCCTATGACGACCCGCGCCCCGTGCAGGCCGAGATGCTGGCGTTGTTTTCGAGTGACCAGGGCCAGAGCTGGGGAGACTTGCACCGCTTCGCCGGCATCTCTCCCGAAGAACAAAAAGCCTTCTGGCACGGCCGCGTGATTGCCCTGAAATCCGGGCGACTGTTCACCTTGCTGTGGACTCAGGACCTGGGGAGCAAGAAGTTCATCGACTTGCATCTCACCACATCCGACGAGACGGGCCGCCATTGGGACGTGCCGCAACCGACAGCGATCCCGGCGCAGACAAGTTGGGCCGTCGACTTGGGCAACGGGCGCATGTTTGCGGCATATACCGTCCGGGAGTTGGATCCGCCGGGTATTCGGGGGGTTCTTTCCGAGGACGCCGGGAAGTCCTGGGATCTGGACCGCAATGTCGTGATCTGGGACGCCACTGGACGGGAAACCATCGGCATTCCATCCAGAGATGCCTATCCAGCCAGCCACGACGTGATTGCGTTTGGCCGTCCGCACGCAGCCGCCACACCCGGCGGTGACGTTCTGGTGAGCTATTGGTGCACCGAAGCGTGCGTCACTCAATCGCGCTGGTGCCGGCTTCGCGTGAAGTGACCTACAGGCAAACGCGTCAGGACTGACAGGCATGCAAGAGACCATGAGTCTCACAACGACCGGCGAGACCGTGCCGCCGCTGTTGTCAACAAAGGAGCAAGAGCCCCACGCATGGGTTACCGGAGGGATGCAACCCTGTTTCGTTCGACCGAGTCCTTGTTGAGGGTTCGAAGGCGCGCCTGGACTCGTGGTAGATTGTACGGCGCACAAGAAACGCTGTCGTGCGCATTCCGATGGAGACCATCCGGATAGGCATCATCGGCGCAGGTTGGGTCGTCGAGACCCGGCATCTGCCGGCGTTGGCCCGGATCCCGGGCGTTTCTTGTCGGTTGATCTGGTCCCGGGGCTCCGCCAAGGCCCGGAAACTCGCACGGAAGTTTGAGATCCCTGCCGTTGCTCGGAGCTGGGAGGAAGTTTGCGATTCCGCTGACATCGACGCCGTCGTAGTCGCCACCCCTCCCGTTCTTCACTGCCCCGCAACCCATCGCTCGCTGGAAGCAGGCAAGCATGTGCTCTGCCAGGCGCGCATGGCTCGCAATCTTTCGGAAGCGCAAAAGATGGTTGCAGCCGCGAAATCATCGGGGCGCGTCACGGCCCTTTATCCTCCCCGTCCCGGACTTAAAGGCGACCGTCTCATGAAAAGGCTGTTGCATAAGGAGAACTTTGTCGGTGAGGTGACCGAATTGCGCGTAACCGGGATGAGCTTCGAGAAACCGCCCAGCGGGTACGATTGGCGGTTCGACCCGGAGGTGGTGGGCGTTAATGCGCTGACCCTCGGCCTGTGGGTTGAGGTAGCTCATCGTTGGGTCGGGACGGCGGCACTCGTTTCCGCGGTTGCGAAGGTACACCATCCGGTGCGCCGCAGCTCAACAGGAGCGAGCGTAACGGCTACCGTACCCGATTCGGTGGTGGCCGCCGGAACCCTGCAGAGCGGAGCCGTTTTCAGCTACCATTTGAGCCGGTCCGCTTCGTTCTCTCCCGGTCACCGGATCGAGATCTACGGGTCTCGCGGGGCGCTGATCTACCGACTCTTCTCCGAAGAAATTCTAGGAGCAAACGGGGACGCCGGTGAACCGGCGCCGATGGTCGTCTCTGCGGAAGAAGAACGCTCTCAAACCACCGATCGAGAATTTATCGACGCGATACGCAGGGGCGGCACGGTTTCACCAACTTTCGAAGAAGGGCTGCGCTACATGGAGTTCTGCGAAGCCGTTGCTTTGTCCGCACACTCCGGCTCGGCAGTCCGGCTTCCCCTGGCGCAACCAGCGATGGACTCTTGGGGGAAACTCTTGTGATGTACGGACGAAACCGTTACTGCGCTATGCTCTTACGGGCCTCAAGTGCGACCTCTGTGCCCAAGCGCCGATTCATCATAAGCTGTCGTTAGGCGCCGGAAAGGCGTTCATCCAATCTCGCTCAAGCGGCTAAGCAGGACACCCCATGAAACGTCGCGACTTTTTCTCCAGCGTCAGCGTGGCCACCGTTGCGCTCGCTCCCTCCGTCTCCTGTTCTGTCTCTGAGACTCCTACAAGAGGGCCGGTCGACGTTGGTTCCAGTCGTCAGCTTTTTCTCGACGATCTTTGGTTCGACAAGAAGGAAAACGTCCGGTTGGCGTTTCACACCCCCACACCCCGTGAGATTGTGATCCGTGCAAAGGACCATCCCTGGGAACCGATAGCCCACGGCTTGCACTATTCCTGTGTCTTGAAGGATGGAGACCGCTTCCGCATGTGGTACCGGGTGGATGTGGGTAAAGACGCCCGGGCGCTCACTTGCTATGCCGAGAGCCAAGACGGCGCCCATTGGGAAAAGCCCGACCTGGGAATCGTCGAATGGAAGGGATCAAAAAAGAACAACCTCGTATTTCCCTCAGGTGAGGTCGAGGGCATCAACGCCTCCATCATTCTGGATCCGAACGGCTCCGGCGACGAACGGTACAAGATGATCACGCGCCCGAGCGGGCGGATTTTGGGATTTGCTTCGGGTGATGGACTGCATTGGAAACCGGTGGCCGGAAATCCGCTGATCGATAATCCCCCGGTCGACAGCCACAACATCCTGCTGTGGGATGACGAGAAGAAACGTTACGTGATCTATCTACGGGGTATCGATCGTTCGCGCCCCGGCGATTTCAAGGGCGGGAAACGGGCGATTCGGCGAGCCGAGTCGGAGGACTTCTTGCGCTGGTCTACGCCGGAACTGGTGGTGTCCGCGGATGACCAAGACCCGGAAGACCTGAATCTTTACACCAACGCCGCTGTGAAGTACGAACGCGCCCAGCGAGCTTATCTGATGTTTCCGATGGTTCTGTATACCCGGAGGCACTATGAAAAGGCACCGGGGCCGCAAACGACCAGCACGGTTCCCGGCCTATCGCCCACTTTCGCGGGGCTGTCGGACACGCAGTTCGCCTCAAGCCGTGACGGCATTCGCTGGGACCGCAGGCGAAAACCGTTCCTGGGTCCGGGGCGGGACGAACGAAGCTGGTGCGACCGCAACCCGATCATGGGGGTCGGGGTCCTGCAAACCGCACACGACGAACTCTCAATGTATTATTCCGATTTCCTGCGCTACCCGGAGAGTCACTTCCGCCGCGCCACCCTGCGAACGGACGGCTTTGTTTCCGTCGAGGGGCCCTACGCCGGATGGGGAGAGTTCACCACGCCCCCGCTGGTTTTTTCCGGAAACCAACTCAAGATGAATTACCGCACCAGCGGTGGCGGGACCATCCTGGTCGAGCTTCAACAACAAGACGGCAGGTCGATACCCGGCTTCTCGCTGGACGACTGTTCGCCGATCTTCGGTGACAAGATTGACGCTGCTGTTCACTGGAAGGAACGAACCGATTTCGGCTCACTGGCGGATCGCCCGGTACGGCTGAGGGTTCGGCTCAGGGACGCGCATCTGTTCGCCTTTCGCTTTGCCGCTTGACTTACGCGTCAAGGTTTCCGGAAGATTTAGCCACAAAGTGCTCGCAAGTTTTTTATATACAGTTACTTACTTTCAGTAGACCGGTCATGCTTCCCTTTTTGTTTCTCTTATTGTTAACGGGAATCTACGGAACCACTGAGCAGCACGCCGACCGGACCGCCTTGATTGTCCGACAGACCAATCCGTGACCGGATGGGTCGTTGGCCGGCCAATCCGCCTCCAGTATTACTCCGTAACGATCTCAATCAGCCCCGCCCGGTCATGTCACTGAATGCGGCAGGCATGCGTACATGGCCAACAGCTAGAGGCTCCAACTGTGCCGGCGAATCCGCGAGCATCGACGCGTTGTCAAGCGGAATCGGCAACACGCGGACCTCGCCCATTCGAGGGGCGACGGCCTAATCTTCACACGACTACGAGACAGCCGCTGTGGCCGGCCGGCGTCCGCAGCCTTCGATGACCTCGCACGTGTGCCCCACAGGGTCGATGCCGTCGAAGCGTCGGGCGACACTCGCACATTTGCGCGCGACGGTGGCAGACTCGAGCAGCGCCGCGAGCTCTCGCGCGACGGTCGCACCGGAGAAGCGCACCGGCGGCAGCGTGCGAGCCACGCCAAGCCGCTGCAGCCGAGCCGCGTTGTCGGGCTGATCGAACGTCATCGGCATGACCAGCTGTGGCCGGCCGGCGGCGAGCGCCTGGGCCGAGGTGCCTATGCCGCCATGGTGCACGAGCGCGGCGGCACGAGGCAGAACCGAACTGAACGGCGCATAGTCCGCGCGCCTTACTCCCTTGGGCAGCGGGTGGGGGAGATGCTCGGTGAAGCGGGTCAGCAAAACGCCGCGCCGCCCCAATCGTCGGCAGGCTTCGCAAGCCGCCGTGAAGAACCGGCGGGCCTGCCGGTTCCCGGAGCCGGGAGCGAAGACGACCGGCGGGTCGCCCGCGGCCTGCGCCGCCTCCAGAAACGCGTCGAGGTCCGGCGGCACGCCGGTCGCGCCACGCTCGTCGTAGAGCGGGAAGCCGGTCAGGGTCGTCTGAGGGGGCCAGTCAGGCTGCGGCGCCGCGAACCAGTCCGGAAAGAGTCCGATGACGCGCTGCGGGGAATGCCACCACCGGCTGATGATGTGCCGCACGGGCGGCAGGCCGATCTCCCTCCGAAAATGGTTCACCGGGAGCGCAATCACCCGGTCCGCGAGACGGTCGCTGACAGCCAGCAGCACGCGCTTCAGCGGCCGTGGCAATGCGTTGATGGACTCGAGCCCCCGTGCCAGTACCGGTGTCTCGTGCAGGCTCCAAAAGCTCGCCGGCGCGAGATGGACCGTTACCAGCGGGATTTCAAGAGTCTCGTGCGCTACGCGGGCGCCGAAAGCGAGTGGGTGGGCGACGACTACCAAGTTGTCACGCGCTGCTTCCTGCTCAATGAGCCGGTAGAGCGGTGAAATGCGGAGCCCGATGCCGGTCGCGACAACGTTGAGGCCGTGGAGCCGGTGCCAGAGGCGAGGGTTCGAGGTGATGTCGTCGAACTGCTCGACGGTCCCGACCGGGGCCGAAGGCAGGCCCACTTGCTCAAGCAGCGGCGCGAAATACGCGCTCGTGACGACAGTGACGTCATGACCTCGCGCCTTGAGCTCAAGGGCGATGCTGACGAACGGGTGCACGTCCCCCGCGCTCCCCACCGGAACAACGAGAAACCTCACCGCTCCACTCGCAACAACGCTAGACGATCGACACGAGCTAAGGCGAGCGCCGTCAGCTCGCCCGCTTGACTTCGTAAGCTACAGGGTCGAGGTGCTTGTCGATGAGAGCAAAGAATCTGCTTTTGCGACTCCACTCAGTCTCTCAAGGGTAATCGATGCCCACGTGACTTGTGACCGAGGCTGCCAGGGCCCCGCCTGCTAGCCGGCCTTCAACGTAAGGCCTGAGGTCTGCTTCTCGGAAGGGACCGCAAAGAAACGGCTCACAACCGTTCCGGCAACCAACGTGGTCAAGCAGCCGATGGGGGCATACCAGAACAAGTTGATCGGGGTCGCCAGGCCCACCGTCGAGATCGTGGCGAAACCGATCAGCCCTCCCAAGAGAGCGCTAGGACCGTTCACTCTCGGCGCCAGGATTCCCAATAAGAAAACCCCCAACAGCACACCCCCGAAAAAGCCGCTAAGTGTCTTGGCGATAATGGCAATCACACCGATGCGCCCGACCACAAATGCCAGGGCAGTCGCTGCGGCGCCCCAGAAGACCGAGAGGATCCGAGAGATCCGGATTTCGCGCTGGTTTTGCTGAGCTAAAGCCGGCGCCGATGGGGAAGCGCCCTGCTTTTGCATCACCCGAGAGTCCCCGGCAAGCAAGCGTCGATAGAAATCGATGACACAGGCAGCGGTGATGCTATTGACCCCACTACTGATCGATGACATCGTGGCGGCGAACAATCCGGCGATGACCAGCCCGGAAAAGCCCATCGGCAACTCGTGGACGATGAAGTAGGGGAACCACTTGTCGGTTTCGAGACCCTCCGGAATCCTTTCAGGAAAGTGACTGTAGAAGCTGAAAACCGCCAGCCCGATCACGGCCAACATGAACAACAGGCCCGGAGCGGCGCAGACCTGGAATACCATGCTGCGCTTGATCTCATCGACGCTGCGCGCGGTGAGGTAACGTTGGATCACAACTTGGTCGACGCCATAGGAGATCAGGACCAGGAAGCTTCCTCCGATCAGCACCGCGGGCGTTGTGATCGCCTCCCATCCCCCTTCGAAATTGAGCAGTCGAGTATGGCCTGCGCGGTTGGCGGTATCCCAAGCCATGACGACTCCGCCGGGGAGCGACCCCACGGCCCGGACGAGGACCAAGGCGATGGCAATGACGAAAATGAAGAACTGCGAGACATCGGTCCAGATCACCGCCTTCATTCCACCGAGGCTGGAGTAGAAAGTCGTCAAGCCCCCGATCAGAACCACGCACAGCCAGAACGGAAGAGGTGTCGCCTGAGTAAGAGCCAGACTCGTTGCATAGAGCGCAGTAGCCATCCAGCTCACCCGAAGGCAGATGAAAAGAAGACTGCAGCCGGTGCGCAAAGCGAGGTTGAAACGCTTCTCCAGGTACTCGTAGGCCGAGATCAGCTCCAGGCGGTGAAAGAAACGAACGAACAGGTACAGGGAGATGGGAAGCACCCAAATGAACACCAGAGGCTGCAGGTCAATCACCAGATCATGGGCGACGACATACCCCGGAGCACCCAAGAAACTGATGGCCGAGAAATCCGTGGCGATCACGCTCAAAGCCATCGGGAACCACGACATGCCACGTCCCGCCAGGAAGAAATCACGAGAACTCTTTTGACCGGAGGCGAAAAGACTGCCCAGCACAGTCACACCGGCCAAGTATGCGGCCACAATCAGATAATCCAACCAAGTGAATCCAGCCATCTGAACCGCGGGTTTCGAAACGGCCCTTGTAACATCAGCCCTGGTACGAGGTCAAGCACCGCAGGCCGCCGCTCCCCAATAGGTAATGGCGGGTGTGTGTCGACCGGAGGCGCTGAGGCAAGGTTGGAGAGCAGGTTGATCTACCCTTACTCCTAGCTGTGATCTTCCAATAAGAATGGCTAGTTGACACCGCAGGTTCGAGCCGGAATTGACTGTCTCGGGGAAAGGCAGGGGCTGCAACAGAACGGTCTTTTCACCGGCCTGTGCGATTGCCGAATGAGAGTGGCACACTTACCCAAGGGGTTGAAAATCCTTTCGGTGTCGAGCGCGCAAGTAGGACATGGCGCAGTTCGAGTCTTCGAGGACCTCACAGCCCTGCCGCTACGACCGTTCTCACCGTGCCGTCCAGGTCGCAGCTCTGAAGCGACGCAACGCCGGCCCACAGATTGCGCAGCGCCCTTGATCCGCATCCGGGCCGGCTCGCCGAGACATACTAGGCGGGCGTCCAGACCTTCCCTGCGCTGCGGCCATCAAGACTCAGGCGGTCGCCCGTAGTCCCTGATCTTGAGGGGCTCGCCGTCGTTCAGCGCGGACTCGTGGGCTACGAGCCCCGGCAGCGTGTACGCCATGGCTTCCCAGACATTCACACTCGGATGCCGGTCTTCGACGATTGACTGAACGAATTCATGAGTCAAAAAAGTGTGTGAATTGCCATGGCCGGTTTTTACCCGCAACGGTTCAGGCAGCTTCTCCAAGTGGTCCGGTTGATCGAAAGGCTGGCTGCGCACCCGTCCCGCCGGGTAACCGTTGCCGTCGATGACCATCTTGCCGTCCTGGAGAATCTCGACGACCGTGTCCGGCGAACCCTCCGGCCGGTGCATGATGTATGAGCGGCGGTCACCGTAGAAATGCGCGCGTTCCGTGCCACCCGCCGCCACGTGCCAAAACACCGCAATACGGCTGGAGTGTCCACCAGACGTCTTAAAGAAACCCGTCGCACTCCAAAACGGGTTCTGGTAACGGTTCGTCCGGACGACTTCGTGCCCGTCGCCCCATCCTATCGCCTGCACTTCCACCAGCCGTTCGCCGGTTATCGGGACAACCATCCCTGTGCAATGCGTCGGATACCAGAACGGTGGAAACCCGTGACGCCAAGTCGGCAGGCCCCGGTCGTCATACATCAGCGCGATCAACCCCTCATGGTGATATTCCGACTCGCTGTAAAAAATCGTGCCGAACTTGCCTTCTTTCGCCCATTCCCGGCAGGTCATGATCTCGGGACGGTAGTAGCTCGTCTCCGCCATCATGTACCGCATGCCGGTCTCGCGAACTGTGTCGATCAGCCGCTCCAGTTCTTCAACCGACAAGCCGGCAGGCACCGCGCTGATCACGTGCTTTCCCGCTTTCATCGCCGTTGTGGCCATCCACTCATGCAGCGGCGCAGGCGTAAATACGCCGATCGCATCGAGGCCGGGATGCTTAAGCATTGACTGGAAGTTGTCGTAGGTGTTTCCGCAGCGGTACACCTCTGACAAAGCTTGCAGGGCTTGCGGCTGAATGTCGCACACCGCCTCCACCTTGCAGTGCGGGTGCAAATGCCACTGGAAGGTCCTGCCGAACCGCCCGCCGACGATTCCGATTTTTGCCGTCCGAGCCGACGGCCGTGCACCAGCCGGGGTCCGGGCCGCCGCCATGCCGGCAACAACCCCCGCGCCTTGGCGAACGAATTCTCGGCGGGTCGATGGTAGCGCGTTCGTTTTCATCTGTCTCACTCACCCTCGCTGGGCAATCCGTTTCCAGTCTACAGGGTTGAGTGATTCTGCTAATCGAGGATGCGCTCGAACATTAGCTGAGAACGCCATCGCTCAAACCCGACTTCTGCCTTGCGGCAGGCTTGCACCTCGCCTTGGGACGATGGAATGAAACGTAATGCCTTATCAGAGAAGGGCTTGGGGGAGCAATCGCAGTGGGCTGCCACCCCCTCTGCTGCTGTGGGTCAGCTTGCCCGGACTGTGTTTTCTGCAGGTATGGTGGCGCTACTACCGGACAACCGACAGGGATTCAATTACAAGCTTGCGGACCAAAGCGCCCCTGAAAAAATCGAGAGGACGTCCGCACCAACGGCAAAAATCGAACGTTTCATCTAGACCACGCTGCGTGAGTTGGCCTGCGCGCACACCACAGCGCCTCCAGCAGGAGTGCCCAACAGTTCAGATACTGGTTCCATCGCTACCATCGGCTCCGTTCACGCGCCAGTCTCAAGGACAAGCCACCCATCAGCCGACTCGGCCTAACTGGGGGACAACCTGTTGAGGCGCCACTCCTAGATCCCTTGGACGGAGTACTGCAGCAACGGTTTGACGTCCTGGGGCAGCCGCTCGAAGACCTCCCTCGGCAGTGCGGGAACCGTCGAGTCCGCACCCCCGTTGGCTTCCACGATGTTGCGATGATCGACCGTTCCGGGCCGCAACGTGTCAAGATTCAGCCACCAGGGTGCGAATCGTACGATGACGGATACTCTTTCCTCGGTGCTCACGTTGGGCGCTTCGGCGTGCCAGAGCCGAGCGTCAAAAACGACCACCGTTCCGGCTTCCCCGATCAAGCGGGTCTCGCCGGGATGGGGCTTGTCGGCATGGGCATCGGCGCTGGGATTCCAGTCCTTCTTATGACTGCCGGGTACGATGATCGTCGCGCCGTTTTCGGGCCGGAAATCAGTCAATAACCAAAAAGTGACCAGATGGAACACGGCGTCGGGATAGGGGGCGGGGACATGCGCCCGGCTGCGCTGGTTGAACGGCCAATCGGCATGGAGCCGGCCACGCGTCAGACCAGGAGCGTTGACCGATCCCGTGAACATCGAGATGCGAACGTGCGGTCCGAGAACGGACTCCGCCAGTCCGAGCAAGCGTGGATGGGTCAGATACGGAGCGAGCGATTGATTGAAGCGCAGAAATCCCGGCACGTACCCCTTCGGCCTCTCTTTGAGGCTGTGAGTCCAAACGTCACGGGTGACTTCCCGCCGGACCCGGTCGATCTGGTCTGAAGGAATCAGTGTTCCCAGATCGCAATACCCCTTGTCAGTTAGCTGCTGCCGAAGGGTCGTGAGATCGTTCACGCGGATACCATCTTCGCTCACTCCCTTGTAACTCACAACCTGTCGGAACTGCAAGGAAGCAAGTTCTGGGGCAGAGGATTCCTCCGACTTTCACCGAACTCTTTGAACGAGATCGAAATACAGCCTGTCCAGGTGGAATGAGACGGTCTTATTGAGTCCCGCAAAGTATCATGACAGCTTTTGGTAGTTGGTAGCGTCTATATAGGTATGGGCAACCCGAAAGGTGTGAAGCGGGATTTTGAGGCGCTGGAGAAGCGCCGTTTCCAAGCCATGCGGCTACTCGAGCAAGGCCTGAATCAGTCTGAAACGGCTCGGCGGCTGAAGGTAGCGCGGCAAACGGTCAGTGCGTAGCGGCGGCAATACCTGCAACAAGGTGCGGCTGCGCCGCGCCGAGCCGGTCGTGCCGGGCGCAAGCCGCTGCTGGACGCCGCACAGCGGCAACGACTGGTAACGCTGTTGCTGGAAGGTCCCGAGGCGCACGGCTTCCCGACGCCGCTGTGGAGTTGTCCGCGGGTCGCTCGCCTGATCGGAGACGAGTTCGGGGTCGACTACCACGAAGGGCACGTCTGGAAGGTTCTGCGGGGGCTGGGCTGGAGCCCGCAACGCCCGGTCGGTCAGGCGCGCGAGCGCGACGAAGAGGCGATCCGCACTTGGAAGCGCCAGACTTGGCCGGGCCTTAAAAAAAAGCCCAAATCGAGGGCCGCACGCTCCTCTTCATCGACGAAAGCGGATTGAGTCAGAAGCCGCACCGCTGCCGCAGTTGGGCGCCGCGCGGGAAGACGCCCGTGCTGCAGTTCAACCTCAACTGGGACAAGCTCTCGGTGTCGGCGGGGCTGACCCTGCGCAATTTCTACTTCCGGCTCTACCCCGGTGCGATCGGCCAGACCGAGGTGATCGACTTTCTCAAAGCGCTCGTGCGTCACATCGAGAAACCGTTGCTGA
>JAPOOG010000060.1 GCA_026713545.1 Bryobacterales bacterium
CCGTCGATCTCCTTGTCCAGGCCGGGTACATCGAAGATTTTTCCCCACTGTCCCGCTCCCATCCAGCGGGTCATGGCGGCCTTCATTCGCGGCGGCAGGGTTTCGACCAGCGAGCTCATGCGGCGCTGTTCCGCAGCGATGCCGTACACGTCCTCGACGCGGGCGCGGATGTCGGTCGTGTCGTCGCCGGTGGTGTTATAGCCTCCGAGCTTGAGCAACTGCGTAATCCAGCCGGTGAGAAACTCGTAGGTCTGTTCACCTTCGGGAAGGGTGAACGGCCGCAACGGCGTACTGTCTCCGGCGCCGTCAAGCCGCAGGTAGCTTCCTCCGAGCATGCCCGTGAGGTGCCGGTAGCTGCCGCCGAGGTCGAGGATCGAGACGCGCGGGTTGTAGCGCAGCGCGTGAACCAGAAGGAAGTTGAGCAGGAAGCTCTTGCCGGCTCCGGTGCTGCCGAGTACGAGCGAATGGCCGACGTCTGTGCCGGCGAATAGATCGTAGTCGTAGAGGGTTCCGCAACGGGTTTCGAACGTTGCCAGCGCCGGCGCTTCCAGGTGGTCCGACTCCGGTTCGCCTCGACCGGGCGCGAAGATGGCGGAGCAGCAAAGCGCGGTTCCGGCCGAGACGGGCATCCTCCGCAACTGCCGGCTGGCTGCTTGCCCGGGCAGCCGGGCGAACCAGGTGGAGAGCTGGCCGTAGCCTTCGCGCAGGATCTTGATGTCGCGGCCGGTGAAGATCTTGACGACCGAGGAATCGAGCTCTTCGAGCTGCTGCAAGTCGGGGGCATGAATGGAGAGAGAAGCCGCCAGCTTGCCCCAGGGGATGCCGTCGGTCTGCAGCTCGACCAGCGCATCGCCCAGCGCGGCCGACTCCGCCGCCGCCGCCGAATCGACCAGGGCCGCTTCGGTTCCCTCGGTACCTCGGGCGTGCGCCATCATCGAGTAGCGCGAGGAAAAGAAGTGCTTCTGCGCGGAACGGATGATGCCCCGCGCCTTGCCGATCGACAAGCCTTGCCATTCCCAAACGTAGGTCCAGGTGGCGCGGAGCGTGAGCAGCTCCCACAGGATGTTGGCGGTCGCCTTCGGCGGAGGTTCGAGGATCGAATAGATGGCGAGGGGTTCGTCGTCGAGCGTCAGGTGGCGTCGGTAACCGTCGAGGTGGGAAAGGCCCCAGGCCCAATGCAAGGCGCCTCCTTCATGAACCGGCGCCACGGTTCCCGGCCGGTTGATCATGTCGCCGAGCACGGCGGTGGCTTGCTTCTCTTCCAGCACCGTGCTCGGGCATACGTCCGTAACCAGGCCGCGGCTGGCATCGACGATGCGCTGCAGCCGTTCCGACGCGCGTGCGATCGATTCCTGCAGGTAGAGCCGCTGGGCCTTGCCGTTGGTGGTGAGCCGCTTCAACCAGGAAGAGGCGACTCCGCCTTTCTGCCGGGCTTCCTGCAGTCGCGTGTCGAGAGTCCAGGCGGCGTAGAAGCGAAGCTCTCCGGAGCGCCGCACGATCTCATCCGCCCGGGATTCGAAGATCGCGCCCGGCAGGCGTTCGTTGCCGATCGCGGCGACCGCATCGGAGCGGACCGGTCTGCGGGTGACGATCAGCGAGAATCGCACGTCCTCATCGAGCTGGCCGAGCAGCCGCATCCAGGAGGCGAGGACATGATCGAGGTCTTCGGGCGCTCTGCCGGCGATGCCGCAGGGGTGAAGCTCGGCCAGCGTGACCAGTCCTCCGGGACGGGTGAGCAAGGTTCGCTTGTCCACCCAGCCCCAATAGGGCAGCTCTTCGGCCAGCGAGCCGGCTTGCTCGTATCGCTGCCGTGAGGATTGGGTGATGGGAGTCATGAGGTTCGTGGGTTGCTGCTAATGATCTCGATCTCCACCTCGGCCGCAGGCCGCTTCGCGGGATCGTAGCGGGGTTTGGCGCTGGCGGAGGCCCGTACGACCTGCATCATGTGAGGATCGTGACGGGTTCCCAGCCAGCCGATCGTGTAGCCGGTCAGAAAGATCAGAAGTCCAGGTAGAAAGGTGTTGAGGAGGTTGAAGGTAATCGCACCGAACATGGCCGCAAGAATGAAAGCCCTCCGCTCACAGCCGAGGACCGTGAGTGGGCGGGCCAGGGACCGGCAGGCTTGCCAGGATCGCTTTCCGTAGACAGCCGACATGAAGGGCTCGGCGCCTCAGAAGAGCCAGTCGATGAAGTTGGCGGCGCCGAGGGTCATGCCGAGGCCGAAGATGATGCCAGCCAGGGCGCGCTTCGAGCCGCCTTCCCCGAAGGCGAACATCAAGCCGCCGATGACGATGGCGATCAGACTCAGGCCGCGAGCGATCACGCCGGTAAAGGCAGTTTGCAGGGTAGTCACGGCATCGACCCAGGGGCCGGTGGTTGTCGCCAACAGCGGCGCGGCATGCAGAAAGACCAGCACGGCAAGTGCGGCAGTTCTGCCGGCTGCTGCCTTGTGTTGGGGTAGGAATCTCACGAGGACCTCCTGTCAAATACTGGCATCGAAAAGAGGCGCTCTCAAGCGCCGCAAGGCGCAGCCGTGTGGAACAGTTCTCCACTTTTCCACAGATCGGTTAGAGTCGTGCGCGCGGCCTTCAGGATGAACTTCAGGAAAACCATACATACAGGGAAACGCCACCAAAGTGACGCAGGAAACGCCACCAAAGTGACGTGGAAAGCGTCACCAAAGTGACGTGAGAATGCGCCACCAAAGTGACGTGAGAATGCGCCACCAAAGTGACGTGAGAATGCGCCACCAAAGTGACGTGAGAATGCGCCACCAAAGTGACGTGAGAATGCGCCACCAAAGGGGCGCACGGACCGAATAAACGGTTCAAATCGTCAGAGGGAATCTGGTGCTGCTGCGAGCGCGAGTGATCATGCGCTCCATCCACTCCACATCGGAGGCTCTGCCGGGACTGAGGTACAGACCCTTCTCCCGTACCTCGACCACGGGACTTGGTGGTCTGTGCTTCAGGACCTTTTCAAGGCTCATCTGAAACTTGACCCGGAATGCCCGCGGCCGGCCGTAGTCTGCGCCGAACTGATTCTCGAGCAGGTGCCAGGGGACGGTCGTCTCCTGCTTGAGCACGTACAGGCGGCAGGACAGCCAAGCGTAGAGATCGAGCATGAGAGGCGATCTGCGGAGCTTGTGGACGATTCGGGATTCCAGCGGGACGACAGAATCGCCGGTCATCATGAAGAAGCCTGGGCTCAAGGTGATCAGCACTCCGTCCTCGGAGCGCATCCACTCATCAGCCACCAGAAGGTTGCTGATCGACTCCGAATCCCGCCTCACGTCGTGAATCTGGTACAGGGTCCCGCAGAGCCTACGTAGCTGTTCCTGAATGGCCTCGATCCTCGGTCCACTACTAACGACTTGCATCTTGTCGAGGAACTTGCTCCAACTCGCGCCCAGCTTGAACTCCCTCTCCTTTGAGCGGACGCGTTCGGTCGTCACGTACAGCAGGACGAGACGGGCATAGACCCCATAGGGCAGCCCGACCGAAGGGGAGGCCATCAGCGTCAGCCGCTGCCCGCCGTTGCGTCGCGTGAACTCGACGCCGTCGACCTGACGGTGTGGCAGTGTCATGTTGACGAGGTAGCGAGGCATGAAAAGCGTTTCCTTGTAGGGGGAGTATTTATCGCAGGAGTGCGAGGAGAACTGGAAACTGACGCCGTTGATCAGGTTGTGCCGTGAATGTAGAGCTATTTCGCTTGAGACCGCCTGGAGCAGCTTGCTGGCATTGGGGGGCGGCTTGGAAGCGTCTTTCTCGGGCCGAAGGACGATGCGGCCCTTTGGGTCGATCCCTACGGGATGTTGTTGATATAGAAACTCGATATCGGGATCGGAAAGGGTTCGCTTGAGGTTGGAAACGGCTCGGTAGTAGGCGATCTCCGCGTCTTCACGGGTTCTCCGGTCGTAAGGCACGGCAGCAGCTCCTTGAGCTGCTCCGCATCGAGCCTATATATAAGTCGTTGTCGTAGAACTCCTCGGGCACGATCTTATCGCCGGAAACGGTCTACAAACAAGCACTGTACTCCTCACCTCTGTCGATATGGAGATCGCCGACCCAATTCTACGACGACCGAAACGAGGTCATGGAGACCCCCTGCGGCGGCATACGATGGATCGGCAATCACAAAGAGATGGTCAAGTGCGGGTCGGCCGAGACGCAGAACCACCGGCAGCGGAACGTCATGCAGGATAATAAAGGCTGATGCATCCGAATATCCTCTATAACGATCGGATCTGCAAGGCGGACCAAAAGGTCCTGACGCCGGGACAGATCGGCTTGCTATCGGGGTGGGGAGTGTTCACCCCCCTCCGGATCTACGGCGGTGTTCCATTCGCTTTCGAACGCCACTGGCAGCGGCTTGCCCGGGACGCCGAACGGCTGCATGTCGAGTTGCCGATGTCGTCGGACGTGGCGCGAACGAATCTCCTGCGTCTCATCGGGGCCAATGACGCCAGAGAAGCGAGCATGCGCCTCTGCATTGTCCGGAATCAAGGCGGCTATTGGGCCGGCCCGGGATCAGGCAATGCCTCGGACCTCATTGCCTTGACGAACGACTTGCAAGGCTGGGATCCCCCCGTCGCCCTGGACGTCGCCCGGCACTGCCGGCACGCCGCCGCATCCTTCACCGGCACGAAGACTCTTTCCTGAGCGTGGAATCTCACTCTCGCGGAGACGGCTCGCCGCAACGGCTACACGGAAGTCATTCTTCTCAATGAGCGCGGCGAAGTGGCTGAATGCACCTCGGCGAACATTTTCGCGGCCAAGGACGAAATCACCTACACCCCGCCGCTTTCGTCGGGGCCGCTGCCGGGCGTCACTCGGGCCATCATGCTTGAGGAGTTGGACCCGCAGGTCGAAGAGAAGGTTCTTCGAATCGAAGATCTTGTCGAGGCCGACGAAGTCTTCATTACGTCCACGACGCGTGAGCTGCTGCCCGTCAACCGCATACAAGACCGCCTGATTGCGCCGTCCGACCGAACCTCCTGGCCGGTCATGGAAAGACTCCAGGAAGCGCTCTCGTCCTACATCCGCCGCTATACGGAAGCCGTTCGCAGGCAAGCCGCCTGACGGGCAACTCGGTGAGCGGGACTTTGATCGAAGCTCTTGAAATCCGCCCGGAGAATCCCTAGAATGGACTGCTCGCAGGAACCTGATCGAGCCAGTAAACGGATATGGACAAGAGGCGTCGGGAGCGTTACCGAAAGAAACTCGAACAGAAGCAATGCGAGTTACAGGCACTTGTCTTGTGTACTGGAGAGGCGGGTCGCGCGACGGACATCGATTTTTCGAAAGATTCAGCAGAGCGAGCCGCGAACTCGTACGCAAAGGAGTTTCTGTTCCGGCAGAGCGATGCCGAGCGTACCCAGCTTCAACTCGTTCAACAAGCGCTTTCCCGGATCGCATCGGTGGATTTCGGACTTTGCCAGTCCTGCGACGAGATAATCGACAAGAAGCGCTTGGACGCCGTTCCTTGGACACGCTTCTGCCGAGATTGTCAAGAAGCCGAAGAGCATCGCAGGTTTGATCCGCAGGAAATCGAACTGTAACAACGAAGCGCCAAATTGTTATTGGAAGAGAGTTTGAACCTTCTCGCGTAGATACACGAGCTTCCGGTCGATCCTCGAAGCGGCTTCTTGCGCGAAGCCGCTAAAGGCGTGGTTCGCCGTCTTCATACCCGATCAATGCCGGCTGTGTGAACAGCCGCTGATGAGTTTCTCCCCGGCGCCCGTCTGTGCCGGTTGCCTCGAGGCGTTGCGGCCGCTTCCCGATGTTCGTGCCTGCGAACTGTGCGGCATGCCCTTTGAAGAAGCCGCTGTTCTGCAAGGAACAACTCGCTGCGGAGCTTGTCTCGCTGAGACGCCTGCTTTCAACCGCGCCCGTAGTTTCGGCGTATACGAGGGCACACTGCGCCGACTGATTCATCTCTTGAAATACGAGCGGATGCAGCCGCTCGCGAAACCGCTCGCGGACGAGATGGCGGTGACCATGGAATCGCTTCCGGCCCCGGATCTCCTGGTGCCCGTTCCGCTCTTTCGCACCCGGCGGTGGCGGCGTGGATTCAACCAGGCACTCACGCTGACCAGAGGTCTCGCTCGGCGGACAGGCATTCCGCTTGACAAGCAGGCACTACGTCGAAGGCGTGACACGCAGCCGCAGGCCGGTCTTTCGTATGCTGAAAGACGACGGAACGTCGCCGGGGCGTTCGTCGTGAGCCAACGAGGCCGCGTCGCGGGTAAGGTGATCCTCGTTATTGACGATGTGATGACCACCGGCGCGACGCTCGACGCTTGCGCCCGAAGCCTCAAGACGGCCGGCGCGAAGTCGGTGTACGCTCTGACAGTCGCCAGGGCGAAGCGGCGTTTGCATCCCGTGGACAAGAAGCGCGCGGTCGGTGAAAGCTAAGAGACGGGCATCATGACGAACGGAAACCTGCTCGGCAGCCCTGTTCTCGTATTGAATGCCAGCTACGAGCCCATCCATGTGTGCGTGGCCCGTCGTGCCCTTATCTTGCTCCTGAAGGGAGTTGCTGCGGCAGAGGAATTGTCCAACGATGAAGTACACTCACCCTCGAAGGTTGTACCGGTTCCGTCGGTCATTCGTCTGCTTGAGTACCGGCGCATTCCGCGCCAGACGAGAGCCCTGTCACGGAAGAACATTCTGCTCCGCGATCGTTACACGTGCCAGTACTGCGGCGCTGTTTTCTCGGTGAGCGAACTGACTCTGGATCACGTCACGCCGCGGTCCCGGGGCGGCAAGAGCAGTTGGGAGAACCTCGTGACCTCCTGCCGCCGCTGCAACAACCACAAGGGAGACCGCCTGCCTGATGAGGCGAAGATGGAACTGAGTCGGCGGCCTCGGCCGTTCAACTTGCACACCAGCCGCAGCCTCATGCGATTGCTCGGCAATCATCAGGAAACTTGGCGGAAGTATCTCTTCTACTAGCTGCGTCTTCGAGTTCATTTCGTGAACACAACCTGAATATTCCAGTCGAGAAAGTCGATAATGGAACTATGCGCCGCTCCGAGGCGATCACCCAGCGCAGAGCGGAATTCGCGTTCACTCTGCAGGCTCCTCTGAGAAGCCGACCGCCGGGACGCCTCCAGTCGTTCGCTCTTTCCCTTGTTCTCCATATTGGATTGGTGACGCTGCTCGTCACGATAGACATACCTCGCAGACCGGCAGATCTTCAGTTGACACCGGACGCACTGCTTGCTGACGAGCGATACAAGGTCACTCTGTACACGCCCAAATCCGACCTTCCCTCTGTCTTGCCGCTCAACGAAATAGACCGCCGTGACGGATTGGAGCGGGCTCGGCATCGCTTCCGGCAGAAGATCGTCGCCGATGATCCTGACCCGCAAAGCTCGCGTCAGAAGGTCGTCGGCCTGGCGCCGGATATCGAAATCCAACGGGATATCCGTTCGCCGAATCTGCTCGCGTGGAATGCGCCGAAAGTGAACCGGCCGCATTTCCGGATGGAACCAATACGAGCGAAGGCGCCCGATCGGGAAGCATTGAGCGCGGTGGAGGCGCCCAGGATCGAAGTGCGGCGCCAAACGGCTCCGTCTATGCTCGCTGGGCCAGGGCCTCGTCTGCGGTTTCAGCAGGAGAAGAAGTCCGAACCGGCTCCTGCGCGCGAAGCGCTCGCCCCCCGTCAGGCGCCCGAGCTTCAGGCCATCGTCAAGAAGGCCGATCTGGCCTCCCTCAATCGGCAACCGAGACTGCGCTACTGGACTCCGGAAGCGGGCTCCCTCACTGCTCCAGAGCGGCAGGCAATCCGGGTAGAAGCGCCTCCCGAAATCGGAGTCCGACAGGAGGCTCTTGACCTCGGCCAAGTCATGTCCTCGCCCCGTCTGCGGTATTGGACTTCCGGGAACAACCCCGAAGTACCGGGACCCAAAGCCATCGCGGCGGTCAACACACCCCTGATCGACACTGAGATGTCCGGAGCGGCTCAGGTTGGTTCATTGCTGCAACAGCCACGCATGCGCTATCAGAATTGGGATGAAAAACCGTCAGCGCCGAAGCGGGGAGCGCTGACCCCAGGTACAGATGCGCCAAAAATGGATCGCACCGACGGTTTGGGCGGCGACGGCACGGGCGGCGTCGTTGCCGGACTCCTGGCCCGCAATTCGCTCGCCGAGGCATTGAAGGATCAAGGTTTCTCGGCTGGCGCGGAGGCCGCTGGCCGCCGACGACCGCTGGAGCACTCCGATAACGGAACAGGCGGAACCCGGGTCGGTCCCGGCAACGACGGGCCGGCCGCACTCGTCATCGGCCTTGACCCCGATCCGAACGCGGCACCGTCGATCCCTTTGGGCTCTCGGCGTGGTCGATTTTCCGCAGCTCCGGATGGGGGTCCTGGTGGCGGTGACTTGGTGGTTGGCGCAGGAAACGGAGCATTCCTGCGAGCGCCGAATCTATCCATTGTCGGGGGTTCATCCTCACAACCGGGCTCTGTCGTGCAACGGGATGGGAGCGCCGGCTTCGGCCCTGTCAAGCCCAGCTCGAGGAATTCGGGCAACGACGCCGACGCTCTGGGAATGTTTGAGAGGAAATGGAATGTTCGCGAACTCGGCGCACCGCCCGTGATCGATCCCGAGCAAGTACCGGTTCGATCCAAGCGGGCTGATGTACTGTTTCTTGACCGGCAGGTGTTCGTGTTGGCGATCAATACTCCGAACGTTACGAGCTACAGCGGAAGTTGGGTGATCCGCTTTGCCGAACGCGCTCTGAACGGAAAAAAGCGACGCGATGCAACCCGGTTCGGCAAAGAGAATGACGAAGAGCCGGAAGACAACTCCCAGGGCCGCCTCAGCGCTCCCGAGCCCCGTCTCAAGGTCGACCCCAAGTACATCCGAGCGGCCGTTGACGAGCGTGTCGAGGGGACCGTCACCCTTTACGCCGTAATCCAGAGGGACGGCAGGGTCAGAGACATCGAAGTGGTGGAAAGCCTCGACGATCGGCTCGACGGCAGCGCGATGGCCGCGCTCGCCCAATGGCAGTTTCATCCGGCCACGAAACTCGGCGTTCCTGTCGAAGTCGACGTCCTCATTGACATTCCATTCCGTCTTGCTCCCCCGGAAACAAGATCCATCCAGCGCTTCTGAGCGCGGCTCCGCATTATCACCCCGCATGCACAAGCCGAAATGGCTTCTCATCGACGCCGACGATACGTTGTGGGAGAACAACGTCTACTACGAAGACGCCTTCGAGAAGTTCGTTGACCTGCTCGACCACTCCAATCTCACGGCCCGGCAAGTGCGGGAGGTCCTGGACGAGATCGACAGCATCCGCGTCAACGGCTACGGCGCGGTCAACTTCGGGCGCAACATGCGAGCTTGCTATCGGACACTGGTGGAGAAACCCGTCACGGAACAAGACCTTGATGAGGTCATGCGGCTGGCTCACGAGATTCTCGACAAGCCGATTCAGTTGCTCGAAGGGGTCACGGAGACTCTCACCTACCTGACCGAGCGCTATCACCTGACGCTTTTCAGCAAGGGTCACCCAGAGGAGCAACAGGCCAAGGTGGAAAGATCGGGTGTCGCCGGTTATTTCCACTCCTGTCGCATCGTGCGCGAGAAACACGCTGCGGCCTACCTGCAGGTCGTATTCGAACACGGTATGAAGGCCGACTACACCTGGATGGTCGGCAACAGCCCCAAGTCGGATATCAATCCTGCTTTGCAGGCAGGTCTGGGGGCCGTCCTCGTCCCGCACGAAATGACCTGGAGCTTCGAGCACGAGGAAGTCCCGGCAACGTCGCCCCGATTTCAGATCGTCGAGCGGTTCTCCGACTTGCAGCGGATCTTCTGAGGTATGCACGGCCTGTTTTTTTCACCACCCGGAGGCGGGCGAAGAGGTCCGCGACGGCCTCGTCAGAAGCGTTCAACACCCGGATCGCTGCGTCTCAACTCAAGCAGGTGGGGAATCGGCTATCCCGGTCACATTGTCGGCGGCTGCCAGTAAACTCCTCCGGCTCGCTCCCTGTTCCCGACTGCGTTGAGTTCGCTTAGTCCCCTTACGCTGCATCCTGGCTGAGCATAGACCGGGACTGACACCCTCGGAGCCGGCTCCGAGGGTGTCACGCGCGCCCATGCTACTCTGAGGTCTTTCGTACGATCCCTCCCCTCAATGTCGTTCATTCAGACCCGTTACAACCTCACCGAGACCGATCTTGAAAAGTACCTCGGAGAGGCGCTTTTCAAGGGCGGGGACTATGCGGACCTCTACTTCGAATACCTGAGCTCGACCTCGGCAAGTCTCGATGAATCGATCATCAAGAGTGCTTCCCAGGGCGTGTCGGTCGGTTGCGGCGTGCGGGTCATCAGCGGAGAGAAAACCGGCTATGCCTACACCAACGACCTCGCGCCCGAGAAGCTGATCCATGCCGCGCGAACGGCCGCGCAGATCGCGGCCGGCCCGACCACGGCGAAGGTTGCCGGGCTTGAAGAACCGCAAGGAAACCAGAACCTCTACCCCGTCGTCTTGGCGCCGAGCGATGTCGAGTTCTCGCAAAAAGTGGCCCTGTTGAGGGCCGCCGACGAAGCGGCGCGCGCTTATGACGAACGTGTATTCCAAGTCGAGGCGAGCTACCGGGATTCGGTGCGCCATGTGTTGATCGCGAATTCCGAAAGCGTGATTCGCAGCGACACCCAACCGCTTACGCGAATGGATGTCTCGGTGATCGCCCGCGAGGGAGAAAGGCTCGAGCGCGGTCACGACGGCACCGGAGGGCGTGTTGGGCTGGACTACTTTCAGACCGAGCGCACTCCCCAGGACCTGGCGCATGAGGCGGCGCGTCAGGCCGTGCTGCAGATTGGGGCTGAAGAAGCGCCGGCCGGCGAGATGCCGGTCGTGCTGGGACCGGGTTGGCCGGGCATTCTGCTGCACGAAGCCGTGGGTCACGGGCTCGAAGCGGATTTCAATCGCAAACAGGTCTCGGCCTTTAGCGGTTTGATCGGACGGAAGGTGGCGTCTGAACTGTGCACCGTGATCGATGACGGCCACATCCCAAGCCGCCGGGGCTCGCTGAACGTGGATGATGAAGGCGCTTCGACCGGACGCGCCGTGCTGATCGAGAACGGGATTCTCAAGGGATATCTTCAGGATCGCCTGTCGAGCCGTATCCTCGGCACGCCGCCTACCGGCAACGGGCGTCGCCAGAGTTACAAGCACATCCCCATGCCGCGCATGACCAACACCTTCATGCTGCCGGGTGAAGACGACCCGCAAGACATTCTGCGCTCCGTCGTTCGGGGCCTGTACTGCGTGAACTTCGGCGGTGGTCAGGTGGACATCACGAGCGGGAAGTTCGTGTTCTCCGCTTCAGAGAGTTACCTGATCGAGGGCGGCCACGTGACTCGGCCGGTCCGAGGAGCGACCTTGATCGGCAACGGCCCGGACGTGCTCACGAAAGTGAGTCGCGTCGGCCACGACCTCAAGCTCGATCGTGGCATCGGGACTTGTGGCAAAGAGGGCCAGAGTGTTCCGGTGGGTGTAGGCATCCCGACGATCAAGGTCGATCAACTCACCGTCGGCGGGACGAACGTGCTGCGCTCGGCCTCTACGTTCCAGGACTGACGCGGCTCGATGAGCTATTTGGAACTGACTTCGGATCTTGTCGCTCGCGCCCGCAGACAGGGTGCGGATGAGGCGGAGTGTGTCGTCCGGGAGGGCTCGCAGTTCAGCGTCAACGTGCGGCTGGGCGAAGTGGATCAGGTCAAGGACTCCGGCTCGAAAGCGATCGGCCTGCGGGTTCTCTCGGGGAGCCGTGCTGCGTCGACGTTCTCATCGGACTTCTCCGGCAAAGGTCTTGACGTGCTGGTCAAATCGGCGATCGAGACCGTCCGGTTTACTTCAGAGGACCCTTTCAACGATCTGCCGGAGGCTGAGCAGTTGGGCGTCGCAACCGACCCCGCGGCTCTCCGGTTGCACCATGACGACGTGCTGGCTCTGACAGCCGAGCAGAAAATCGAGATGGCCCGCACGGCAGAAGCGGCGGCTCTGGAGGCGGACCCAAGGATCACGAACTCCGAAGGCGGAGATTTCAGATCGGGCTGGTCGCGGTGGACGCTCGCGAATTCAAGGGGATTCGGCGGCGAGTACAGCTCGACGCACTGCTCGCTGTCGGCGGTCCCTGTGGCCGAGTCGAACGGCAGCAAGGAACGCGACTACTGGTATTCAGTGAGCTTGGACGCGGCCGGTCTCGAAAGCCCCGAGGATGTCGGACGTCGAGCGGCGGAACGCGCTCTCCGGCGTTTGCACTCCACCAAGGTCGCTACGACCGAAGTGCCGGTGATCTTCGAGCCGAGGGTCGCGGGGTCTCTGCTAGGACACATTTTTCAGGCCGCCAGCGGTGACGCGGTTTACCGCCATGCTTCCTTCTTCGCCGACAAGCTGGGCGAAAAAGTGGCGGGCGACAACATCACGGTCGTGGATGACGGGCTTCGTCCCGGCGGCCTGGGCAGTTCACCCTTCGATGACGAAGGCGTGGCGAGCCGCCGCACGACCATCATCGAAGACGGCGTGCTGCGGAGTTATCTCCTCAACAGCTATAGCGCCCGCAAACTCGGCCTCGAGACGACCGGCAACGCTTCACGCGGTCTGGCGGGCTCGCCGGGCATCGGTCCGGGCAACTTCATGCTTCAGCCCGGCGATGCATCGCCCGCGGACATCATCGCGTCCGTCGACCGAGGGCTCTATGTGACCGAGTTGATCGGATATGGGGTGAATCTTGTCACCGGGGACTATTCGCGCGGTGCGGTGGGCCTGTGGATCGAAAAGGGCGAACTCACGTATGCTGTTTCGGAAGTCACGATCGGCGGGAATCTCAAGGAGATGTTCAAACAAATCGATATGATCGGTTCCGACCTCGACTATCGCAGCGTCTTCGTCGCCCCGACGTTGAAGGTCCGCTGCATGACCGTGGCTGGGAAATAACTTTGCTCGAACAGGAGAAACAACTGCGGAAGGCCTCGGGGCCGTCCGTACCTCTGCCGGTGATCGGTATCATGCTGCTGCTGGCCGCGGCGGCGGGCGGTTATCTGTATTGGCAATCGCAGCAGAGTGCAAGCAGCGGTCCGGCCCTGACGGAGGAAGCCTTGGCCTACCTGCCTTTGCTGAACCTCTCCGGCGTCGAGATGCAGGCGAAGGAGGATTTCCTCGAGCAGACCCTCGTCACGATCACCGGCAAGATCATCAACAACGGGAATCGGACGGTGAGTGCGGTCGAAGTCAATTGCGTGTTCCGCGAAATCAATGGGATCGAAATTCTGCGGGAGCACGCGACGCTCGTTGGCCGCCGCACGGGCTCGATGATGCCCGGCGACACCAACGATTTCCGCCTGGCGTTTGATGCGATTCCCCGAGAATGGAATCAGGCAATGCCCAATCTGTTCATCACGCAGATTCAGTTCGAATGAGCGCAGTCCGGAGTTCCGGAGAGACAATAACTCCCTCCATGATTCAGACATCGAAAAGGCCATCTCGAATCGGCGTGAGTCCGCTGGCGGGTACGTTGGGAGCCAAGGTGGACGGAGTCGATCTGACCGCTCCGCTCGGCGAGGAACTCCTCCACGAGATCAAGAGCGCCTTTTACGAGCACTTGGTGCTTGTCTTCCCGGAGCAGAGCATTGAGCCGGCTGATCAAGTCGCCTTCACGCGGCAGTTCGGGCCGGTTGAAGGACACCCGCTCAGTCCGCGGAAAGGAGTCGAGGGTTTCCCTGAGGTCCTGGTCTTCGAGAACAAACCGGGAACGCCCGGCTCGCGCAACGACTTTTGGCATTCCGACATTTCCTTCGCGGAGACGCCCCCGGCCGTGTCGGTGCTTTACGGACGTGCGATAACACCAGGCTGCGGCGACACGATGTTTTGCAACATGTATCGAGCTTACGAAGAGCTCTCCGCGGGGATGCGGCGGATGTTGGACAGGCTTACCGCCCTCCACACCAGCGAGGCTCTTGCCCTACGCAACCGGGACACCAACAGCGACGGGTTGCCGATTTTCGACATCCCGCCACCCTCGCGGCACCCTGTCGTGCGCACGCATGCGGTCACGAATCGCAAGGCGCTGTACGTGAATCCGTACTTTACCTCTCAATTCAACGAGGTGACGCGCGATGAGAGTCGGCCTCTGCTCGAATATCTCTACTCCCGAGCCACCCGGCCGGAGAATGTGTACCGTCACCATTGGCGGCAGGGCGACCTGCTGATGTGGGACAACCGCTGCGCCATGCACTACGCCGTGTATGACTACGACGACTCGCAACCCAGGCTGATGCACCGCACCACCGCGGGCGGCGATCGGCCCCGTTAACGACCTGCGGGCAGGTTTGCCTGCATTCCTCGCCAAGTGCGGAGGCGAAGTGCGTGGAAGGGTCGTCAGGACGAGTCACGGCCTTTTGTCGCCTGCTTCGAACGCCGGGCGCTGTGAAATGCAGGCTACCTCCGGCCAACGACACGCCCCGGACGAGACGCCGTGGAGACGCCGTCGTCGATGACGAACTCGCCGTTGACCATCACGTAGTCGAATCCTGTGGAATAGGCGACAGGAATTTCAAACGAAGCGTTGTCCTGTATCTTCGCCGGGTCAAAAATCAGCAGATCCGCTCTCATTCCGGGCGCGATGCAGCCACGGTCATAGAGCCGGAGCCGGTTGGCGGGCAGCGAGGTCATTTTCCGAATCGCCTTCTCGAGGCTGATCACCTTCTCGTCTCGAACGTACTTGGCAATGACACGGGCGAAGGCGCCGAAGGCCCGGGGATGCGCACTGCTGACCTTGTCAGCGTTCATCGGCCAGGCATCCGTGTCTACGCTGATGAACTCCGCCCGCAGGGCCAGGTGTTTCTGCTCCTCGTTCATGCTCTTGGGGTTGACGCTGACGCCGCGAGCCTCGACGAGATCAAAGAAGGTCGTCCAATCGTCGCTGTCCCGCATTTCGGCGATTTCTGAAAGCGGCTTCCCCTCGTAGCCCTTGTCAAGCGAGTCCGAGACTCTTGAGACGAGGACATTGCCCCAATTCATGCCGACGTGACGGTACCAGTTTTCCCAATCGCTGGTCGTCTCGACCTCTCGCCGAAGACGGCGGCGGACCTCGGGGTCCGACAACGTGGCAATGAACTTGTCGGTGCCCTCGGCGTAGTGGCGCGGATGGAGAAACGATCGCAGCCCGATGCCATTGCGGACGTAGGGATAGATGTCGGCGGTCACGTCCTTGCCCTGTGATCGGGCGTTCTCGATCAGCTCGATCGCCTCGGCCATGAGAGGCCAGTTCTCCTCGCCGGCCGCCTTCAGGTGAAAGATATGCACGGGCACGCCGGCCTTGTCGCCGATTTCGATCGCTTCACGGATCGCATCCAGTACTTGGTTGCTCTCGTTCCGCATGTGTGTGAAATAGCCGCCTCCAAAGTCGGCGGTGACCTTGGCGAGTTCGGCGATTTCATCCGTCGTCGCATAAGTTCCCGGTGGATAGATAAGCGCCGTGGACAGCCCGACCGCGCCGTCCTTCATCGCTTGCCTGACGTTGGCCTTCATGGCATCCATTTGCTCGGCTGTCGGGCGGCCGTCTTCTTCGCCCATCACAACGCGGCGGATCTGCCCCGCTCCGACGGTGTGGATCACATTGACGCGCAGCCCCTTTTGTTCCAGAAGGGCGTCGTACTCGGCGTAGGTCTGCCACGTGACACCAAGAGCGGCAGCTTGCGGAATGCCTGCAATGGTGTCATCGTTCTGCGGCACTTCAGAGGTGCCTTCGCCCACCAGGATGGTGGTGATTCCCTGACGCAACTTGCTTTCGGCGGAATCGGGATCTTCGAGAAGCGGATAGGTTCGACCACCCATCATGTCGATGAAGCCGGGCGAGACGATCCGTTCTTCGGCATCGATGGTGCGAGCAGTGGCCCGGCCTTGCAGCCGGCCGACCTCAGCGATGCGCCCGTCGCGGGTGCCGATGTCCGCCCGGTGCCACGGGTTGCCCATGCCGTCAACAATACGGGCATTGACGATCAGCAGATCGAAGGGTCCGTCCGTTGCGGGCCGGCCGCAACCGGACAAGAAAGCAATCAGCAGGAGACAAGCCCCGGACGCTGCGTTTTTCCAGTACATATCGAGTATTCAGATGGTAAGGCGGGCCCAACGGGTGTGAGTCACGCCGCCTGACGTGCACCAGAAAAACGTGAGTATGGCGCCGTCACGAAGAACAATGCCCTTCGGTTTGCCGAACCCGATCAACAGGTGCTCGGCAAGGAAGTTGTCGTGGTCGGTCTTGCCGAGGGTGGCCTCCGCGCCGGCGTCGAAGACGACCACTTCGTTCTCCACATCGAAATGAGACAGGTCTTCGGTTACGGCGACCCGCACTCCCTGGGGGGCGTGGCGGTAGTTGTAGATGGCGGCGACGCGTCCGTCCGGCAACGGGATGGGTGTGCAGACCTGTCCGCGAAGGTTTGTCGGCCACGGCTTGGACCACGAACGGCCCTCATCGCTTGAGACGACCCAATGGTTGACCAGGTCCTCCGAAGTGCCGTACAAGTGGGTCCAGAGCATCGTGTAGATTCGTCCATCGGGAAGCCGGGCGTTCATTTGATCCCACCACAGGCAACGACCCGTCCGGTCATCGGCAACGACCGTGAATTCACCCCAGGTCTCGCCTTGATCGGCGGAGAAGACCGCCGCGGCCTTTTGGTCGGGCGGTCCCTGATAACCTTCCGGCTTCCAGGTCTCGAGCGGATACATCCAGCGATCCGCGGCAAGCTGCGACAAGTCGCCGGCCTTGTTCCAGGTGTATCGGTCCGGTTCTAGATCGACGGGAACGACTTGCGGCGCAGACCAGCTCCTCCCGTCATCCTCCGACCAGAAGAGAATCATCTCGGGCCGCTGCAATGCTTCGGAATCCGGGTCGAACAGCTTGCTTTCTCCCGCCTCGAAGCGGGTCGCTGTCATGACGAGACGCCCGTCAGGGACCTCCTGGATGTCGGGCCCGCGGTAGGACCAGCCGTCATGGGGAGGGGCGCCGTCGTGAATGGAGCCCTGGTTATGCCAAGTGCGGCCGCCGTCGGAACTCCGCAAAACCTCGATGTGATTGTCAGGCGCGCCGAGTTCGCGGCCCACGTGCTGGCAGGCGATCAGCGAGCCGTCGCCGAGCTCGGTGATCGACGGCATGTAGGATCCCCGGCCGGGGACCCTCGAGAGAATGCCTTCATCGATGATTTCGAGCATCGCGACCGACTATGGTAACGCGGCGGCGCTTCGGCGTGGAGTTCCGGGCACCGAGCCGGTCTCGAATCCGTGGCCCTTCCTGCCCCTTCAATCGGACCAGCCGCAGTTGGGGCTCCTCTCGCTGACAGCAGGCTCAACAATAGGCATTCGCACGACCCACTATGATGGCGATGGTGAAGAGCAACCTTTTGCCACCCAAGGCATCCCGGTGATCGTCTTCGAAGGAAAAGAGGAGGAAAGAGGATTCATGCGGTTTTGTGCAATGGCAGTGGTGTTGATGCTGGCGTCCGTCGCGTCAGCCCAGTCAGACGGGTACGACATCTTGCTCAAGGGCGGCCACGTATTCGATCCCAAGAATGACGTTGACGCCGTTCGTGACATCGCGGTCCGCAAAGGACGGATCGCGGCCATCGGAGAAAACCTGTCCGGCGCGGACGCAAAGATCACCCTCGATGTCTCCGGCCTCTACGTGACGCCGGGGTTGATCGACCTCCACTTCCATGCCTTCGCCGGGACGGAGAACAGTTCCATCACGGCCGGGCTGTCGAGCATCTTTCCGGACCACGTTACGTTCGGTTCCTGCGTAACGACCGTCGTGGACGTGGGCTCATCCGGATGGCGGAGATTCGAGGATTTCCGCAGAACGGTCATCGATCGCGCCGGCACACGTGTGCTGGCGATGATCAACATCGCCGGGACCGGAATGATCGACTACGACCTGGAGCAGCATCCGTTGGACCTCGATCCCAGGAAGACGGGTGAAATGGCCAAGAAGCACGGCGATGTCGTTGTCGGGATCAAGTCGGCGCATTGGCGAGCGCCGACTTTTCTGTCCGTCGAAAGGGCGATCGAGGCGGCCGAGATCGCCGGCGTGCCCGTCATGGTCGATTTCGGCTACTTCTTGCCCGAACGACCCTATGAGAGGTTGCTGATCGAGGTTCTACGGCCCGGTGATATCAGCACGCACTTCTATCGCTGGCCGGCGCCGCTGTTGGACGAGAACGAGAAGGTCCGCCCCTATCTCCATCAGGCCCGTGAGAGAGGCGTCAAGTTCGACGTCGGTCACGGCAGCGGGAGCTTCCATTTCCGTAACGCCGACCCGGCAGTGCGTCAAGGTTTTTGGCCCGACTCGATCTCGACCGATTGGCATCGGGGATCGAACAATGGCGCCATGATCGATATGGTCAGTGTAATGTCGAAATTCCTGGCCCTGGGTGTTCCCCTTGATGAAGTGATCCGGCGTTCGACGACCAACCCCGCGCTCTTGGTCAATCGCCCGGAACTCGGGCAGATCGCCGTGGGCGCCGAGGCCGACCTCGCCGTTCTACGCCTCGATCGCGGGCGCTTCGGCTTTGTCGATGTCAGGCGCGGGCGGGTCGAAGGCGGCGAGCGCCTCGGTTGCGAAGTGACGCTTCGGGCCGGACGTGTGGTCTTCGACTACAACGGCCGAGCCGGTGGCCCGTGGCGCACGGCGAAGATCGACTACCCCACACGCTGAAACCTGCGGCCCGTGCGGAGTGCGGCGAACACCCGTGCTCCGTAGGCTCGGGTCTCGCTTTGTAGTGGACTCGGAACGTCATCGGCCTCGATCTCAGTGACGTGATGCCTCTGGAGGATGTTTCCCGCCGACGGCTTGAACCTACTTGATGGATGCTTGTCCCGCGAACAGCTCTTACTGAACGAACGGCGCCTGATCGCCGGTGCTTTCGATGACGATTTCCACGCGGCGATTCTTTTGACGCGCGGCCGGGCTGTTGTTGTCCGCGATCGGCTGTGTCTCGCCGAAGCCGAAGGTCGCCATGATCTCGGAGGGAACCCCCGACTCGGCGAGATAGTCCGCGACCGAGAGGGCGCGCCTCTCCGACAATCGCAGGTTCAGGTCTTCGCTGCCGGTGCTGTCGGTGTGGCCTTCGATGCTGAGCGCGATCTCCGGAGTCACGAGCAGAATCCCCGCGACGCGGCTCAACACTTCGCGGGCTCGTGGACGCAGCGTCGAACGCCCCGAGGCGAACAGAATGTCCGGCAGGTTGACGATCACGCCGCGCGCGGTCTCCCTCGTCTCGACGACCTTGCTGAGCGCTCCTTCGAGACGCTGCCGCGCTTCGTTCGCATAGCGATCGGCTTGCGCTTTGAGCCCCGCCAACCGTCTGGTTTCCGCCTGCGCGGTCTCCATCATTTCGCGCGCCAGTCGTTGCTGCATCTGCGCTTCGCGCGCGGCTTCTTCGGCTTGGCTCTTGGCTTCCAGGGCCTCCTGGCGCTCGCGGCGCGCCCTCTCGGCCTCCTCGCGCGCCGCCGCCTCGGCCGCTTCCGCCTCGGCCTTAGCGACCCGCAATCCGGCCAGTTCTTCGCGCTGCGCCTGTTCCTCGGCCAGCTCGCGGTTGCGAATCGCGGCCTGATACGCCTCGAAACTGAGCCGCACCGCCTTGCGCGCTTCGATCGCAAACAGCTTCTCTTCCATTTCGGGACCGTAGGCCTCCAGAGCCTTGATGACAGCCTCGCGGGCTCGCGCCAACTCCTCGGGCGCCCAGCGTCCCGCTCCCCGGCGCTCGGCGAGATTCAGAGCGGTCGTCGCCTGCTGCCGATCGGTCCGGAAGTCGCCCTCGAGGACTGCTTCATCCGCCAGCGTGTCCCGGTCCGCGTTGTAGCGCCCCTCGAACCCGCGGTACTTCACAACGGACGACTGCATGATGCTGCCCCGCGTCAGGTTTGATTCGGCGTTTTGCAGCACGACGAAAGAGCTCGGCTCATCGACCAGGAAGTGCGGCTCGGCGGTGACGAACATGCCGAAGGTGCTCAGCGGGGTCGTCGCGTCAACCCGGCTGCGGTGGCCGCGCTGCAAGAACTCTCCCGCGTTCACCGCAAGGCCTTCGGGAGAAACCGTCCAGAGCACATAGGTGTTGAAGTCGCCGCCGAACAGGATCGCCGGCTTGAGCTGCTCCAGCTTCACCTCGATCTCGGTCGTTCCGCGCCGCCGCCGCACCGTCGCCTCGCCCTTCGCGGACGGCAGCCGATCCGTCCCCGCCAGGCGAACTTTTCCTTCCGTCCGTTCCGGAACCGTCACCGCCAGACTCTCGCGCTCAGCAGCAGGCGTCGCCGGCTGCGCGGGAGCGAGACCCGTGACAACAAAAAGGACCACCAGAGCCCTGAACAAACCGCGGAGTTTCTCCATGCCGTCCATCCGTCTACTAGGATACCGACGTGCCGCGGTCCCATGGGGAATCGGCCCGGATCGTCCGACGATTTTGCCGCCTCTTTCGGACAGCTTCCGGAGACCCTCAGCGGGGCTCGCACTTTCCAAGGATTTGGCCCTTCTCCTGTGGTGGCGGCTCTTCGACGCACGAGAGCCCACGGGATCGGAGAAACTCTCCGATCCGGCGGTTGCGGTTGTCGATGATGCCGGCCGTTTCGGCGGGAGGCGATTCAGGAGTCCGTTGATGCATCGTCATGCAAGCTTGCAATGCCCTCCGGGGGTACCCACGTTCCCAGGTGCGCTTGTCGTTTGCGGGCAGGATGCCCGCACTCCCAGGGGTGCGCGTGGCCGGCTGCGCGGCTCTAACGGGAATCACGCCTCCGGAGCATCACCGCAATGCCCCGCCCCGGAAAAGAGACAGCGGTCTGTCTCGGCATTGTACCTTGCGCCGCAGCCAAGGAGATTCTACGCCGCACCTCGCCAAAGATGATCCGTCGAACAAATCGGCGTGGGTTCCGGTTCGCACCAGGATGAGAGCATCGTCCCCCTTGGTCCAGAATCAACAGCCAGTCCGGTTCGATATGGCATTCCCAACAAGGAGGGCACTCACTCGACAAACGGCTCAATCCGTTCCCGCGTGTCGAGGAGTCGCCGGTGTCGGAGTTCCGCGCCATTTTATCGCCGCATTGAACAGCCCGTACCGCGTTCCGGAAGCCGAGCTGATTGTAGCCCGATTCGTATCACGATACAATTCAAACGTGCCCAGGTCGTTCCGGCACCGAGGCTTGAAACGGCTCTTCGAGCGCGGCGACAAGAGCAAGCTGCGGGCCGATCAAGTAGAGCGGATCGAGGAGATCCTGGCCCGTCTCGATGCTGCTGTCGGCGCGAAGGATCTGAACACTCCCGGCTACCGCCTGCACCCGCTCAAGGGTGACATGCAGGGCTTCTGGAGTGTTCGGGTTTCCGCCAACGAGAGAATCGTGTTCCGCTTTGAGGCCGGCGACGCCTGTGATGTCGACCTGACCGACTACCACTAGGAGGACTCGCGAAATGCCGATGAAGAACCCGCCCCACCCCGGACGTGGACTCAGGCAAGACTGTGCAGAGGCAGGACTCAGCGTCACGGCGGCGGCCAGAAAGCTGGGTGTGGCCCGTGTCACCTTGTCCCGCGTGCTGAACGCCCAGGCGGGCATCTCGCCCGAGATGGCCTTGAAGCTCGAAGCGGTCGGTTGGTCGAACGCCGATTTCTGGATGCGTCTCCAAGCAGCCTATGACTTGGCGCAGGCGCGGCTGCGCAGAGAGAGCGAAGCGGCCTGAGACATGCAGGCTAGATCAGATCGTCCATGCCGACGTGCAATGCGTTTGCGAGAGCGGCTAAGATCTTGATCGAGCCGGTGCGTTTCCCCGTCTCGATTTGGGAGAGGTACATTGCATTGATGCCGACAGCGGCGGCCAACTGATTCTGGGTCATGCCGCGATAGGTGCGGAACACCCGGATCGGATTTTCACCGGCTAAAAGGCGATCCACCACTTCGATGGGGAAAGACTCGCCTCCCTCCGCCTTCGCGCGGTCGTACAGTTCCTCATCGCTGACCCGTGCGTCAGCATCCTCGTTTACCAGGCGCTCATACTCATGCCATGGGATCACGGCAAAAGCCGGCTGCCCGGTACCGTCAAGAATGACTTGCGGCTTGTTCATGTTGCTCTCCTATCGGTTGTAAGCCTGCCCGCGCGGGGCGACCCGCAGCACGTCGATAACGCGGTCTTGATCGTCCCGTTCGAAAATGTTCCGCATATCGCCTACGCGCAGACGAAAGCCCGGTCGGCCTTGTAACGTCTTAATATCCATATCCCGCCGGTCGGGGTTCTCGGCCATCTTTTTCAATTCGTGACGAATGCGTTGACCGTCCCGGGGCGGCATCATTTGCAGCCCCCTGAGGGCTTGTCTCTTGATCGTCAGTTCATACACCACATCTCCCTTACCCTCTAATATATAGCAAAAAGCTTTATATTTGTCCAGTCCACACTATAGCTGTAGGCTTTATAGAGAAGGCAAAAGGCCAAGCCGGCGCAATCTCTCCAGCCGCGCACACCCCCATGCCGTGGAAGGCGGCGCTCTGAAAGAGCCATACGAGAAGCGAAGGCGCGTGAAGAGCGCCTCGGCCTTGGCAACGGAGCTGCCTTCCCCGGCGAGGGCAAGGGCAAGATCGAGTGGAGTCCGCAGGCAGAGGCAGCCAAGTCCATTTCATGCAGCGCCCGTTGTTCGAGGCGTTGCTGCGTGGCGCGCGGGCCGCGTCATCGAGCCCATGCCCCTCCCGATCGCTTCCGCCAGCGCCATGGTTTCCAGCAGGAGCGGTTCGGCGGCATCGTCGTGACCTTGCGCAGGCGCGATTGGGGCTGATAGAGTTCGGCAAGATTTCCCGGTTCCCGTGCTCCGCTCGCGACGCTTTGGGGACGGCCCGGAACTCGTGACGGGTTGTCCGCGGCATCCGGAACCTGCGACCGCCATGATGCGATTTCTGCTGGACTCTCTCCGAGGCTTGGCGGACCGCCGCCTGCCCGCTCATCTGCGCGACGCCCGCCGCGGCGAGGACATCGCCTATCGCCGGCTCACCGAGTTGGGCTATCGGATCGTCGCCCGCAACTATCGCTCACGCACCACGAAGGGTGAGATGGATCTGATCGGGTGGGACGGAGACCATCTTGCGTTCATCGAAGTGAAAACCCGCGCCGACGAGACCTTCGGCCGTCCCGAGGACGCCGTGGACGGCGCCAAGCGCCGGCACCTCATCCGCGCGGCCAAGGACTACGTCCGCCGCGCCGGCGTCGACCACAACCGCATGCGGTTCGACATCGTGAGCGTCATCCTCGGACGTGAAGAGCCGGAGGTGCGCCTGCTCAAAGGCGCTTTTTCTGCGGGAGACACGCGCTGGTCACCCGGCCGCTTCCATTAGCGGCGCAGAAAGTCTCAACCCACGCGCCGCGCCTTCCAGCGGCCCTTGCCGTATTCGCCGAGGCCGAGCTCGCCGCCCATCTCGCCGCCGCGCAACGTGCCCTTGAAGAAGTACCGCATGCGGGCGGCTTCGTACTTGCCGCGGCTCTCGAAGTACACCTGATCGCCGTCGATCTCGCCCTTGACCTTCCCTTGCGCGATGCGGCCGCGATGCAGTCCGAGGATCTCGTTCCCCTTGTTCTGGAGATACATCGTGTGGCGGGCTTTGTTGGCCACGTAGTCGATGTCAACCTCCCAGTGCCCATCGAGATTGCCGGACGGGGGCGCCGGCATTTTCTTCGGCTTTGGGGCGGGCGCGTCCCGAAAGACTTCATACAGCCGTTCGGCAACGACCTTGTAGTCATCCTGGTACATCGCCATGGGGCGGATGATGAAGTGGTTCGTTTCAGCGCTCGTCGGATCGAGTTCCTTCGGGAAAGCGTGCGTCATGATGCGCGGCTCGCCATAGAGCATTTGCTCGCCGACTTCACGCGCCGCGAGTCCGATTCTTTTCGTGTCCCACTCGACATGCATCGTCGGGTAATAGCCGGGCCGGGGCGACTCGATCACACGCGCTTCCACGCCGGGGACCTGAGTGATCCGCTCGATGATGTGCCGGAACCACCGCTTGTACCTGCCGTGCTCATCGGCAATGTTCCGTGTCGTAACGAGCGCCTCCACCGCCGCGATCAACCCCATCACCTCTTCTTTGCTGACCTTGAGAGGCCGCGCGTAGGTGTGGTGCGGCGCGCTGCCGACATAGGCCGCGCGGGCGAGGTCCTTGCGGTTGCTCAGCAGCAGTCCGCTGGACTGCGGCCCCTTGACGCTCTTGCCGCCGCTATAGACCACGAGGTCGACGCCGCGGGAAAGAAACGGGTCGGGGATCAACGGCAGCTCGGCCGCAGCGTCCACCAGGACCGGCACGCCGTGGTCGTGCGCCGCCTTCACGAACGTCTCGAGCGGGATACGGCTGTCAGGCGCCTGGATGCGTTGACCGGCGAAGGCCATGAACGTCTGCGGTCCGAACGCGCGCTCCAGATCTTCCGGCTTGTAGACATCGACCATCTTTGCGCCCGTCATCCGGATCGCATGGTCGTAGATGGACCGCGACCAGCCGACGGCGACGACTTCGTCCTTGATGCCCTCGGTGTCGGGCAGTTGCTGCAGCGTCTCGATGTCGCCCCCGGCCATGCAGGCCAGCGTGGCGCAGGTCAGGGCGCCGGCCGCTCCGGTGCTCACCATCGCCGCGGGCACTTCGAGCAGGTCTGCGATGTACGGTCCTGCTTTTTCCAGAAGCTCCTGCATGTTGACGTGGTAGAACGAGGCCTCATACACCGCCTCCGCGACCCCGGGCAGCGCCGCCGAACCGCCGTTCATCGTGCGCGTCGACGTCAAGTTGATGAACGGCGTGACGCCGATGCGCTCGTAGACGTTCGGGCCTCTGCCGCGCGTGGGCAGCCGGGCCGCCGCAGCGGCGGTCGAGCTCATGAAGCTCGCCGCGGCGACGAACGTGCCGGCCTGAAATACCCCCCGGCGCGAGATGGTTCGGGATTTCGATGTTTTCCGACTCATGGCGATACTCCTCTCAATACCACGTGCGATGCCCAAGCAAGCCCGCTCGCCTCACAGGGCGGACCTCTCTCCGGCCCGCCCATTCTATCAGGGAGGACGCGGTGATTCGTGTTCCCTGCCCCGCGGTTCCGCACAAGGCCCGTCAGCGCGGCATATCGTTGCTTCACAAAATACGATCCATCAAAACCGAGGCCTCATCCGGATCTCAACCCTTTTTGGAGAATTGGACTCACACAACTCCAGGATTTTTCAATCTCTCGTCCTCGCAGTCCGCGGCGAAACCCCGCGTAGCCCCGAGAGCGGCGAGTCGCACGGCTGACAAGGCGCGACGAGGGAGCATATTGGACATATGTGACCGAAGAACAACGCGGTTCAGTCGGGATGGATCGCTGCTTGAATGCAGCGGGGCTTTAGCCCACGGGCTGTTAGGGGCGCGGGCCGTTCTCGGCGGCGTATGCCCCAAGGCGGTCGCAGATAGATTGCGCCAGCGGCAGGTTGCCGGCAGCTTCCGCAACCACGATCGAGGATGCCAGTTGGAACATATCCGCGCAGCGTAACGCCCGCCGGACGTGTTCAAGCGTGTAGTTCGACTGCAGTCCTGCAACCGACATGCGAGCTTCGATTTGCTCGAATCCGGTATGGGTGTAGCTGCAGAGCATGGCCCAGGGCGCACCCTCCAAGTACGGAAATTTCGTGTCGACGGCCTCCAGAGCCTTGACGATTTCTCCCTTGGGGGGAAATTTGTCCTGCTCGGCGCGGTCGACATCTTCCTCTGTTGCATCGTAAAGCAGCCAAAAACCCCGCGCCCACGCTTCGATCAGCGGCCGCTGAAGCGCCAAAGCCGAGCCGAAGCATTTCTCCTGTGTGAGAACCACAATCGCCTGGGCGTGTTCGATGGCAATGTGCAGACAGCCGGCTGCCAACCTCAGGCGCTTGTTGTCGCTCAAACCCGGCAATGTGAGGCCATCCAGTTGATCGGCCACCCAGAGCAGCGTCCGCTCCGATGGTTGCAACAACTTGCTGACGGAGCCGTCGAACGACGAGTCTTGTTCGTTGACGGCCTCCGGCTCGGCGCAGAAGCGGCTGCGTGTTGCGGCGCCGACCCGAGTGCGTGAGGCTCGGCGTATCGCGGTAGCTTCCGCCCTCTCCATGGCAGCGGTCGCACCCATCGTGCGCGACTCTTGCGCCCGTCCAGCACCTGTGTCCTGCCTGATCATTGTCGGTTGCGTCCTGAGTCCAACAACTCCGGCGGATTCCTGGAATTGTCGTATACGGCCCACACGTCTACGAGACCACGGTACAGTGTTTCAAAATTGCGCCAACCGGCATGAAACCGTCGATGAACGATTGCTTCGGGAACGCCATGCCCGCCCTCACGCACCCGTTGCCTGATTCGGTCCATGGCGAACTCCGGCGTCGGTAACCTCAGGAAAAACAGCGTGACCTCGTAGCCGAGTTTCCGCCACACCGGTATCCAACGAGCGTAACTCCGTCCCGACAGCGTCGTCTCGAAAGCAAAAGTCTCGCCTTGTTTCACGTGTTCGCGGATCCTGCCGAGCATCATTCTCCCTGCGGACAAGGCCGCCCGGTCCGGCGCCAATGGACTCAGTCCTCGGCCCACCAGATCGGCGTTCACGAACAGATGACAATCGGCATCATTCGCCAGGTACTCCATCGCGAAAGTCGTCTTGCCCGCTCCGTTCGGCCCGGCGATGATGATGATTCTCTTGGATTCGGCCATCGTCCGGAAACGATGCGTGCGATGCCCAGGCAAGCCCGCTCGCCTCACAGTGCGAACCTCTCTCCGGCCCGCCCATTCTATCAGGGAGGCCCCAGTGATTCGTGTTCCCTGCCCCGCGGTTCCGCACAAGACCCATCGGCGCGGCACGGTGTTGCTTCACCCTGACCGGAAAAAATGAAGGTTCCGCAATGATCCGGTGAGCTGTGACTGAAAAGTCGCGGCCGTTGATATAATCACGGTATATGGCCGATCAACCCGCCGCCACAACTGACTCCAAACCCGCGGCCAAGCCCAGGGGCAGATTCAGACCCAAACCCAAGAAGCCGGAAGAACCGAAGATCCCGATCGATCTGGGCCTGGAAAAATCCTGGCCCTGGTCGGAAGGGCTCAACTTTCCCCGCAAGAAGAAACCGCCGCTGCTCGCCGTGATCAACGAGTGTTGCACCGGCTGCGCGGGGTCTCCCGTATGCATCACGTACTGCCCGGTCGAAGAATGCATGTACTGGGTTGAGGACGAAGAAAATCCCCCCTTCGGCCGCATCGAGGTGGATTACCAGCTCTGCATCGGCTGCAAGAAATGCATCAGCAAGGGTCCCGACGACACATTCCTGGACGGTTGCCCCTGGGACGCCATCGACATGGTGCCCCTGGCCGAAGTCGAAGAGAAGCTGGAAGTGAAGTTCAACTACTGACCTGAAACATCCTCCTGATCAAGAGGTGCAGACACTGATCCGGATGTCTCCCGCTTGAATGATCCGTACACGGGCGGAGGAAAAACTAGCGAGGAAGTCCTCAGGCCGACAAGTAGGACAACGGATCGTCGCGTCAACTTGACTCGAATGTGAACCTTGGCAGCGAAGAAAAAACCAGGTGCTCCTGAGTTTTTCTGCGCTGCTTTTCCTCCGCTCACGAGGAAGTGGCACGCGAGGCCATACCGCGAGCGGAATGTCCACGCTTTCCCCCCTGCCTAGGGGAAGTGCTGAGCCGAATGGATCGCCGGCCCCCAAGGCGATCAGGACGTTCACATCCAGAAGCGCTCGTATCAGTCGCCAACCTCTTCGCGCAGCCGGTCGATCAGTTCGTTGGTGACGACACCGCCGCGTTTGGGGAAGGGACGGAAGCCGAACTCGGCAAGCGATTCCATCGGTTGACTCTCGGGGGCATCCTGCTCTACTCCCTCCAGCGATTTCCGCAGCAGACCCGATACCACGGCGCCGGTGGTTTTCGACTCGCGTCTCGCGACTTCCTTGACGGCAATCAACAGGTCATCGTCGATATCGAGAGTGGTTCGCATGGTGGTGTCCCATCGGCAGGCAAAGGAGCATGATGCTATCGCACCAAGCATCCATCAATGTAGATGGTTTTGCTTTGAGGGCAAAAGAGCTGAGCAGTTGACGACCGGCTCATCAGGCACAGGATGTTGCCGCAGGTGCCGCGCTTGCCGGTCGAGAAGTCACCGCGGTGATCTGCTCCCCCAATACCAACGTCAGTTCGACCGCAAGGTCCCGCGGCAGAGCCTGTTGAAAGTCACCCAAGCTAATGGGCGTTACGATTCAAGACGCACTTCGCTACACCAGATATTCCACAGCCTGCAATACCCCTTTGATGTAGCCGTAGCCCCAGGCGAAGCCCTGGAGCTGGTCCGGGTCGTCGGAGTGACGCGGCATATGGTCGGGCATCAGCATGTAGGGGTAGTCGACTTCGTAGAGCACCTTGGCCAGCTCGATCATGTTCATGTCGCCCTCGTCCTGCCAGACTTCCATGAAGTCGTCGCGCTTGCCGCGGATGTTGCGGAAGTGGATGTTGAAGATCTTCTTGCGCTCGCCGAAGTAGCGCACGACGCCGGGAAGTTCACGGGCGGGGTCCTGGAGCATTTCACCGGTCGTGCCGAGGCACAGGTTGAGGCCGTGATAGGGGCTCTCTTGTATCGAGACGAGTTTCTTGAGTCCCTCGACGGTGCCGAGCACGCGGTCCACGCCTTTATAGCCGCTAGGCGGCACGCCGGGGTCGTGCGGATGGCACATGGCGCGGATCTTGTACTCGTTGCACACGGGGATGACACGGTCGAGGTAATACGTGATGCGCTCCCAGAAGGTGTCCGCATCCACTTCGCCCACTTCGGGCTCCGGCGGGTCGTCCTTGACTTCATCGAACTTCCAGGTGCTGTACATCGAACCGCCGCGTCCCGGCGTGAGGCCCGAGCGGACGCCGAACAGCACCCGCATGTTGTATTTGAACGCCGGAATGCCGCTCTTCGCGCAGGCCTGAATCAGGTTCTGCATATACTCGATCTCGCGGTCGCGGTCGGGTTCTTTGCCGAGCATGATCGCCGCTGGCGGGGGACTGCCGAGCAGAGGCGGCTGGACCACATCGAGGTGCACGCCGTGCTTCTCGACGAGTTCCCGAGCCCGGGAAAAGTCGTCGGCCATGGTGTCGTCGTTGACGTCATGGGGCCAGCAGGCGATGTGGTCGACGCCGTGGCGCTTGATGTACTCCAGGATCTCGGGCGTCGGCCGCCAATGCTGCGTGCCGGCATGCATGCGCATCGGCTTCTTCTGACTGGAGGCGGTGGAATCGTAAGGGCTTCGTGCGTTGCAGCCCGGCAAGGCGGCGCACGCGGCGGCGGCGCCCGCGGTGAGGAAGTTTCTGCGTTTCATGACAGGATGCATCGCAACAGATACGGGGACGTGGTGTCAACTCCGATCCGCCGGCGCGTCCAATGAGCGGCATGGACCCCTTCGGCGACGGGCCGCCAGATGGAGCGCCCGCGCAGATCGGCGTGGTCCTCGACATTGCGAAAGCTGAGAGCGAACCGATGGTACAGCCAAACGGCATGGCTGATGACTTCGGGCGGGAAGCGGTGGCGTCGATACAGCGATTCCATGAGCCGGTTGTCGCTGACCGCTGTTAACCTGACAATGCCGTGCGAACAGCCCGACAACCAACGGGGTATGACGGGTGAGGGGGCACGGGAGGGGGTGCCCGAGGTCGCCATCATCCGCCAAACGTCAAAATTCGACCCGATCGACCTGCCGGGACTACTCTATTGGCACGCGCTGCCGCCATAGCGCACTGGCGTATTTCGGCAGCATAGCCCGTGGTATCGGCCAAACCGTAGCCCGGCTGAGAACGATAGGTGTGCAGGCGCCCCGGAGGATCCATGTCTCGATTCACTGACCCCCAGCCGGCTGCCGCGGCCGCGCTGGCGTTGCTCGGATGCTGGGCCGCGCTGTCTCCACCGCGCGCGCATGCCGCGACCGAAGAAATCCTTGCCGCCGCAGCCGCCTGCGCGCAGATCGACTGGAGGGACCAGGCAGGCGCAGAGCGCGCCCATACCTATCGGCAAGCGGTCGCCTGCTTCAAGACGCTCTACGTGCGCGTCGCCCTCGGCCCTGACGCACACCTGGCGTTTGACACCGAACTCGCGAATCGGCTCGACGCACTCGAAACGGCCTACCGCGACAGCCGCGAAATCTGTCGCCTCCGCGAGGACTTGGGCGTCAGCGATAGAAGCTGCGGCACGAGCAGCCTTGCGCCTCACGAGTTCGTCGTCTTGCTGAAGACGATGATCCTCAACGAAGATGCTGGCTGGGTGCGCCGCGACCCGGCACTGGCCAGGGCGCTACGGCTGGACGAATGAACACGTCGCCTTTACGCGGGCGCCGCGGAACAGTCCCACACGCCAGCCGCGCGGATGATCGCCCTCAGTTTGTTTGGCTGGCGCCCTCGGAAGGCGTTGCCAGCTTCGCAATCGTGCCTTGCGCGGTCGCGCACAAGCGATCAGCGCCCTGTTCCGACGCAAAGAGATCGCATCGGCAAACGGCCTGGGTTCGTCCGCGATGAACGACCGCTGCCCGGGCGAGCAGCGAATCGCCCTGGACGGGCCTCAGGTAGTTGATCTTGAACTCGGAAGTCACCACATCGACCCCCAGAACGCTGCCGCCCGCGAAGGTAAGGGCATTGTCCGCGGCATAGCTGATGACTCCCCCATGGACGAATCCATGCTGCTCCTTCAGCTCGTCTCGAATCGGAATCCTGAGTTCAGCTTTCCCCTCCCCAAAGTGGAGCAACTCGGCGCCCAGGAGAACGCTGAAAGGTTGCGACGCGAGAATCCGCCGTCCCGGACCAAGCATGTCGGGCATCGAGCGTAGCTTAACACCCTGACGGCCAAGGGACTCCGCTGCCGTCGGAATCGCACAGGCCGAGCCTCCGTTTCGACAGGACGAATGCGATATGACGAAAACGATGCTTTCCGCTACAGCCCGGAGTAAGTAGGCGAAGCCCGATATGGGAGCCGTGTTTGGAGGAATGGGTAGGGCTGCGTGTCAGCCGTTGGGGCTTCGCGAATCTTCCGGCTCCCCGGAAGCGTTGTCCTGATCACCGGGCTGCTGGTCTCCCTGCAGCAGCATCCGGTGCTTGGGTGGAACGTTGTAAATCGGACCCATTCTCGAGTTCAAGAAAGCAACAACCGTGGCCGGGGCGACAAGCCATATGTACAACCCGGTAATTTGCCTGCTTTGCTCCTCGCTGGATCCACCGATACGTGACGTGAGACGGGGGATTGCTTGCGCAGCCAACATGGTAATCGCCAAGGTAGTCCACCCTGGCCATCGTTTCTTGAACGGGCGGGGGATAAGAACCCTGTGCACGGACGTCTTTGGCAAGGTGTGTTTCTGCCCGTCCTTGAGCCTCAGAGTTATGGAGTCGGCCGTGGCCGATTCGAAGCGGCCCTTGATCTTCCAACTCCCTTGAGGGGCTGCGTCCCGATACAGATGCGCCACGGTCTTGGTATCGTGCGCTACGGCCTGCACTCGGGACCAGTCCGCCTTCTTCGCCAACATGATCAAGAGCCGCTGATAGGCGGCCGAGCCTTTGATCTTGTCGTTCCTCCGCAGAAAATCCCAGGGCAGCCGGCCGGCTAAGCTGTACAGCCTCGGGTTGGCGCCCGCATCCAGCAACGCCTCGATCACGGCTGGGTCGCCGCTATCCCGCGCCGCCCGGTGCAGGGCGGTGAGTCCTTGCGTGTCCTGCTCGTTCAGGTCCTCCCCCGCGCTGAGGCAGGCCTTCACCTGCTCCACGGTGGCGGTTGCGAAAAACTTCTCTGTATTCCAACCCTGGCAGCTCTCGGCCGCTGCGGGCGGCGGCTGTACTGCGGCCAGTAGCAGTAGAAGCACTAGCCCACTAGCGGTGATCTTCTTGAGAAGACGGCCGCACTTCCCAATGAGCCCCCTCATGGCAACGTCATGGTAGCAACAAGCTGAGAGGCCGAACGAATGACCGGACCTTTGATAGTGATGACCAAGACACTTCTCCTTGACAAGAAGGTATCCCCTTCACAGAAGCCATCCAGACTGTGTGAAAACTGGGACTAGCGAGGCTCCGCCTCCGACCAACAAACAGGACAACTGATCGCCGCGAGAACTTGACTCAAATGTCAACCTTAGCCAGCGACAAGAAAACTGGAGCGGATTCTCATTGCAACTCCACCCGGGGGCTGTGGGCGGTGCCTGAGAAAAGCCGCAAGTCGGAGCCTCGATATACCCCACCGGGGCCTCGGCGGGCGAGCCTGCAGTGCAAGAATGCGCTTGAGCAGCAATCCAGTATGGCTTCCAACTACCTGTACCACGGCCACAATCTGGACATTCTCCGCCCCTGCATCCGTGACGAAACTGTAGACCTGGTTTATCTCGACCCTTCTTTCAAGAGTGACCAGAACTACAACGTCCTGTTTCAGGAGAAAGACGGCTCGCAGACGGCTTCCCGGATCAAGGCGTTCGTTGACACTTGGCAGTGAGATGAAGCAGCAGCTCGTTCATATGAAGAGACAGTGGAGGCTGGGGGTCAGTTAGCAGCCCGTGTCAAAAGCCCCGTGGTACGAAGGAAAAAGCGCGGCGGGCTCCTGCTCATCCTCGGCGCGGAGTGAGGAGGATGGCGATCCGGGTGATCTCCTCCTCGCGCAGGAAAAGCGAACGACAAAGCCGACGAGCTTAGGCGGTCGTCTGCGTGGTCGCTCTCGCCGGCAAGCTCAGAACCGCCGTTGGAACAAAAAAAATGTCCGTCGCCCGAAGGGTTACGCGCCGCTTCCGGCCTATGAAGAAAAAGGCCCAGAGGGTGCAGCGCGGTGTTCCTCGAACGACCAGACGTTACGTCATCGGCCCCAGGGCGCGTAACGCCGCCTGCGTGACTCTTGCCACGGGCTGTTAGCCCAGGCCTTGAATCAGCTTCGCTCCATCAGGCCCCTTTTGGGGTTCGGCTCGTCCAGCTCAGGGTATGGTCAGGTTGGCGAGAGTACTGTTGGTTAGTTCCCGGAGGTCAACTACCTTCAGAAATATATCTGTCCAGAAGTGCCATATAGAATGTCGGGGGGGGACAGGAGGATCTGGAGGTCGTCCTGAACCTGTCGCTTGTTGTTCTTTGTCGTTGTTTGGGCGATGACGCTTGCCCGTTTCGCGTGCCAAGCGGTGAGTTCATCTTCCTGCCAGTGCTTGAATCTGCTTTCGAAAACGGCTCCATCCTGGTTCCCGAAACGAATCGACCGTTTCTTCTTGACCGTGGACTCGGCGGCGCCGGAGACCAACAGCGCGTTGCCCTGCACGACCGTGAGTGACGAACCCTCCGCGCCAAGCGCATCGAGTCGATACAAACCTTTCGTGAGAAGACGGACCTCCGCCTCGCCGACCAATACCCTCAGCGAGTCTTCGTCGTAGACGAGGTGGGCATCGACGATCATCGAACCCTGATGCAGTCTCACGCTCGCCGAGGTGAGGCCGGCGGATACTATTTCGATCTCCGAGTGCGGTGCTGTTCGCAGGAAAGAGCCCACCGCGAAAAGCACCTCGGCTCGTCCGTCTTCAGTTCGAAGTCGCTGCCCCGCCTCCATGTGTAGAAAAGTACGCTGGATCTCGAGCAGAGGCTCGTCCTGCAGCAATACTCTGCCTTCAATTTGGTTGATCATGCCGGCCTTGGCGGAGATCACGTCTTGAGAAAACGCCGCCACGGGCAGAAAGAATGCGGCGGCAGCTTGTAACAGGGTTTTCACAAGGTCCCGGTGGTTTGCGCGCGCGGTCTGCTGGAAGTCCCTCGAAGTCTAACCCGGGATTTCCTTATTGACCGTCCTGGTGCGGCCAGGATAGACGATGCACGGCCGCGATGCAATGGTTATTGCACTACTGCCGCGTTCGATACTCCTCCTCCAACTCTAGCCTGTATTTCTCACCACGTGGCGAGATGAAGTGCGTGAGAGGGCCGTCAGGACGAGGCGCGAGCCGCTCGGCGCGCGCAGGTGTACTTGAACAGTACCTCGAGCACGGCAAGCAAGCGCAACAAAGTCCTGGCGGTCATATCGCGTGCTCCGGCCGTCTTGTGGTGAGAAATGCAGGCTAGGCTCTTGTTGGCCGGAATACCAATGACGTAGTCAACATCCCTCCCCTCGAACGCCTCATGGATCTCCGGCAATAGCAGCTCATCCCGGTCCTCGGCGCTGTGAACATTACCCGGACGCGGCTTCGCCGCCAAGCAGTCGCCGTGTTGGCTGAACAGTAGCAGCGGGTGGCGGCATGTGGACTCGAAATGGCCGTTGTCAGCGCTGCCTTCCTGCTGGCCGTGGACCGGGTTCTCCGTGGAGTCCATATCCAGCACGACGCCCTCGGACTCGTCTGCCGGTTTCTCTCGTCTCAGAAGCGGCCCTTTCCACGACACGCCGCTATCGAAACACGTAATACAGAACAACCAAAACGACGGCGAGCGCTGCCGCGCCGGTGCGCGGCTCCAGCAGCGCTCGCTGGCCGCTGCTCGCGAAAGCGGCCAGAGGGTTTTCCCAGGTCAGCCCCTGGATCTGCTTCGCAGTCGGAGGTGGCGTCGATCGGCTCACGAGTACGTAAACGATGCTGCAGAGCACGAACGACCACCAGCCCTGCAACAGGAACGGGACCCCCCAGCCTTCCGTGATGAGCTTCTGTTCGCCCAAGACCGGCAGGTCGGCGACGAACGCCAGGGCGCCGAGCGTGAAGCCGAAGATCAGCGTCGCCAGCGACGCCTGCTTCGTGCCGCGGCGCCAGAAGACGCCCCACAGGAAGACGGTGGTGATCGGTGGAGAGAGATGGGCCGCGATGGCGTTGATCGCTTCGAAGATGCTCGTGTAACGGCCGCCCTGCGTGGACCAGACCATTGCCAGGACCATGATGACGACGGCGCTGATGCGGCCAACCTTCACCTGCTGCCGGTCGGAGGTCTTGGGCCGCAGGCGCGTGTAGATGTCCACCGCGAAGAGCGTTCCGCAGCTATTCAGGGCGGAGGCGATGGTGCTCATCAGCGCCGCGAGCAGGGCGGCCGAGATCAGCCCCTTCATGCCGCTGGGGATCAGTTGCGTGATCAGCACCGGCAGCGTCTGGTTGGCGTTGTCCCCGATGATGTCGCGGAACAGCACGTAGGCGGCGACGCCCGGCAGCACCATGATGAAGACCGGCAGGATCTTCAGAAAGCCCGCCAGAATCGCGCCCTGCTGGGCGTCCCATTCCGACCGCGCGCCCAAGACCCGCTGGACGATCGTCTGGTCGGTGCACCAATACCAGATGCCGTTGACCGTGTAGCCCAACAGCACCGCGTACCAGGCGAGCCCCATTCGGTTGTCGGCATGCAGCATGCTGAGCTGATCGGGCTTGAGCGCGGCTTCGAGCTCGCCGAGGCTTCGGATGCCGTGTTCGGGAAGCGCCGCCAGCGCGAAGCAGGTGATCGCGGCGGCTCCGATGATGAGGACAACGCTCTGAATGGTCTCCGTGACGACGACGGCCTTGAGCCCGCCCGAGATGGTGTAGATGCCCGTGATGACGGTGATGATCACGATCGACGTAACGACGTCGATGCCGAAGAACTGCTCGAAGACGGCGGCCCCCGCGTACAGGCTCATCCCGATGTGGATGAACAGCGCCGAGAGGATCGCCATGAAGGCCAGGAAGGTCCGCGAGGCGGGGCTGTAGCGACGCTCCAGGAACTCGGGCAACGTGGCGATCCTGCTTCGAAAGTAGAAGGGGGCGAAGACCAGGCCCAGCAGGATCAGCGTGAACGACGCGCCCCACTCGAAGTTGCCCCAGACGAGCCCTTCGTTGTAGCCCGCCGCCGCCAGCCCGACGAAATGGATGGTCGAGATGTTCGAAGCGAACAGCGCCGCGCCGACCATCGGCCAATTCAGCGAGCGGCCGGCGAGAAAGTAGGCCGTGCTGTCGATCTTCTGGCGGCGGGTCGAGAGGATGCCCGCGGCGAGAACGCCGAGCAGATAGACGACGATGATCGCGAGGTCGAGAACAGGAATGTCAGTTTGCATGAGGGAGGGGCCGGTTACCGCGGCGCTCTCGCTCTCCGGACGGCAGAGGGACTCACGTCCATAAGATATCCGCGGCCCAGAAGACAAGGAATAGGACGCTCACGAAGCCGTTCACCGTGAAGAACGCCGCATTCACCCTCGAAAGATCGTCGGGCTTGACCAGGAGATGTTCGTAGACGAGCAAGGCGGCCACGACGGCCACTCCGGCGAGGCTGAGCAGGCCCAGGTCCATGGCTCGGGCCAGCCAGGCCAGCAGCGCGATCATCGCCAGGTGCAGCAGCCGCGAAACGAGCAGCGCGTTCCTGATGCCCAGCGCGGCGGGGATGCTGTGGAGGCCGGTCTCTCGATCGAAGTCGTGGTCCTGGCAGGCATAGATGATGTCGAACCCCGCTGTCCACAGCGTGACGGCCGCCGTCAACAGGAGGATCGGCGCGTCGAGCGAGCCGCGCACGGCGATCCAGGCCGCGGCCGGCGCGATGCCGAGGGCCAAGCCGAGAGCGAGGTGCGAGAGCGCGGTGAAACGTTTCGTGTAGGAGTAGCCGAAGACAATCGCCAAGGCGAGCGGCGACAGCTTCAGGCACAGCGGGTTGAGCAGGTGCGCCGCCAGCACGAACACGCCGGACCAGAACGCGATGAACCCCCAGGTGAACGACTTCGAGACGGCGCCGGCCGGGATGGCGCGCATCCGCGAGCGGGGATTGAGCGCGTCGATCTCCGCGTCGGCGACGCGGTTGAAGGCCATTGCCGCCGAGCGGGCGGCGATCATGGCGACGATGATCCAGGCGAACTTGACGGCGAGCTCACCGCCGTCGAGGCCGCTGCCCCGAACCGCCAGCAGCGCCCCGGTCAACGCGAAGGGAAGGGCGAAGACCGAGTGCTCGAACTTGATCATCTCGAGCACCGTGCGTGTTTTTCCGATCAGGCTCATCGCAAACCGCTAATTTTTTTCTTCGCTGCCAAGCTCCGCATTCGAGTCAAGTTGACGCGGCGATCCGTTGTCCTGCTTGTCGGTCCGAGGACTTCCTCGCTAGTATAATTCTCGCTGATCCCCGAATCCTCCCGGCATGCGCATCACCGCGATTTCGCTCTGCCCCATGTCCGATGCGCAGAAAGCGCGCCTTGAGGCGCTTGGCGGGCTGCGCTATCACGACGCGGTGCTCGGCGGCCCGGGAATGGGCGAGCTTTGCCGCGGCGCGGAAGCCCTCGTGATCACCCCGCGGCTCTCGGTGGACATCGTGCCGTTTCTGGACCGCTGCCGGTTCATCTCGGTCCAGGGCGCCGGGACGGATGCGCTGAACGTGGCCGCGGCGCGGGAAAAGGGGATCGTTGTGTCGAACGTCCCCGACTTTTGCACCGATGCCGTTGCCGAGCATGCTTTTTCCCTGCTGCTGGGGGTCGCCAAGAGGATCGCCGCGGGCCCGCCGATGCTGCACGCCGGCGCCTGGACGACGGCTCTCGCCTACACCACGGTGGGGCTGCGCGGCAAAACGCTGGGGCTGCTGGGATGCGGCAAGATCGGCGGCCGCATTGCCGAGATCGCGCGCGGCTTCGGCATGGATGTTGTGGCGACGGTCCGCGATCCGTCGAAGACTCGGGCGGTGCCGGCGGTTCGATTTCATGCGCTGCTCGAACAAAGCGACTTCATCGTTCTGGCCGCGCCGGCCACCGAGCGGACGACCGGCATCTTCAACGCCGCCGCGTTCGCCCGCATGAAACCGCAAGCGGCCTTGATCAATGTCAGCCGGGCGGCCCTGGTGAACACCGCCGATCTGCTGGCGGCCCTGGATCAAGGCCGGCTCGCCGCGGCGGCCACCGATGTGTTCGCGCCCGAGCCGCCCGCGCCCGGCGACCCCTTGCTGCATCACCCGAAGGTCCTCGTCAGCCCGCACGTCGCCTGGGGCACCGAGGACGCCTTGCAGCGCTTGCTCGACCTGAGCATCGCGAATGTCGAGGCCTTCGCGGGCGGCAAGCCCATCAACGTCGTATCGTGAAGACAGGGGTTTTCAAGTGCTTCGAAGAGCGGTGATCCTCATGTTGTGGGCGGCCGTGAGCGCGTTCGCGCAGCTCGACGGCGTCATCGACCTGCATGTCCATTCCGCGCCCGACAGCGGCCCGCGCTCGATCGACGCTCTCGAGGTCGCGCGGATGGCCCGGCGGCGCAACATGCGGGCGCTGCTGTTCAAGAATCACTACACGTCGACCGCGCCGCTGGCCTATCTCGTCTCCCAAGCGGTTCCCGGCATCGAGGCCTACGGCGGGATCGTCCTCAACCGCTCGGTCGGCGGCATCAACCCGGCGGCGGTCGAGCACATGGCGAAGACGACGGGGGGACGCGGCCGGGTCGTCTGGATGCCGACTTTCGATTCCGGGCACTATCACCGCACGGTCAAGCCGAACCCGGCCTTCGTGCCGGTGTCGCGCGGCGGCGAGTTGCTTCCCGAGGTCGACAGCGTGCTGTCGCTGATGGCCGCTTTCGACCTGGCTCTGGCGACCGGGCATTCGAGCCCGCGGGAGTCGCTGCTGCTGATCCGGGCCGCCAGGCAGGCCGGCATCGAGCGCATCATCGTGACGCATCCGCTGCTGCCCGACGTGGGCATGAGCCTGGAACTGCAACGGCAAGCGGCCCGGCTGGGAGCCTTCCTCGAATACCCGATCGCCCTCATGCTGCCCCCGGCAAGCATCTCCGTCGAGGAGTTCGCGGAGGCGGTCCGCTCCGTCGGTCCGCCGCACGTGATCCTCACGAGTGATCTTGGCCAGGTGCTCAATCCCGTCCATACCGACGGCCTGACCGCCTTCCTCGCTCGGCTTCGAGAGCGGGGATTCACCCGGCAACAGATCAACCTCATGACGAAGTCCAACCCGGCTCGCTTCCTGGGCCTGGACTGAACCGTCTCGAACCTCACGTCGGCGCCGCCATCGATGTAACGGACCGGCATGCCGGCGCGTCCGTCGAGCAGAGGGCCGGTGACGACCAGGACCGCCATCGTTTTCGTTCTCCTCGCCGGCGTCTTCGCGGCGGCCGGCGAGGTTCCCGCTCCGCCGCCAATTGCGCCGGAGGCCGCGGGCGGAGCAAATCCCTGGGAGCGCGGGCATCCTGCCCGCTTCTCCGGATGATACGCAGGCAAGAGGAGGAAAAACGAATCTGAAACATCCTCCGGATTAAGCGGCCTTGACGCCGATCCGGATGTTTCTTGCTCGAATGATCCGCACCGCGTAACGGGGCGGGGGCGGCACTAACCTGCATGTCTCACCACGCGGCGAGGCGAAGTGCGTGAGAGGGCCGTCAGGACGAGGCGCGAGCCGTGGCCTGCAAGATTTTCCACTAAAAACTGAAAACTAAAAACTGTCCACTATCCACTGCCTTTGATCTGGCAGGCGGATAGGCGCCGCTGCGGGAAGGCGCCACCGAAAAAAAGCGATTTTTCTTGGAAGTCACAAAGAAAGCACGAACAGACCCTTGAAGTTCATCTGAAAATCGCACCCCTTTTCTATGATTAGTGATGTTGGTTGGTTGTATGTTGAAGGCGAGTGTGAGGGGCGGGAAGTTCGGCCGCACATTGCCGGTCCGTGTCGCTGAGGCGCGGACAAGTCCTTTCGCCAGATCACTCTGTTCCCATTTTATACGGCTTCGTTCAGAAGCGCGGCGGCACCCACTTGACCGCCGTACAACACACACGAACAGCCGAAGATACCAACCGGCGGCGGCGGGCCGGGCTCCGGCTACCGGCGCGACTGTTCAGGGACGTTCAGGAACGTCTCGGGTCCGGCCCGCCGTTTTCCATTCATATGATTTCATACAAAGCAACACACTCTTTTGGAAGAGCCAGAAAACGCGGCGGCTGACTCCCGCCGCCCCGCCCTTTTTGTGAAGAGAACCTCGCGTGGAAGAATAAAGCCACCCCTCGCTCGAACTGGCCGGCATCGACTTCGAGGCCCCCGCCGAACGCGGCCGGATCGAGGTGACTTTCCGCGTTGGCATCGACAACGGAACCGGCAAGGTCGGGGTCAACTCGGCGGGAGTGCGGGTCTACGTGGACAATCGCAACGACATCGACAAGGTGCTCGCCCAGGCGTGCAAGCATCTGGCGAACCAGTTCACGGCGCTGAGCGCCCAGGCGTCGCGGTTCGCTTCCGGGCTCATGGTAGGCTCCACGGGGTGAAGCCGCAAACACGGAGGAGAGCAGTATTCGGCCGCATCAACCAACCCGCCTGCGGAAGGCTTAGGGGGAAAGAGTGAGAATCATGCAGATCGATTTTTCAAGACTAGGACCGTCAAGCACAGGGAGCTTGGCAAAGGAATGGCATCGTGTCTGGCCCACCCCTCATATTCCTCCAGGCCCGAATGCGCCCGAGGAGCTGAAGAATCCCTATATCGAATTCACGGCGGACGGCTGCGCCAAGCCCGGATATGTGCGCTTATCAGATGACGAAGTGTGGAAGGTCGAAGTGTGCGCCGATATCGACGAGATGAAGGGGTGGCTCAGGAACTATGTCAAAGACAAGCCCCAAGAGGCGAGGACGCTGCTCGAGGAAATGCAAGAGCTGGTGAGGAGTTCACTGAGCGGCGCGCCGGGCGACCAGTCGGAAGGCGGCAAGCGCAGATGCCGATAACGCCACAGGCCCCGAGCCTTCCCTGGCGATAAGTGAAGGAGAAACGAGATGAACCAAGACCCAAAACCGCACGAGAGGCACGACTTCGACTGGGCTAAAGCCTGCCGCCAGTTCAGTTTGGAGCGGGAATTCTCTGCCCTCCGCGAAGCGGTGAAGCAGACTGTGAAGGTAGTCCAGGATGACCCACCCACAGGAGCATTTCCCCAGGCATTCAAGTTTGAGGAATATGGCCCCGATGAACGCATGATGTTTTCGGTGCTGCAGTATGTCATGGGGAATGCTTTTAGGGGTGTGCATTTTACGTTGGTCTCCGGGGGCATCATTGCGGACTCGTCTTCCACTTCCGGCGTAGAAACATCTCGTAAGCTGACGGTGTACATGACCGAAGCTGGCGAGTTCCGCTACCAGATCGACGGCAAGGGCTCTTACCTGCGCTGGCAGGTCGTCAGGGGGGTGCTTGGCGAAATGTTGGGGCTTGCTTAATCCCTGCCAAAGGAGAATGCTATGAAAAACGAAGAAACCCCAGAAATGAAAGTGGTTGGGATCTGGCCTATCCAGCACACTGATTTAGTCAAGGTCACCATCCAAATTGAGGTCGGTCAGCAAGAGCATGTGGGGGACTACACCCTATCGTTCGTCGTCGTGCAAAACCAGGATGAGGTCTCAGCGAGCGATGCCTACAAGAGCTTCGGAAAAGTGGTAGATCCGCTTCTTGAAGAAATATGGCGGAAATCTGCAGAACCCCCGGCTTTTTCGAAATCGCGGAAGGAGAAACCAGATGAATGAATCCGACCCCCGCGTCACCGTCAATGAACTGAAGCTGTTTCAGCGCGAGATGAAGGTCATGTTCGCCGCGCAGGAGAGGAAGCTGGACACGCATCTCGAAACGGCCTTAGGAATGCTCTCGGCCATGACGGAGAGCGTCCGGCACCTGAGCGTGATCGAAGGCCGGCTCGAGCGGCGCCTCGAGGCCATCGAGAACCTGCTGACCGCCCGCCGCATGGACTAGCCTGCATTTCTCACCACGCGGCGAGGCGAAGTGCGTGAGAGGGCCGTCAGGACGAGGCGCGCGCCGCTTGGCGTACGCAGGCGTACTTGAACAGTACGTCGAGCACGGCAAGCAAGCGCAACGAAGTCCTGGCGGTCGTATCGCGTGCTGTGGCCGTCGGGTGGTGAGAAATGCAGGTCAGCGTGCTATAGGGCATCTCTGGCGGCGGGGCCTGTGGAATCACAAACCCGACACGAAAGGACGGAAGTCCTGACGTTGAAGCCCGCGCCGCCCTTTTTGCGAGCGCCATGTCGAAAACCTGCACGCACGTCGCCAGAGACATCCGCGGCAAGCTCACCTACCGCTCGGGCCGCATCCACAACAAGCAGATCTGCCGCGTCTGCGGCTGGGTGCGGGAGTATTCGCTGCCGACCGGCGGCAAGGGAGTGTGGACGTACGGCGAATGGATGCGGCCGCCCAGCTCTGGGAAAGCCGCACGCCCGCTCGATGACGATCAGTAGAGCAACTAACCAGTGGCGAGCGGAGAGTGACTAGCCTGCATTTCTCACCACGTGGCGAGGTGAAGTGCGTGAGAGGGCCGTCAGGACGAGGCGCAAGCCGGGCGGAGGAAAAAGGCGCGCGCAGGTGTACTTGCCAAATCGCCTCCTTCACTCCTCGGGTCACGAAACACGGCCTTTCCGGTTCACCGGCCGTCAGACATTTCTTCTGGAGCGAACCAGGCCCCCGCCCATGGTTTTCACGAATCACGAGACACGAAACACGAATCACGGCCTTTATCCACGTTCCTGGACCTGCCCGAACTTCTTCTTCAACCCGCGCGCGAAGCGCTCGACGTCGATCACGTAGCGTTCGTGGGCGCCCCGCCCGACGGTTTCGCATGAATCGACCGCTTCCACGTCAAAGGTGATCTTCCTGCCGTCGACGGCCGTGACGACGGCCTTGTACGTGACTTCGTCTCCCAGCGGCGTTGCGCCGAGGTGCGACACGTCGACATGGGTGCCGACGGTGTCCTGGCCTTCCGCGAGGTGCGGGAGCACGGCGTCTCGCGCCGTGACTTCCATGTGGGCGATCATGCACGGCGAGGCGAGCGACGGTTTCACGTCCTTGCCGAGAAACGAAATGCAGTCCGCATCCTTTACGATGAGCTTTCGCTCCAGAGTTGTCCCGATTTTGATCACAGTGCCCATAATAACCATTCATGACTGAACTCGAATCCAAGTACGGCGTCAAGCGCATTCTCAACGCGATGGGGATGTCGACGATCGTTGGCGCCAATGTCGTTCCCCCCCAAGTCCGCCGGATCGCGGACGAGGCCATGTCGATGAGCTTCGACATCGACGAGTTGCAGGCCGCCGCCGGCAAGGTCATCGCTCGCTGGACCGCAGCCGAAGCCGGCTGCGTGACGGCCTGCTCGGCGTCGGGAATCGCCGAGACGGTCGCCGCCGCCATGACCGGGTCCGACTTGGGCCGCATCGTCCAGCTTCCCGACACGACCGGCATGAAGAACGAAGTCGTGATGCAGCTCGGCCACAACCTGAACTTCGGCGGAGAGGTCGCGCAGATGGTCCGCATTGCGGGGGCCGGGTTGAAGCTCATCGGCACCGCCAACCACTGCGATGCGTTTCACCTCCGCAACGCCATCGGCCCCCATACCGCGGCCGTCCTGTTCGTCGAGAACGGCGTGGTGCACCCCGAGGGCAACTTCATTCCCCTCGAGGACTGCGTCGAGATCGCGGGCCGGAGCGGGATTCCCGTGATCACCGATGCGGCAGGCGAACCCGATGTTCGACCTCTCGTACGGGCCGGTTCGGCGGCCGTGATCACCAGCGCCCACAAGATGATGGGCGCTCCGACATCGGGGATGATCTGCGGCAAGAAGGATTTCATTCGCTCTACGTATCTGCAGAACTGGGGCATCGGACGGGCGATGAAGGTCGGCAAGGAGGGCATCGCCGGCTGCATGGCGGCGGTCGAGCAATGGTATTCGCGTGACCTGCAAGCCGAGCAACGCCGCTTCGACTCCCTGGCGGAAGTCCTGGCCCGGCATGTCCCGCTGCGCCGCGACGCGGGGTCGCCTTTTGTCCATGTCGAGTTGCCGGAAAGCGCCGGCCTCACGGCGCGGCAATTCGCCAACGTGCTCCGGGAAAGCGATCCTGCTCTGTGGGTCAACGCAGCCGGCGACAAGGGAAGCTGTCCGACGATCTCGCTGAACCTGCGCGTGATGGACGAGGCCGGCGCCGGCGCGGTCGGAGAGGCCCTCAAGCGCTTGATGGACAACCCCAGGGAACCGCAACGGAACATACCCTTCCACGACCTCTATTGGTCGGAGGAGCGTCTGATGAAGTGGAGCGAATAGAGCCGGCCCAGGCCGGGCGGGACGCGGTGTATTCCCGGGAAAGCATCCCATGGCCGAGACCTTGGAACAGGCATGCCTGGCGGGCGCGGCGCGGGAGTTCCGCCGACTGAAGAAACTCGCCGACGACGCGGTCGCCCAGATCTCCGGCGCGGACTTCTTCCACAGGCCGGACGCCTCGTCGAACAGCGTGGCGTTGATCGTCAAGCACGTCGCCGGCAACCTGCGCTCGCGTTGGACGGACTTTCTCACGGCCGATGGGGAGAAGCCGGACCGCCGCCGGGATCAAGAGTTCGAGATCTCCGCCGGGGATACGCGCGAAGCGCTGCTGCATCGCTGGGAGCAGGGCTGGCGGCGGGTATTCGAGACGCTGGAGAGCCTCGCCCCGGCGGACCTCGAGAAGACCGTGTTCATCCGTAGCGAGCCTCACTCCGTTCTCGAGGCCATCCAGCGGCAACTCACTCACAACGCCTATCACGCGGGTCAGATCGTCTTCCTGGCCAAGCACCTGCGGTCCGGCGGGTGGAAGACCCTGAGCATCCCGCGTGGCGGGACGGAGGAGTTCAACGCCCGGATGCGGGACCGGTTCCGAGACGCGAAGCGGCGCTTCCCGGATGAGTAGCTCCAGGCGTTGCTGATACCGCCTGCAACCCGCGCCGAGGTGCTTCCATTGGGATTTGCCTACCCCCGGTCGAGTTCCTCCGGGAGGACCCCAAGGCCCCGCCGCGAAGGGGAGTTCGAGATTCTTGCGACGCGGAGGGTCTGTTGAGCATCGAAATAGACAGAATTGCCCTGTTGTTGACTGACATGATGGTGATTCTCTACGCTGGGAAGAGACCGGTTCAACCTGCCGGAAGTGCTTTCTTTTTCAAGCATTTCCCCGACCCTTCCCCACGGAGTTGTCTACAATGACACGAGGTTTCCCCATGGCCGCCGGAGCAACCAGAACGGAGGGCGATGTGGATGGCGCCGTCTCGGTGCTCGATCACATCGGCAATACCCCCCTGGTCCGGTTGCCCGGGATCAGCCGCGAGTTTCCGGGGGTCGAGATCTACGGCAAGGGAGAGGGCTTCAACCCGGGCGGCTCCGTCAAGGACCGTCCGGCGCTCAACATGATCCTCGACGGCGAACGGACCGGGAAACTCGAGCCCGGCGGTACGCTCATCGACGCCACCAGCGGGAATACCGGCATCGCATACGCCATGATCGCGGCCGCAAAGGGGTACCGAGTGCGCCTGTTCCTGCCGGCCAACGCCTCGCCGGAGCGCAAACGGATCCTGAAAGCCTACGGCGCAGAGGTCGTGCTGACGGACGCCGCGGAGGGGTCCGACGGGGCGATCCGGGCCTGCCGGCAGGAATACCGCAACAACCCGGACCTGTATTTCTATCCGGATCAGTACAACAACCCGGCCAACTGGCTCGCCCACTATGACGGTACGGGCGTCGAGATCTGGAATCAGACGCGCGGGCGCATCACGCACTTCGTCACGGGCCTGGGCACGAGCGGGACGTTCATGGGCGTCGGCCGGCGGCTGCGCGCGTACTCGCGCGGCGTGAAGTTGATCTCCATGCAGCCCTCCAGCGGCTTTCACGGCCTCGAGGGACTGAAGCACATGCCCACCGCCATCGTGCCGGGTATTTACGATGAAGGGCTTGCCGACGAAAACATCGGCATCGACACCGAGGACGCCTACAAGCTGGTCAAGCGGCTTGCGAAAGAGGAGGGCCTGCTGGTCGGAATCTCCTCGGGCGCGAATGTCGCCGCCGCCCTCGAAGTGGCGTCGCGGATCGAAAAAGGCGTGATCGTCACGATTCTTTGCGACGCCGCGGACAAGTATCTGAGCGAGCATTTCTGGGACGAAGAATGATTCGTATCGAGCAACAGCCCTGGGCGGAGATGGTTGCCCATGCGCAGGCGATCTACCCGAACGAGTGCGTCGGAGTGATGCTCGGCAACAGCCGGAACGGCGCGAAGACCGTGACCGAGGCGCTGTGCATGGAGAATGTGCATGACGGACCGCAGGCGGCCCGCTACGAGTTGGATCAGAAGGCCCTGCTCGCCGCCGACACCGAGGCGCGGGCGCGCAAGCTGGAACTGATCGGCATCTATCATTCGCATCCCGATTGCGATGCGTATTTTTCCGAGACGGATCTCCGGAACTCGTGCCCCTGGTATTCGTTCGTGGTCCTCTCGATCAGGAACGGGACGTTCGACCACGCCAACAGTTGGCTCCCCGACGCGGACCAGACATCCGCCGCAAAAGAAGATTTGGAATACGGAGAGAAGTAATGGCCAAGATTCTGATCCCCACGCCGCTGCGCCAGTACGCCGGCGGCCACGACGCCGTTGAAGTCGAAGCCGCGACGGTGGGTGAAGCTCTCGACAAGCTGACCAGCCGTCACGCCGGACTGCGCCGGCACCTGTTCAACGACGAAGGCAGGCTGCGCAGCTTCGTGAACGTCTACGTCGACGACGAGGACATTCGCTACCTCGACAAGGACCAGACCCGGGTTTCCGGCGGCGGGACGATCAGCATCGTTCCTTCGATCGCGGGCGGAAGCACGGTCGCGCCGCCGCCGCCGGCCGTAACGTTGAGCAATGAAGAGATCCAGCGCTACAGCCGCCATCTGATCATGCCCGAGGTGGGCATGGAAGGGCAGTTGAAGCTGAAGCAGGCCAAGGTCCTCATGATCGGCACGGGCGGTCTGGGCGCGCCGTTGGGTCTCTATCTCGCGGCGGCGGGCGTCGGAAAGATCGGCATTGTCGACTTCGACGTGGTCGATGAGTCGAACCTGCAGCGGCAGGTCATTCACGGCACGAAAGACGTTGGCCGTCCCAAGATCGACTCGGCGGCCGAGCGGATGCTCGACATCAACCCGAACATCGGGATCGCCAAGTACGAAACCGCGCTCACCAGCGGCAATGCGCTGGACATCATCGAGGACTACGACGTCGTCGTCGACGGCACGGACAACTTTCCGACGCGCTACCTGGTCAACGACGCCTGCGTGCTGTTGAACAAGCCGAACGCCTACGGCTCGATCTTCCGGTTCGAAGGCCAGGCCACCGTCTTTCATCACGACGGCGGACCCTGCTACCGCTGCCTGTATCCCGAGCCGCCGCCGCCGGGTCTGGTTCCGAGCTGCGCCGAGGGCGGCGTGCTGGGTATCTTGCCGGCGCTCATCGGCAGCATCCAGGCTACCGAGACCGTGAAGCTGATCCTCGGCAAGGGCGAGACGCTGAGCGGCCGGCTGATCCTCTACGACGCGCTGAACATGCGCTTCCGCGAGCTGAAGCTGCGCCGGAACGTCGAGTGCCCGGTCTGCGGGGATAATCCGACGGTCACCGGGCTCATCGATTACCAGCAGTTCTGCGGCATCCCGCAGCAACAGGAAGAAGACGCGGCCGAAGACGGCATTCCGGAGGTCTCGGCGGCCGAGCTGAAGGCGGAGCTCGACGCCGGCAAGGATCTCTTCGTGCTGGACGTGCGCGAGCCGCACGAGTTCGACATCTGCCGCATCGAGGGCACGACGTTGATTCCACTGGGACAACTGCCGAGCCGGGTCAACGAGTTGAATGCGGCGGACGAAATCGTTGTTCACTGCAAGTCCGGCCGGCGCAGCGCCAAAGCCATCGACTTCTTGCAGACGGCCGGCTTCCGCAAGCTCAGAAACCTGGAGGGCGGGATCTTGGCTTGGAGCGACCAGGTCGATCCCACCGTGCCGAAGTACTGACCTTCCGGCCCGGGGGGCCAACTCGATTGCCCCCGGCGATCAGGGTCAAGACAGGGAATGCTTGCGACCGGATGACCCAGCCTGCTAGACTTCGCGCCATGCTGACCAGAGCCGACCGAATCGCCGCCCCGGAACGAAAAAGGCGGCAAGCCGCCGACCGCTTCGTCCGCCGGCGCGACCGGGAACGGTTCGACCTGTTCCCGAACCAGGAGAAGGCTGATGGCAACCCCGGCTGAACCCGTCACCAGCGCCATCTTCCGTGCTCTGCGCAGCGTGCACGTGGACCCCGACCTGGCCTACGAAGCCCCCGAGGAAAGCCGCCGCCAAGCCGGGGAAAATGTCATCGCCGCTCTTGGAGCCAAGATCGACTCTCAAGTCGCCGAGCTCAAGGCCAAGATCGACGCTGAAGGCGCCCGGACCGACGCTCAGATCGCCGAGGTCAAGGCCGGGATTGCCGCCCAATGCGCCCGGACCGACGCTCAGATCGCCGAGATCAAAGCCCAGGGATCACGAATCGAAGACCTGCGGCATGTGGTCTGGCGCGTGATCTGGCCGCTCATCGTTCTGCTGGCCGTCCCCATCTTCGGCCTGCTCTACGAGGCTCTCAGCGGCTGAAAAGGGTGCCGCGCGCCGGCCCGGCGATCCTTCTTTACCGCATGAAAAAGATGCTGATCGGCCTTTCTCTCGGAGCGTCCTGGCGAGCTTCTCCCGTGGATTGCACAATCGGTGATTCACAGGGAAGCCGCGGTTACTGCTTCTAGTCTTCCAGCCCTCATGGTCGACCTCCCCAAGACCTGCCTCCCGACGTGGACGGTCGGAGAATTGCCTGAGCCGAAAAAACTCGGCCTCAGCAACATAGCCGGGTTTATCGGCCCGGGCATCGTCATGTGCGGGATCCAGATTGCCGGCGGCGAGTGGCTCCTGGGCGCGGAGATCACGGCGCGCTACGGCGGCAGCCTCATGTGGCTGGCCGCCGTAGCGATCATCGGCCAGGTCTTCTACAACATGGAATGCGGCCGCTATGCGCTCTACACCGGTGAGCCGGTCTTCACCGGGTTCATGCGGGCCAGGCCCGGGCCGCCGTTCTGGATCGGTGTGTTGTTCCTGCTCAGCCTGGGATCTCTGATCCCCGGGCTGTCCACTCAAGCCGCCGCCGTGCTCTCCGCCATTTTTCTGGACCGCGTTCCCGGCGAGGCGGACCGCGCGATGGTGACGACGCTGGCGTTCGTGTTGCTCGGCATCGTCTCGCTGCCCATTCTGGTCGGAGGCAAAATCTACAACATGATGCAGGCGGTGATGACCGTGAAGGTCTTTGTCGTGCTCGGCTTCTGCCTGATCATGGGCCTCTTGTTCGTCAGTCCGAAGAACTGGGGCGATGTCTTCAGCGGCTTCTTGAAGGTCGGCAACATGCCGGTCGTTGCCGGGGAGGACCGCAACGGCAACGGAGTGCTCGATCCGGGCGAGGATTTCGATCGCGACGGGCGTCTGGATGTCGTCGAACCCGTCAAGGCGCGCGACCGGTCCGGCAGAGTCGTCGCCTTCGACGACCTCGACGGCGACGGCAAGTGGGACGGAGAGAACGTCGCGAACCTGTTCCTCGCGCGGTTCCGGGATGGGGAGTGGCCCGTCCTGCTGCTGACGCAGATCGCCCTGCTGGGAGCGTTCATCGGATATGCCGGGGGCGGCGGTTTGAGCAATGCCACCTACAGCAACTACTGCCGTGACAAGGGCTGGGGCATGGGGGGGCAAGTGGGCGCCATCCCCAGCGCCATCGGCGGGCGCAAGGTGACGCTCAGCCACATCGGAAAAGTCTTTGCCTTGTCGGAAGGGAATCTCCGCCGCTGGAAGGGCTGGTGGCGCACGATCGTCGTCGACCAGTGCTTCATTTGGGGTCCCGGATGCGTCATGGGGATGGCCTTGCCGGCGCTCCTCTCGATGCAGTTCTCCCCGAACTCGGCGCTGTTCCGCGATACGGAGGGCCTCGACTGGGCGCAGGCCATCATTTCCGCCGACGGCGTTCGCCGCTCCGGCATGTTCAGCCCGGCGATGCAGGAGGGCCTGTGGATAGCCATGCTGATCGTCGGCCTGCTGGTGCTGCTGCCGAGCCAGATGTCGATCGTCGAAGACGTGTGCCGCCGCTGGACCGACATCTTCTGGTCCGGCAGCCGCCGCATCCGTGAGCGGATGAAGCCGGGTCAGGTGGGGCGCATCTACTACTCGATCCTGGTCTTCTACGTCGTGTGGTCGTTTCTCTGCGCCTGGTATTTCACGAAGTATGAAAATCCCAAGGTGATGGTCTTGTTGATCGCCAACCTGAACAACGTCGGACTGGGGCTCAGCTCGTTCTTCATCTTGCGCAACAACCTGGCATACTTGCCGAAACCCTTGCGCCCCGGCTGGATCCACCGCATCGGCATCACCGGCTGCGGGGTGTTCTATCTCGGCATGGCGGGGCTGGTTTTCTATCAAAGGCAGTTGCCGATATTGAAAGAGCTGCTCGGACCGGGATGAGGGCGCGCGATCTCGAAGGGTAACGAAAAAATGACCAGGAACAGCGGCATGTTTGACCTTGCCGGCCGTGTTGCGCTGGTGTCGGGCGCGGCGAGCGGCCTGGGCAAAGCGACCGCGCTGGCGGTGGCGGAAGCGGGCGCCGACGTCGTTCTGGCCGACATCGATGAAGACGGGATGAGGACGGTTGCCGGAGAAATCGAATCTCTCCGCCGGCGAGCCCTGCCGCAGGTCTGCGACATCTCGGAACCCGAACAGATTTGTTCGATGTTCGAGCGGATCGACGAAGAGTTCGGCCGCATCGACTTCGTCGCCAACATCGCGGGCGAGACGGTGCGCAAGAAACCGGAAGACATTTCTCTGGACGAAGTCGAGTGGACGTGGCGCAGTCTGGTCTACGGACGCTTCTGCTGTTGCCAGCAAGCCGGACGGCGCATGTTGGCCGCCGGGAAAGGAAGCATCGTCAATCTCGGTTCGCTGGCGAGCGTCACGGCGCTGGGCCGCGGTCACATCGCGTACAGCATGGCCATGGGAGCGGTGGTCCAGATGACGCGCGAGCTCAGCACCGAATGGAGCGGGCGTGGCGTGCGCGTCAATTCGATCCTGCCAGCCCAGGTTCTCAACCCCGGTCTGCGCGCCCGGATCGACGCCGATCCGCGCATCAGAGACCGTTTCCTCAGCGGCCTTCCCGCAGGCCGGTTCGGCGCGCCGGATGACATCAAGGGGCTCGCCGTGTTTCTGGCTTCCGACGCCTCCTCCTGGATCACCGGCGCTCTCATACCGATGGACGGCGGCAACCTCGCAATGAATGCCGGAGGCTCCGTCGGAACCGATGTGTTCAAGAAAGTAGAGTCGAAAAACACGTAAGCGGTCGAAGCCTCGACAGCCTCATCGAGGCAGTGGCGCGCCGTTGCGGCGTTCTTCCAACCAGGTGGTGAGACCGTACTGTGGGAATGCGCTATAGCCTGCATTTCTCACCACGCGGCGAGGCGAAGTGCGTGAGAGGGCCGTCAGGACGAGGCGTGAGCCGCTTGGCGCGCGCAGGCGTACTTGACAGTACGTCGAGCACGGCAAGCAAGCGCAACGAAGTCATGGCGGTCGTATCGCGTGCTTCGGCCGTCGGGTGGTGAGAAATGCAGGCTAGGCCAATCGGCCGCGGGCCTCCAAAGGCCACACGGCTTCGAGCCGGCCGTCGCGCAGGCAATGGAACCGGTCGTGCAGGACGGTCGTGAAGTCGCCGTAGCCGGGAATCAGCTCGATCCGCTCGCCGACCGCCGGTCCGGATTCCCCGCTGACCTCGAGAATCCCATGCTCGGCGGAAAGGCTTTGGATGTGCAGATCGCTGCGGCCCTTCACTTCGGGCACGTGAACCTCCATGTTCATCGTCTTTCGCCCGGCGTCGATGATGGCGCGATCGGGCGCCGGGCGGCTCGTAACGCTCGCCAGAATCGTGAGCGCGTATTCGAGGCTCCGGACACCGCATTGCTCGCGGTACATCAGGTCCATGAAGATCCCGCCGCCGGCCTGGATCTCGGTGAGGGCCGGTTGACGAGCCGTGATCTCGTACGATCCCGTCCCGCCGGCGCTCACGATGGGACACGGTAGGCCGGCTTGCAGCAGTGCCTGCTTCGTGACCGCGAGCAGGCCGATGGATTCCGCGATCGCCTTATCCTTCTCACCGGGGCCTTCCACTCGGAGCAGGTGCCCCTCGTACCCCATGATCCCCGCGAACTCCAGGGCGGCCGACCCGTCGATGCGGCGCGCCAGCTCCACCGCCGCCCGGCCCCCCTCGACGCCGCAGCGGCTCATGCCGATGTCAACCTCGATCATGGTCCGCACCGGGCGTTCGGGAGAAAGAGCCGCGGAAAGAGCATCCACGTGATCGGGGTGGTCGACCACGGCGATGGGGTCGGCGATCTTCCGAAGCGCCGCCAGCCTCCGCAGCTTCAGAACGCCAACGAGCGGGTTCGCGATCAGCAGATCCTTCACCCCTGCTGCCGCCATGACCTCGGCCTCGCCGAGCTTCGCGCAGGTCAGCCCGATCGCCCCGGCGGCCATCACCTCGCGCGCGATGTCGGGGCTCTTGTGGCACTTGGCGTGCGGGCGCCAGGCGAGGCCGTGCTCGGAGCAGTACGCGCTCATCTTTCTCACATTGCTCTCGAAGACATCGAGGTCGACCAACAGGCAGGGGGTGTCGATGTCTTCGCGACTCGCTCCGGGAGCGGGCTGGTTAAGGTCTGTCATGCGGTTGATCGTCCCGGAACTTGTCCGGCTTTCCTTTGAGAGGCGCGGCTCTCGACAGGTTGTAGTGTACGTTGTCCGTGGCTGAGCCGGAGGCCGGCGTGGCGTTGCGGAAGGCGATCCTTCCGGCAGGCTTGATGCCGGGCCTCTTGGGAAACCATGTTCCTGAAAGGATCGCGGTCATATCGGGACCAGGGTAGCGCAAACCGGTCCGGCCGATGACCCGCTGAAAAAGAGCGACGAGGTGCCGCGTTCTGCAATGCGCATTCTCGCTAAGGAATCGAACCCGCAGCCGAAGTCCGTGCGGGTCACGAATCACGAGTCACGCAACACGGCCTGTTGGGTTTTCACGAATCGTGAGTCACGAGTGACGAAACGATGCATTCGGGTACTGAAGCCCTTCAGTCTTTTTTTTGCTGCCCCGGCCTGCCTAGCATGAGGAAAGAAGAGCCTTCACAAGTGATGCCTGATCCGTGGCGCAAACGAAAGCAAGGTTCACCGGCCCTCCGGCGTTTCCAGGTAGAGCAACCCCAAGCCCGGCCAACGGTTTTTCACGAAACACGAATCACGGCCTTTATGCTTTTCACGAATCACGAGACACGGCTTTTATGGCTGAACCCGAAACCGAAATCCGACGCCCGGACTGCCGCGCCCGCCGCCCAGTCACTGCTTTCCTGCGCGCTGTGGAGCGGCTATGGCGCGGCATGGGCGGCCGCCGTCCCCCGTGCCCGCAGCACGGCCTGTAAGGTTTTCATGAAAACACGAGACACGAATCACGGCTTGTAAGGTTCACTGGCCGTCAGACATTTCTTTCTGGAGCAAACTAGGCCCCCGCCAATGGTTTTCACGAATCACGAGACACGAGACACGAATCACGGCTTTTATGGCAGAACCAAAAACCGAAATCCGACGCCCGGACCGCCGCGCCCGCCGGCAAGTCGCTGCTTCCCTGTTCACCATTGTTCACTATTGTTCACTAATGTTCGCCATTGTTCGGCTAAAAATATTGCCCCGCAAGCAGTGTCCACGCTGGGAGACGGGAATCATGGCCTGCCTGTCTCGCCAGGTGGCGAGGCGAAGTGCCTGCGGCTCACGAGACA
>JAPOOG010000149.1 GCA_026713545.1 Bryobacterales bacterium
CCCGGCAAGGCGTGGGAAGCATCCACGCCGCTAGAGCTGTCACGCACAGAAACGGCATGATCTCCGAAAACACAAGGTTTTCGTTCCATTGCTACTCGGACCCCAACTCCACGCCCATTGCGAGCAGCCACTCGAGCGTGTCCGCCGCGTTCTCGGCAAGCCAGGAGCGCAGAGACGTGTTGTTTTTCGATTCCCGGTGAGGAGCAAACCTGGCAATGTCCTGTCGGTGCCAGGACGTGCGATCTTCAACGGACTCCGCACGTTGCAGGGAGGTGCATGCTGCGGTGAAGGAGCCGACGGCAATGCCTGTCGTGCCACCGAGCCGAGGCCGCTTTTCCAAGAGAGCTACCGTTGCTCCCTGACTCGATGCCTCGACCGCTGCCGCCAGACCGCTGCCGCCACCCCCGACGACGATGACATCGGTCTCACGATGCGGCGTGTGTCGTCCCATGCCTGTCAATGGTAGATAGTTCGGACCACTCCGATAGCGGCTGCACTACCGGACTCTCAGCACCTGCCGAGCAAAGCAGCCGCCGTTTCCCGGGAATGGCTCTCGTTCATAGCGGCCCGCGACAAGGCGCCGGCAATGAAGTTCGCGCCGGCGCCGGTCACCTGCCTGAATCGCGTTGGCATTGCCGCGACGGGGACGCGATGGAAAGCAAGCCAGAACTTAGCCGGATCGAGATCGTGCAGACCCTCATAGGGTTCAACCGGCAGCCCCGTTCGCGCAGCATCTGCTTGCGCCGAGTCTTGATCCGCTCCAAGCTCCGGCTGCGACACGCCAGCGGCAAACAGCCGGTTCTGACCGATATAGTTTTGTGTCCAACTTCATGTAATTCAAATAATCATCACAAATAAAAGGACTTAGTATTTCTATTCAGAAAACCGGGCGAGATCGGCGTCTGGACACAGGCAGCGAAGATCAGGGGCAACAGCAGCCACCTCCGACTCACCGCCCAAAGATGATTTTCTCCCGCTGGAACAGCCGTGTCGTCACCGCCACACAAGCCAGCCCACTCAAAGTCACCGTCACCCCTGCACCCACGAAGACCAGCAAAGACCCCGGCTCTCCCCGCATCGCTTCAGTGATCAGCATATGCTGTCCCAGCAGAGGAATCATCGCAATCCAGGGTTGCGGATCGATCGGCGAAAACATCATCACAAAAGCCGGCAACATCGGAACGAATATCAGGAAGGACACGTAGGTCTGCGCTTCCTTGTACGACCGTGCGAAGCTGGCCACCAATACCTGCAGCCCGGAGGCCAAAAAAGCCAACGGGATCACCGCCGCCATCAATGCGCCAACGTCTCCCGCATCAAGCTGGAATCGCAGCCCGAGACTCTCCAGCGGAGCCCGCTCCAATGCCTGCTGAAGAAGCACGAACGTCAGCAGCACACTTACCCAAGCGAATATCACCGACGCCAACCACTTACCTGCGACGATCGATTTCCGAGGCGCCGGATTCACCAACAACGGCTCCAGCGACCCCCGCTCCCTCTCGCCCGCGGTCGTGTCAATCGCAATGTTCATCCCTCCCACAAATGTCGCCAAAACCAGAAACATCGGCAGAAACGCCATCACCATCGCAGCCCGCTGCTGAGCGCTCGACACGTCCACCTCATCAATCCGAATCGGGGCCGCCACTACCGGACTCACCCCGCGCGCGACAAGCCGCAACATCCCGATTTGCGAGCTGTAGGCGGAGAGCAACCTGCGCGCACGTCGAACAAACACCCCGGCGTCATCATCCGAGCGGTCGATCACCAACTCGACTTCAACCGCCTTCGACTGCGCAAAAAGCTCGTTGTAGTCCTCCGGGATAAGGATCACAAACTTCACATCACCGTCACGCACCGCCGCGTAAGGATCCTCCGGCCCGTCCACGACTTCCACACCGCGCTGCTGCTTCAGCCAATCCACCAGGGTCTCCGCGTAACGGGCTCCAACAATCGGCAGCTCGATATCATCCGCCTGGCGCCTCTTTTCCGCGATGAAGTTGAGCATCACGACAATCATCAGCGGCCACATTAGCGGCGGAATCAACGCCGACATCACCGAGCGGCGGTCACGGATTCCATCCACCAACTCTTTGCGGAGCACGGCCCATACCGGCCCCCATATCGGCCTCATGCAGTCACCTCATCGATACCCGTCAACGTCACAAAAACGTCTTCGAGGTTCTCATGCCCGGTCTGCGCACGCAGTTCCTCAGGCGTACCCCGGGCCGCGACCCGACCCGTGGACAGAATTACGATCGTGTCGCACAACGCCGAAACCTCCTGCATGATGTGGCTCGAAAACAGCACGCATTTGCCCTCGTCGCGGAGCCGCCGGATCAACCTCCGCATCGCCCGCGTGCTCATCACGTCCAACCCATTCGTCGGCTCATCGAGCAGCACATTGCGTGGACCGTGCACCAATGCCCGCGCCAGCGACACCTTGGCCCGCTCTCCCTGCGAAAAACCGCTCACCCGGCGATCGGCGATTGCAGACATCTCCAGCATGTCGATCAGGGCATCGATGCGCGTCTCCAGGTCCGCTCCGTTCAGTCCGTGCAAACGGCCCGCATAGCGAGCATGTTCGCGAGTCGTAAGCCGCGGGTACAAACCACGCATATCCGGCAGCACGCCGATTTGCGCCTGCGCAGCGAGCGGGTCTTGCGAGACATCCACCGAATCTATCCTCAACTCGCCTCCGTCCGGCTTGATCAGCCCGTAGACCATGCGCAGGGTCGTCGTCTTCCCTGCCCCGTTCGGCCCCAGCAAGCCCGTCACCTGACCGTCGCGAGCAGCGAACGACACGTCCTCCACGGCAGCCACATCGCCAAAACGCTTACGAATCCCACGGACCTCGATCATTCCCCCGCCTCCGCTACCGGACCCGCATTGGTCAGAAAGAAAGGCGGCCGCTGGCGCCTTTCCACGCAGGCCGCATCGATCTCCTCTGCCGTTCCCTTGTCAATAAACTCCGCGATCAGATTCGGAACGCAGCCCATCGCCGTCGTTCCGTGCCCGATACCCGGCACTACGACATGCCGGGAGTTCGGCAGTGTCTCGGCGGCCTGATCGCCCCAATGAGGCGGCGTTACCGGGTCCAGCTCGCCCGACAGAACCAGCACCGGCACCTCCGACTCGACAGAATCGTGATAGGCCTCATCCATCTCCGCCGCCGGCCAGACCTCGCATGCCTCCGTCCACGCCGTGTACGCGGCCGTCCCCAGGAACGTTCCCGCCGCCGCCTCTTCCGCTTCCGCCTTCTCGATCCAAGGCAGATCCTCCGCGCAGAGCACCGAGAAAAACATCCCGAGGCTCATTTGTTCCTGCAAGTTCTCATTCAACGACGCCAGCGCCATAAACCCCTGAAAGTCGTCCTCCTCCGCCCTTTCGATCAACAATGGAAGCAGCGCACTCATTTCCGGAGAGTACAGCGCGCCCATCAGGATCCCGCTCACCAACTCACGACGAAGCGTGACTTCCACTTCCTCAGCGGTGCGCGCATGGCGCAGGGTCACTTCGCGCGGCGCGGCGTCAAGACGAGCCCACAACCGCTCGAACCGCGGTCGAATCTCCGGGAAACGCACATTGCATTCCACATCCGCCTCGCAGCTCTTCAGCATCAGATCCAGTGCGCGCTGCCCATCGGCCGGGAAAGCCAGGGGCAACCGCATCCCCGGCGGCGCAACCCCGTCCAGCACAACGCTCCGCACGGTCTCGCCATGCCGGCGCAAATACACGAGCGCCGCGCGCGTCCCGTACGATCCACCCCACAGATTGATCCTGTCGTAGGCCAACTCCTCCCGCACCTGATTCAGATCGTCCATTGCGACCGGAGTCGTATAGAAGCGCGTGTCCGCGTCGAAACCTTCAAGACACTCTTTCAGATCTTCGACCGGAAACCTGACACGACTCAGGGCGGACAGGTCGTCTTCATCGAACGAGCAGGTCAGCGGATTCGAATCCCCTGTCCCGCGTTGATCGACGAACACGACATCCCGTGTTTCCTGGACCCCTTCGAAGAACCTCATCAGGGTCTCGGAAATCGCCGCCGCCGCCTGTCCCGGCCCGCCTACCAGAACGAACAAGGGGTCCGGGGCCGGGTCGCGTTGACACGCGGGAAAAACGACCACCTTCAGAGCGATCTTCCGGCCACTGCCCACTGCGCGATCTTCGAACACCTCGATCGTCGCGCACATCGCGTCGACCGGACCGTTCCGGGGGGAGCAGTTTTCCAGAACCGAGGCCTCCGCTGGCTCCTCCGTTCCACCGCTACAGCCGGCTAGAAGAACCGAGGCGACAAGCGCAGTCAGAATGCCGGCACGTCTTCGCACAAGGGAATTATCACTCATCATCCTATCCATGACGGGGAAAGCACGAACACTGTGAGGAGACGCGTCAACGCAATATGGAACGTTCCCCTGTTGGTGCAATCCAGAACGTTCTCCTTTCTCGGCATGGGTTCATTTGGCGTTCGCCGCAGCGGAAGCAGCCCGGAGGGCGGCGGGAGTTGCGGCTGACCGAGCGCGGACAGCGGCTTGGGGGGTATCCGACGAATTGTGGGGAATTGTGGGGAATTGTGGGAAATAGCGAGTTTTTGACTCGTTATGATTCGGTAAAAAGTCGTCATCAGGCGGCAAAAACCCGTTCTCACGCGGCAAAGACCCGTTCTCACGCGGCAAGAACTCCGGAATATCGAGGAATGGCCTCGTCAACAAAAGCATAAAGGCCGTGATTCGTGTCTCGTGTCTCGTGTTTCGTGAAAACCTTAAAGGCCGTGCTGCCGGTGCGGGGGGGGGCAGCCTCTACAGCAAGCGCCGCGGGGACGGGAAGTCAAACTTGATGATTTGCGCATCGCTGTCCTCATGCTAGGCAGGCCGGGGCGGAAAAAAAAGACTGAAGGGCTTCAG
>JAPOOG010000087.1 GCA_026713545.1 Bryobacterales bacterium
CTGCGCGCCGCCAAGGCCCGCTCGCTTGCCGCGCTCGAGACATGCCTCGCCGATGCCCTCGCTGCTGTGACTCCGCACAACATTCAAGCTTGCTTCCGCCACTGCGGCTACGGACTATGAAATCTTTGAAAATGCTCTAGCCGTCCGTGCTGAAACCCCGCGTCGCAGGGAGAGCGGCGAGGCGCGATGACGTATCCGCGGGTACGATCGTGTGCCGAAAGCGCGGGTTTTCGACTTGCAGCAGGCATGAAACAAGGCAGATCGCCCGCCCGTTGTTCACGGCGCAAATGGTTCAGCCGGTTCGGCCTTGCGCCCGTATTGGCGATTCAGTGCGGGCGGAAGTCATTGGCGGAATCACCACCCTGCCCGTTCCGCCGAAGTCGACGATGGGTGGCGCCCGCCCCGTTCCTGCCCGACACGAGATCTTGGGGCGACGAGGGCCTTTACGCGGCCTGGCTCGGGCACAGCACGGTCTTGCTCAAGATCGATGGGCGCATGGTGCTGACCGATCCGATCTTCAGCCGGCGCGCCGGTGTGCACTTGCGTGTTTGCACAGTGGGGTTGCACCGCCGCGTGGCGCCCGCGCTGGCCATCGACAACCTTCCCCGTCCGGACGCGATCGTGCTCTCGCACGCGCACGTGGATCATTTCGATATCCCCTCGCTGCGCAAACTGGCCCACCCGGAAACACGCTTGATCACGGCCTGCGGAACAAGCGACCTGGTGCCGCTGCGCCGCCGTTTCCGCGCCGTGCAAGAGACGGGCTGGGGAGAGGGTTTCCGCATCGGTTCGGTGGGCATCGCGGCGTTTGAAGTGAACCACTGGGGCGCGCGCTACGGCTCGGACACGTGGCGGGGCTATAACGGCTACGTCATCGAGTCGGGGCGCTATCGAGTTCTGTTTGCGGGAGACACGGCCCTGACCGATCGCTTCCGGGATCTGAAGAGTCCGCGGCCGTTCGACTTGGCGATCATGCCGATCGGCGCCTACAATCCTCGGATCCATCATCATTGTTCTCCGGAACAAGCGTGGCGCATGGCGAACGAGGCGGGCGCCGAGCGGATTCTGCCGGTGCATCACCAGACCTTCCCCCTGGGGCAGGAGCCGCCCCTCGAACCGATCGAGCGATTCCATGAAGCCGCCGGCAGCCAGGCGGATCGTATCGCCGCGAGCCGGATCGGCGAGCAGGTACGAATCATCTGAGCGCTCTCCCCGACATCCAAGGGGGTCAGCGAGTGCGGACAAGGCTGCGTTTCACATCGCCTGACGGGGGAGGCTCGCGATCCGAAGCCCGTGATTCGTGCCTCGTGTTTCGTGGTGAGAAATGCAGGTCAGGCTCCGGGGCCTTTGAGCAGCTTGGCAGGCAACGTAACGGCCGCCCAGATCAGGTCGAGCACACCACCGACAACGATACCCAGGAGACGGAAGGGCAGCAGCAGGAGCCAGACGATCGGGTAGAGGATCAGGGCCAGCAAGGCCAGCGGCCAGCAGAGAAAGAGCAGGATCAACCACAGCAGGAAGGACCACATTTTCTACATGCTCCGGAATAGAGATACGGAGGATATGCAGGGAAGTTCCGGTTCTGACTGAAACATCCTCCTGATCAGGCCGCGTTGACACCGGTCCGGATGTTCCCCTCTTGTATGATCCGCCCGCGGGCGGAGGAAAAACTCGCCGGGGCAAGCCATCATCCTTCGGATCAGATGGTTATGGACACAGAGCCCGTCTGAATAGCGCCGCTCTCCTGCACGCCCCGCATGGGCATGATGATTGATGATATCGAGAAGCCCACAAAATAAGCTATAGTAATGTTCGCCTGCCGTGAACTCCGGCCACTTCAAGGTCTTTCGAGACATTGCGCAGACTCACAGCGTCAGCCGCGGCGCTGCAATGAACGGCATCTCGCAATCTGCGGCGAGCCAAATCCTCAAGCATCTGGAAAACGACATCGGCGTGGTCCTGCTGGATCGCAGCACGCGCCCCCTGAAGCTCACGCCGGCCGGCCGGCTTTACTTTGACGCCAGCCGCGACATCGTACGGCGCTACGAAGTGATGCGGGCCGAGATCGATTCGCTTACGGGCGAGCTCGTCGGATCGGTGCGGGTTGCTTCGATCTACTCGATCGGCCTTTATGAAATGCGCCGCATTCGGGAAGATTTCGAAGAAGAGCACTCCCAGGCGCGCGTGCATCTCGAGTACATGCATCCCGAAAAGGTCTATGAAGCGGTCAGCGGTGATCAGGCCGATCTCGGGTTGATCAGCTACCCCACGGCTACGAAGAAACTCAAGGTGATTCCCTGGCGTATCGAGAAGATGGTTGTCGTTTGCCATCCGCGGCATCGGCTGGCGCGGAAACGGACGGTTGAAGTCAGCGACTTGGCCGGTCAGGAGTTCGTGAGCTTCGATCCGGATCTTTCGATCCGCAAGGCGATGGACCGCTTTTTTCGAGAACGCGGGCTGCCGAGGAAAGTCGTGCTGGCGTTCGACAACATTCAGATGATCAAAGAAGCGCTGGTGATCGGCTCGGGGATCAGCCTGCTGCCGGAGCGGACGGTTCGGCAGGAAGTGACGGAAGGAAGGCTGGTAGCGCACCGCATCGAAGCTCCGGAGCTTGTTCGGCCGGTCGGCATCGTGCAACGCCGCGGCACGACGCTCTCGCCCACGGCAGCGGCCTTCCTGAAGTATCTGCAGGAGCGCCCCGGGGATTAGCGGCGGTTTTCGAGAGGCCTCACGGCAGCGGTATGGCTGCATAAAGTGATAAGCTGGCAGCGGGAATGAAGCCTCTTGCGCGCCACCTGGAAGAGGCGGGCATCAGCCTCGGCCGACTCGTCAGTGCGTCGGGCCTCGACCAGAAACGGGTGCTCGCGATCGTCAACGGCAACTACATCCCCAGCCCGTCGCAGAGAGAGCGTCTGGCCTCCGCCCTGGGCGTTGCCATCGATGAGATTTCCTGGGGACACGCGGTGCCGGTCCAGTACATGCGCGGCAACGGTCCGCAATCCGGACGCCCTACTTGAAGACCGCGGCCTTCGCCCCCGTGTGCTCCGATTCGGCAGGAAAAGCAGTAGCGCGGCATGCCGTGGCCCCGTGCTTCTCCGTTTGCCGTAATCCATTACTCGACCTCTGGAATCTAGAATCAGTAGTGCACATGCAAAGGTTTTCTACCGCTTTGTTTGTTGCGGTTATTTTTTCCTCCTGCTGGCCAATTCAGCTTGATGCGAAAACCGTCGTCGTGAAAGCAGGCTGGAAAGAAACCAGAACCACGCTGGCTCAGCCTGATTTTCGCCTCAAGCTCCAGATTCAGTTGAAATCGAACAAGAAGATGAAGGGAGTTGTGACCGAAACCACTAGCGCCGGACTGAGGCTTGAACGGAATGGATCCGAGACTTTCATTCAGCGAACCGAGATACATTCAATCCGGCTTGTCCCTCGCAAGGCGAGCAGCCACCGGAATCGAGTACTTGCCCTCGCGGGAGGCATTCCTGCTGGGCTCGGCGTTGCCTTGGGAACGTGGCACGTTGGTTGCGCCGTTGCAGGTGGTTGCGGGGAGCCGTCTGATCCTGTCGGTTCCGCAGGTTTTTATGGGGTCTTGGTGGCTGTTCCGGTTCTGCTGTACAAGCTCGCGGCGCGGGCTGATCGAGGAGCATTGTTGATCATTCTGGATGAGAGTGTTGCGAATCACTCTCTGGGGGGCCCTGTGCACAGAGCCGTTGTTATCGGATAAGAGCCTGTGAATGATCTCGTGTTTTCGGGACACGCCGTGGGCCACGGTGTTCAGAGATGAATCCGGTTGATCAGGGGCGGCCGAGGCTGGTTTGCCGCCGATCCGTCCGGACAGTGCCCCCGGACTCTCTGAAACGGTCCCAGAAGCAGCGAAATGGTCCCCACCAAGTCCGCCATCGCCCGAAGAAACGTCTCTGACGATCCTTTGGCTCTGTCCTTGCAAGGTTCGAGGCGTGCCGATTCCAGCAACGTTCCTCATGAGCACGGCCAGATTGTATCCGCAGGCGTGGATCAACAATCGGTTCCGAATGTTGGCGTGGCCCCGCCAGTGCACCCGCCGCATCCCGCCGGTTTCGTACGTGCGGGCCCTCGACTGCTCCCCTTCTGCGCCCGCCGCAGCCCGGTTCCCGTCCGCCCTCCCCGTTCACGCACTCCCGGCTGGCCGCGACCGTCTCTTTGACCGATTCCTTGCCGTCCCGGTTGCGCGCCTCCCGCTGCGCCTCCGGCACATGCGGCTCCTGCCCGCCCGCCGCTGGGAGCGCGTAGGTGTCGTTGCTCCTACACTGCTCATGCCAGACAAGCGCAACGAAGAGATTGCGGCGTTATCGCGCTCCCGGCCCTGCAGTTCCGGGAAGGGCAAGTCGGCCCGCCAATTCGTTTAGAATCGGGACTTATGCGCGTTTTCCTGCCTTCTTGCCTTCTCCTCCTCGCCGCCGCCGCCCACGCCGACGACAGCACCCGCACCGGCCGTTTCACCGTCGAGCATCCGACACTGCACAACCTCGGCTTCGAGTGGGCCATCACCGGCGACGGCAACCGCAACGCCTCCGTCACGGTCGAGTTCCGCCGCGTCGGCGATGCCGAGTGGCGTCCGGCTCTTCCGCTGGTGCGGGTCGGAGGGGAGCGAATCTTCCGCAAACGCGAGCACCTCGAATACACCGTCCCCGACGGCTTCGCGGGAAGCATCCTCAATCTGGAGCCCGGCACGGAATACGAGTGCCGCTTCAAGCTGGCCGACCCCGACGGCGCCGGCGGCCCAACGACCAAAACCGTCCGCGTCACCACCCGAACCGAGCCGCGGCCCTACCCGGAAGGACGCATCCGCCACGTCTATCCGCCCTATCACGAGGGCCCGCGGCAGGAACCCCACTTCAGCAGCCTGCTCGAGGCCTATTACGGCGCCGGGCTCGGCGATTGGAACGTCGTCTGGGAGCGGCGCGTTCAACCGGGCGACACGATCCTCGTCCATGCCGGCCTCTACCGCAACGACCGTCTCAACTACGTCGACCCGATGATGACGCCGTTCGACGGAACGAATTGGCTCACGATCAAGGCCACACCCGAAAAGCCCATCACCATCAAAGCCGCCGGAGACGGCGAAGTCGTCTTCGACGGCGCGGGCAACCATCGCCTGTTCGATGTCACGGCTTCCGCCCATCACATCTTCGACGGACTCACCTTCCGCAACACCGACATCGCCATCTTCGCGGGATTCAAGGAGGTGAACGGCGCCGTCGGCCTCACCGTCAAGAACTGCCGCTTCGAGGACATCGGCTTCGGCGTCTGGACCGAGTACGCCGGGTCGAGCGACTTCTACATTGCCGACAACATCTTTATCGGCCGTATCGAGCAGCGCAACCTGCTGGTCGGCTGGACCGGCCCGCTGTGGCGCAGCGCCGGCCCATACGGCTCTCACGAAGTCCGCAGCTATTACGCCGTCAAGGTCTACGGCCCCGGTCACGTCATCGCCCACAACGCCGTCGCCTACTTTCACGACGGCATCGGCATCTCCACCTACGGAACACCCGAGTCCGACCCCGAGCGGCGCGCCTCATCCATCGACATCTACAACAACGACATCCACATGTCCGGCGACGACTTCATCGAAACCGACGGCGGCGTACACAACATCCGCGTCTACAACAACCGCGGCGTCAACGCGGCGCACGGCGGCTACAGCTCACAACCGGTCTTCGGTGGCCCGGCCTATTTCATCCGCAACATCCTCTACCACGTCCCCAGCGGCGTCGCCTTCAAGTTTTCCGCCAAGGCCGCCGGACTGTTCGCCTACCACAACACCATCATCGGCGAACACGTCGCGAGCGATCCCTCGTCCAACATGCACTATCGCAACAACCTCTTTCTGGGGCGCGATACCCCCGGCCGCGCTGTGATGATCTGGGCGAATGCCGGCTCGGACTACAGCTCGGACTACAACGGCTTCCGCCCCAACAAGGGCGTCGTCGAGCAATATCGCTGGCTCGCTCCGCGAAGCGGTGAGACGATCTATGAGCCCCGCCCCGAAGACTGGCGCGCGTTCTCGACGCTCGACGAGTTCCGAGCCGCCACGGGCCAGGAACAGCACGGCCTCGAGCTCGATTTCGACGTCTTCGAGCAGATGACCCCCCCCGATCCGACGAAGCGCCACGCCGTCTACCACGCCAAGGATCTGAACTTCCGACTGAAGACTGGCGGCAAGGCCGTCGACGCCGGCGTCCTCATCCCCACCGTCAACGACCACTTCACCGGCAACGCCCCCGACCTGGGTGCCCTCGAATCAGGCCGCCCCCAACCTCATTACGGCCCGCGTTGGCTGAAAACCCAGCCCTTCTACCAATGACGGATTGACGACCAGAGGAAAAGCGGCTGGTGCAACCCCGAAGGCTGGCGAGGCCCCGCCTCCGACCGGCGGGCAGGACGAACGGATCGCCTCGTACGCTTGACTCGAATGTGAACCTTGGCCGGCGAAGGAAACTAACCTCCACTTCTCACCACGCGGCGAGGGGAAGTGCGCGAGAGGGCCGTCAGGACGAGGAGCGAGCCGCTTGGAGCAAGCAGCACGGACTGTAAGGTTTTTCACGAATCACGAGACACGAAACACGAATCACGGCCTTTCTGACCGCCAAGGCGCGAGGCTCCCGACTGCCTTGCCTGCGGCGGGGCTTCGATAGACTGTGGTTGCGGCTCTGAGTCCGGTCTTGTGTCGATAGCCTTGAAGTCACCGTCCACGCCAAGCGAAGCAGACAACCTGCGCTTCTCACCACGTGGCAAGGCGAAGTGCGTGAGAGGGCTGTCAGGACGAGGCGCGAGCCGCTTGGCGCGCGCAGGCGTACTTGAAAGTACATCGAGCACGGCAAGCCAGCGCAACGAAGTCATGGCGGTCGTATCGCGTGCTCCGACCGTCATGTGGTGAGAAATGCAGGTTAGACCTGATCGCTCGCGAACTCTCTCGGGGACTCCCGTCGAGAAGGTCTACACCCGTGACCGTCTGAGCGACTTCGACCCGAGCGCCGATCTCGGCGATCCGGGCGGCTTCCCGTTCACTCGCGGCATCCATGCCGACATGTACCGCGGCAAGCAGTGGACCATGCGGCAGTTCTCGGGCTTCGCCGCGCCCGAGGAAACGAACCGCCGCTACCGCTATTTGCTCGAACACGGACAAACGGGGCTCTCCGTGGCCTTCGACCTGCCCACCTTGATGGGTTATGACGCTGATGATCCCCTGGCGGCCGGAGAGGTAGGCAAGTGCGGAGTGGCGATTTCAAGCCTGGCGGACATGGAGGAGTTGTTCCGAGACATCCCGCTGGCCGAGGTGACGACATCAATGACGATCACCTCGTCGGCAGCCATTCTGTGGGCCATGTATCTCGTCGTGGCCGAGAAGCAGGGTGCTGATTGGGCGCGGCTTTCGGGGACGATCCAGAACGACATTCTCAAGGAGTACATGGCGCAAAAGGAGTACATCTACCCGCCGCGTCCTTCGATGCGGTTGGTCGTCGATACGCTGGAGTTCGGCGCCGGGAACACTCCGAAGTTCAACCCGATTTCGATCAGCGGCTACCACATTCGCGAGGCGGGCGCGACGGCTCTGCAGGAGTTGGTCTTCACCCTCGGCGCCGGAGTCGAATACGTGAAGTGGGCTGTCGAACGCGGCTTGCAGATCGATCGCTTCGCGCCCCGGTTGAGCTTTTTTTTCGACGTGCACAGCGACTTCTTCGAGGAGATCGCCAAGTTCCGGGCGGCGCGGAAGATCTGGGCCAGGCTGATGCGTGATCGCTTCGGCGCGAAGAACGAGCGTTCGTGGAAGCTGCGTTTCCATGCGCAGACGGCGGGCGTGTCGCTGACGGCCCAACAGCCTCGGGTGAATCTTGTTCGTACTGCGATTCAGGCCCTGGCCGCCGTTCTGGGCGGAGCGCAGTCGCTGCACACCAACTCGCTCGATGAGGCATACGCCTTGCCGACCGAGGAGGCCGCCTTGCTGGCGCTGCGGACACAGCAGGTGTTAGCCTGTGAGACCGGTGTGATCGAAGCGGCCGATCCGTTCGGGGGAAGCTATTTCCTGGAACGGCTGACTCTCGATTTGGAAAAGGGCTTTTTCGAGCAACTGGAGAAGATCGAAGCGATGGGCGGGATGGTGACGGCGGTCGAGAACGGCTATCCGCAGGCCGAGATCGCTCGATCGAGCTACGAGTTCCAGAAGTCCATCGAAGAAGGCCGCCGCCGGATCGTCGGCGTGAACGCATACGTCGAGGAGGAGCACGAGCCCATTCCCACGCTCTCGATCGACCACACTGTCGCCGAGAAGCAGTCGGCGAAGCTCGCCAAGCTGCGGTCGGAACGCGACAACGCCGCCGTTACCCGAGCCCTCGACAACCTCGGACGAGCCGCCGAAGGCGATACGAACCTCATGTTCCCCATCCTCGACGCAGTCCGCGCCTACGCCACCCTGGGAGAAATGTGCGACGTGCTGCGGGGCGTCTTCGGCGTCTACAGCGAACAGTCCGCGGTATAGCAGTCCCTCTTTTCTTGTCGAAGGAGTACGGCTTTCTTCCGTTCCACGTCAGAGGCGAGAACTATTGGCCGCTCCTCGCGCCGATTCAGGTACGCAGCGTAGCGAGTGACGGTGAGGACTCGCTACGACAGTCAGTTGGCAAGCACATCAAAAACAGCGGTCTCGTGCCATACTAACGCGCATGTTCAGGGTTGCCGTCACGGTTTGTCTCGTTCTCTTTCTTGTTCACTGCGCGGGGCCGCCGCAATACGATCTCGTGATCGTGAACGGGCGGGTGATGGATCCAGAGTCGGGGCTGGACGGGATTCGCAATGTCGGCATTCGAGGCGAAAGCATTGCCGCTATCGGCGAAGACGCGCTCTCGGGCGCTAAAGTGCTCGATGCGAGCGGGCAGGTCGTGGCGCCGGGTTTCATCGACCTGCATCAGCACGGACATAGTCCGGACAACTACAAGGCGCAGATTCACGACGGCATCACGACGGCCTTGGAGCTCGAGATCGGCGTCGAGGATATCGCCGCCTGGTACGGCGAGCGCGAGGGGAAGACGCCCGTCAACTTCGGGGCGAGCATCAGCCATCCCTATTCGCGCAACCTCGCCGTGCTGGGCAGCAACCCAGGCCTCGAGGGCGAAGCGCTCCTGAAGCCCCTCGATGCCGGGCAACTCGAACAACTCAAGGACCGCATTCGCCGCGGGCTTTCGGAAGGAGCGCCCGCTGTCGGCTTCGGCCTTGCCTATACGCCCGGTGCGACGACCGGGGAGGTTGTCGAGATATTTCGTGTGGCGGCGGAGCACAACGCCAATTGCCACGTCCACATGCGCGCTTCCGAGCCGCCCGGATTCGCCAACATCCAGGAAGTCCTCGATGCATCGAAGGAAACCGGGGCGCCGCTGCACATTGTCCACATCAACAGCAGCGCCTCGACGCGCATCCCGCAGTACCTCGACATCATCGTGTCCGCACAAGGGCGGGGTGAGGACGTGACGACCGAGTGCTACCCCTACAACCGCGGTTCGACGCTGATCCAGTCCCATCTGTTCAATGACTGGCGCACGTATGACGACGAGCGGCTCGCGGGGTACATTTGGGTCGAGACCGGCGCAACCTTGAGCCGTGAGACCTTCGGGAAATACCGCGAGCAGGGCGGCACCATCATCAGTCCGCCGAGCTACAGCGAAGAGAACCTGCGAACCGCTGTCGCGAGCCCGATCACCATGATCGCCAGCGACGGCATGTGGCTCGACAAGGGCCGCGCCCACCCGCGCACGTTCGGGACGTACGCACGCATTCTGGGCCGCTATGTCCGGGAGCAGAAGGCGCTCTCGCTGATGGACGCGCTGCGGAAGATGTCGCTTGCGCCGGCGCAGCGGCTCGAGCGCCGCGCGCCCATGATGAAGAAGAAGGGCCGGCTGAGCGTGGGCGCCGACGCTGACATCGTCGTCTTCGATCCCGGCACCGTGATCGACAAGGGCACGTTTGAGGACCCGGCTCACTATTCGGAAGGGATTCGCCATGTGCTGGTCAACGGCCGAGTGACTCTCGAGGACGCTGCGTTCGTCAAAGGCGCGGCGGCCGGTAAGGCGGTCAAGGCGCCGCCGCCAACCTGACCAGGGCGGCTTTCTATAATGGCTATTCCGCTGCACGGCAACCCATGAGCGCAGCATCCTTCTCAACTTCCGCCACGCCGATCCGTGTTCTGGTCGCCAAGCCCGGCCTCGACGGCCACGACCGCGGCGCGAAGGTGATCGCGCGGGCGCTGCGGGACGCCGGCATGGAAGTGATCTATACCGGTCTCAGACAGACGCCGGAGCAGGTCGTGAACGCGGCGCTCCAGGAAGATGTGGAGTTCATCGGTTTGTCGATCCTGTCGGGCGCGCACACCGCAATTATTCCGCGGGTCATGAAACTGCTCGAGGAGAAGGAAATGGACGACGTGCGAGTTGTCTTGGGCGGCATCATCCCCGACGAGGACATCGACGCCATGAAACGTCTGGGTGTAGCCGCGGTGTTTCAGCCCGGCACGCCGCTGGAATCGATCATCACCTTCATTCGCGAAAACCGCCGCGACCGGGAAATCTCCTGAATGCTCGGGAAAAATTGACACCCCGCGAAGTACCGTGATACAACCGGGCGACCAGTCTTGAAAGCGATGCCATCCGATGTAGAAGTAACCAGGCGAGGCTTCCTCAAGACGGGCGCCGCCCTGGCGACGACCGCCTTCGGATTTGATCTTCAGCCCGCTCGGGCCGCCGCCCGTGAACTGAAAATCGCACGCACCACGCAAACCCACAGCATTTGTCCATATTGCGCCGTGGGTTGCAGCGTGATCATCCATACCCTGGGTGACAGGGCGAAGAACGTCAAGTCGGCGGTCGTTCATATCGAAGGCGATCCGGCGAGTCCGGTGAACCGCGGTACGTTGTGCCCCAAGGGGATTTCGCTCAAGCAGTTCGTCGTCAACGACCAGCGCTTGACCGAACCGCTTTACCGCGCTCCCGGTGCGACAGCGTGGAAGGTGATTCCGTGGGACGAAGCCATCGACAAGATGGCACGCCGCATCAAGGACTCCCGCGACCGCGGCTTCGAGGCGAAGGACGCTCGAGGCCGCACGGTGAATCGCCTCGATAACGTCGCGATCATCGGCGGCTGCACCGATACCAACGAGATCAATTACCTGCTGGGCAAGTTTCGGTTCAGTCTCGGGATCCTGACGTACGAAAACCAGGCCCGTCTTTGACACGGCCCGACGGTGGCCAGTTTGGCCGCCACGTTCGGCCGCGGAGCCATGACCAATGGTTGGACCGACGTGGCCAACACCGATGTCGTGTTGGTGATGGGCGGGAACCCTGCCGAGAATCACCCCGTCGGTTTCCGCTTTGTCATGGAAGCCAAGCGTCATCGCAAGGCCAGGCTCGTCTGCGTCGACCCGCGCTTCAACCGTACTGCGGCGGTCTCCGACAAGTATGTTCAGATCCGCTCGGGCACCGACATTGCATTCCTCGGCGGGCTTCTCAACTACGCGCTCAGCCACGATCGGTTTCACGCCGACTACGTTCGCGAACATACGAACGCGCCGTTCATCGTGAAGGAGGGCTTCTCGTTTGCAGACGGCTACTTCTCCGGCTGGGACGAAGATAGGCAACGTTACGACAAGTCCACGTGGGAGTACGAGCGCGGCGCGGATGGCTACGCTCGCATCGACAAGACCCTTGAGCACCCGCGCTGCGTTTTCCAGCTCCTCAAGAAGCACTACGCGCGCTATACGCCGGAAAAGGTCGCATCGATTTCCGGTTGCACCGCGGAGGAGTTCGAGCAGGTCGCCGAAGTCATCTGCTCCACCGGCCGCGCCGGGCGCTCGGGCACGATCCTCTACGCGCTCGGCTGGACGCAGCACAGCCACTCGGTGCAGCTCATCCACACCGCGGCGATGCTGCAACTGATGCTGGGCAACATCGGCATGCCCGGCGGCGGCGTCAACGCGCAGCGGGGACACTCGAACATTCAAGGCGCCACCGACCTCGGCGCCTGGAATATGCTGCCGGGCTATCTGAAAGTCCCGCGCGCCAACTGGACCAGCCTCGCCGAGTACAACCGTGCCAACTCGCCCAAGCCGCTCCGGCCGAACTCGTTGAACTATTGGGGCAACACTCCAAAGTTCCTGGTCAGCCTGCTCAGGGCCTACTACGGAGAGCACGCCACGCATCGGAACCAGTTCGGCTATGACTACCTGCCGAAAATCGCCGAGGGGGCGACCCACAGTTGGGGCTACCTCTTCGACGAAATGTACGCCGGCAAGAAGGAAGGCCTCATCTCGTTTGGGATGAATCCCGTCGCGGGCGGACCCAACAGCATCAAGATGATCGAGGCGCTCGGCAAACTGAAGTGGTTGATCGTCGCCGAGAACTTCGAGACGGAAACGGCGGCGTTCTGGAAGGCCAAGGAGCTTCAGGAGAAGTACTACGGCGAGGTCACCGACCCCGAGAACGTTCAAACCGAAGTCTTTCTGCTGCCCGCCTCCTGTTTCGCGGAGAAAGACGGCACGTTTGTCAACTCCTCGCGTTGGCTCCAATGGAAGTACAAGGCGGTCGACGCCCCCGGCAACGCGATGGACGACCAGGAAATCATCTCACGGCTCTTCCTCAAGCTGCGCGAGCTGTACGAGAAGGAAGGCGGCGCATCCCCGGAACCGCTCCTCGCCATGGACTGGAGCTACGCCAACCCGGTCTCGCCGTCGCTCACCGAAGTCGCCAGGGAAATCAGTGGCAAGGACGTTCGCAGCGGGCGGCAAGTGCCGGGGTTCGGTGCGCTCAAGGACGACGGATCGACCATGTGCGGCAACTGGTTGTACTCGGGCTCGTTCACCGAAGCCGGCAACCAGATGGAAAGGCAGGGTCAGAGCGACCCGACCGGACTTGGCCTCTACGCCGACTGGGCCTGGAGTTGGCCCGCGAACCGCCGTGTCCTCTACAACCGCGCTTCGGCGGACGCCGACGGTAAGCCCTGGGACGAAACACGCGCTCCCGTCCGCTGGAAGGGCAATCGCTGGGTGGGTGATGTCCCCGATTACAAGGCCGACGCTCCACCGGAGGCCAACGGCGCATTCATCATGCTGGCCGAAGGAGTGGCGAAGCTGTTTGCGCCGGACTTCGCCGAAGGCCCGTTCCCCGAGCACTACGAGCCCGCTGAGTCACCGGTCGAAAATCTGTTGCATCCGAACGTCGGCGACAACCCGGCCGCGCTCAAGTTCTCGAGTGACCTCGATCCGTTGGGGAATGCCGAGCAGTACCCGTACGTCGCCATTACCTACCGGCTCACCGAGCACTTTCACTTTTGGACGAAGCACGTTTCCGCCACTTCGGAGCTGCAATCCACCTTCTTCGTCGAGTTGCCCCAGGCGCTTGCCGAAGAGAAGGGCATCGCGAGCGGCGACCGCGTCCGGGTAACGTCGGCGCGCGGCAGCGTCGAGGGCCCGGCGCTGGTCACGAAACGCATGCGGGGACTGCAAGTCGCCGGCAAGACCATCTACCAGGTCGGCCTGCCGATACATTGGGGCTTCCTGGGGCGCGTCAAGGGGCCGCTTGTCAACAATCTGACGCCGTCGGTGATGGATCCGAACTCCGGCACGCCGGAGTACAAGGGATTCCTGGTCAACCTGGAGAAAGTGTAACCGCATGCACACCGTCGCCAAACTCGTCGATACCTCGACCTGCATCGGCTGCAAGGCCTGCGAAGTCGCTTGCCAGGAATGGAACGATCAAGACTTCACCATCAGCGGCTTCGACGGAAGCTACCAGACGTTGCCGGACCTCGAGCACAACTTCTGGAACCTGATCAAGTTCAACGAACTCTCGCGAGAAGACGGCCAGATGACGTGGAACATGGCCAAGTACCAGTGCATGCACTGCGTCGATCCCGGCTGCCTGAGGTCATGCCCCGCGCCGGGCGCCATCTTCCAACAAAAGGACGGCATCGTCGACTTCAACCACGATCTCTGCATCGGTTGCGGCTACTGCATCACCGGATGCCCGTTCGACGTTCCCCGGCTCAGCCCGAACTCGAAGAAGGTCTACAAGTGCTCGCTGTGTTCGGACCGCACCGCTGTGGGACTCGAGCCCGCCTGTATCAAGGCGTGTCCCACGAACTGCCTGACCTTCGGCACCCGAGAGGATCTGATACAGATCGCCAATGCTCGAGCCGGTGAACTCAAGCAAGACGGCCACGCCGGCGCCGGCATCTACAACCCGGAGGGTGTCGGAGGAACTCATGTCCTCTACGTGCTGAAGGACGCCGCCGACCCCGAGAGCTACGGGCTGCCGAAAGACCCTAAGATCCCCTGGACCGTGTCGCTGTGGCAGGGTCCCGTCAAGTGGCTCGGCAATCTGCTGTTCACCGGCGGCATCTTGGGGGCTTTCTTCCACTACCTTCGCTACGGTCCGAAGCCAACGGGCGACGAGGAGGGCAGCGATGCTTAGCGGTCAGGCGGTAAGACATGCAGGCTAGGCCCGTCCATCGCTTCTCGTTCGCAGAGCGCGCCATTCACTGGCTGGCCGCGCTCAGCTTTCTCTATGCCGCTCTTTCGGGCCTCGCCCTTTGGAGTCATCATCTCTATTGGCTCGCCACCGTCCTCGGCGGGGGAGTCGTGACCCGCTGGGGACACCCTTGGGGTGGGATCGTCTTTGCGCTGCTCGTCGGTGCGATGTTCCTCATCTGGGCACGGCAGATGCGGCTTGACTCCGACGACCGCACATGGCTCCGCCATGCGAAGAAATACGCCGTTCACGACGAGGCGGGACTGCCGGCGGCGGGCCGCTTCAATGGCGGTCAAAAGATGCTCTTCTGGGGGCAGGTGGTTCTCACCTTGCTCTTGCTCGCCAGCGGTGTCGTCCTGTGGTTCCCCGAGTGGATGCCCCGGAACTTCAGGCTCGCGGCCATCCTGATCCATCCCATTGTCGCGGCGGGCTCGATCGGCATGATTATCCTGCACATCTATATGGGGACCGCGGCTGTGCCCGGCTCCTTCCGCGCCATGATCCGGGGATGGGTGACGCCCGGCTGGGCGACTTCGCATCATCCCAAGTGGTATCGCGAGATTTCCAAGAACTGAGCCGGCGGCGGGAGTCGCGGGCGCGTGCGTTGGCCGCGCGCTATCCGGCGTCGCGTGAGGCGCTGGAGTTCTATGGAGAGATCGCGCGTTTTCAACAGCAAGCAGAGAGGAGCGGAACCGCTTCGTACGTCGAGTCCGCTCTCGAGATGCACGAACCCCTGCGTCGGTTGGTGCGGGAGAAAGGCTCTCGAGTCTTGAAGCAGGCCGCCGAAGCGCTCGACGAGGGAGCCTGCCGCGAAGCCCTCTATGCCTATCTCGAGCAGATCGACACCTCTTCGGCCCGGAGCTTCTTCGCGCGTGTGCTTCTGCAGCCGCATGTGATCAGCCAAGGTGACAGCGGCAGATCGCACCTGGACAACCGCTGTCCTCACTGTGGGCACTCTCCGCAGGTCGGCGTGCTGCGACCCGAGGGGGACGGCGCGGCACTGACGCTGGCCTGCTCCCTCTGCCTGAGTGAGTGGCCTTTTCCACGCAGCCAATGTGCGTCGTGCGGCGAGCGGGATGAAAAGAAGATCGCCTATTACTCCCCCCGGCAGATCGACCACTTGCAGACCCAGGTCTGCGACACGTGCCAGCGGTATCTGCATCACGTGGATCTCGCCAAGGACGTCCAGGCCGTGCCCGACGTTGATGAGGTCGCCGCTTTGCCCCTGGACGTCTGGGCGTTGGAACGAGGCTACCGGAAGCTGCAGCCGAACCTGGTGGGAATTTGAAGGACAACGCGATGCAGACCAGGACGCTATCCGAGCACTACGACTGTCTGGCTCCTGATCAATCGGAGATCCGCCTCCTCGCCGCGACCGAACGAGCGAGTACGGTTCACTGTACCCTCCCTCCAGGCGAGATGTCGCTCGCTGTCGCGCATCGCACGGTCGAAGAGATCTGGTTTTTTGTCGATGGGCAAGGCGAAGTCTGGCGCAAGCACGGTGCCAAGGAGGAAGTCACGGCGGTCGCTCCGGGCGTCTCGCTCACGTTCCCCACCGGCGTCCATTTCCAGTTCCGAAACACCGGCTCGTCGCCTCTTCGATTCCTCTGCGTAACGATGCCTCCGTGGCCGGGCGGCGATGAGGCGTACCGCGTTCCTGGCTACTGGTAAGGGCCGTCTGGCGGGTGCCGGAGGACAGTGTGCCGCTGCAAGAAAGGCTGTGCTCCGCGTGCTAACATTCAACCACCATGAAGCACGGGCATCCCCGCCGTCAGCAGCATTCGCGCCGTCGATTTCTTCGCCAGACCGCCATCGGCTCAGCGCTGATGTGCGGTCTCGCAACGGAGGAGAGCGGGCTTCTCAAGGCGCAGCGTTCTCCGTCGTACAAGTATGATCTGCTCGTCAAGGGCGGCAGGCTCCTCGACCCCAGCCAGGAGATCTCGGCGAACCGCGACATCGCGATCTCGGGGAGCAAGGTAGCGCTGCTCGCGCGGAACATCCCCGAGTCCGACGCGTTGCACGTGCTTCAGGCGAAGGGCAAGATCGTGACCCCCGGCTTGATCGACATGCACGTGCACGTCTACGACGGCGTGGCGCCGCTTTCGATTCCCTGTGACCCGAATCACATCGCCAAAGGGGTCACGACAGTGGTCGATGCCGGCTCAGCCGGCGCAAATACCTTCCCGGGCTTCCGCAAATATGTCATCAACCAGGCCGACACCCGCGTCAAGGCCATGTTGAACATTTCCGTGGTCGGCCAGTCGACGCTATCGATGGACAACGCTTGGGGCGAGTTGATCGAGTTGCGCTACGTGAATCCAAAGCTCACCGCGGCGACGATCGAGAAACACCGCGATGTGATCATGGGCGTGAAAGTCCGCCTGACGGAAAACATCACCGGGCCGCACGACCTTCAGGCGCTCGGCATGGCGCGAGAGGCGGCGGATGCCGTCAAGCTGCCTCTGATGGTCCACATCGGAGCTTCGTATTCGCCCGTCAACGACATCATGGGCATGCTGAAGAAGGGCGATGTGCTGACGCATTGCTTTCGGGACAAAGACGGCGGCATTATCGACGACAACGGGCGCATTCTGCCGTCCGTCCATCAGGCGATTGCCCGCGGAGTTCACCTCGATGTCGGACACGGCGCCGGGAGCTTCTCGTTCGACACAGCGGAACTCGCGTTGGAGCAGGATGTCCTGCCAGGCACGATATCGAGCGACGTGCATCAGTGGAACGTAAACGGCCCTGTGTTCGATCTCGCGACGACGCTTTCGAAGTTCATGCAGCTCGGCTTGACGCTGGAGCAGGTCATCGAGCGGGCGACGAAGAACCCCTCGATGATCCACGGCCAACTCAACGGGCTGGGTACACTGAAAGTCGGCGCTGAGGCGGACGTGGCCGTGTTTGATCTGGCGGAAGGTGATTTCGTGTTCAGAGACGCGCAGGGCGCGACCCGAATCGGGCACCGGCTCCTACGACCGGTGGCGACCGTCAAGGGCGGTCATCTCTATGGGATGGCTTCCATCCCGGTTACCCGCTTGTAGCGCCTGCGGCATACCCTCGGAGTAATCAGTCCCAGCGTGCAACAAACCGTTACCCGGCTTCAGCGGAGAGCATCAGGCTTCGTCCTTTTGCTGCTCCTGCTGGGAGCATGCGGTGGTGCGGACTCCGATGTTCGCTCGATCACGATCCTGCACACCACTGATTTGCATGCGCGCTTTCTGCCGGACGCGGAAGGCCGGGGCGGCTTCGCCTACGTGGCGGCGGCCATCAAGCAGGAGCGGGCGAAAGCGCCTGCGTCGACGATCGTGCTCCACGCCGGTGATTTCGTTCAGGGAACGCCGGTGTCGAGCATTTTCGAAGGGTTGCCGGTATGGGAAGTCGCGAATCATCTCGGCATTGATGTGAACACGTTGGGAAATCACGAATTCGACTACGGCTGGCGGAAGATCCCCGAGTTCTTGGCGAAGGCCGAGTTCCCCACCGTGACGGCCAATCTCGTCGACTCGGACAACCGCCTGATCACCGGTGAGGGGTATGTGCTCCGTGAGATCAACGGAGTTCGACTGGCGGTCATTGGCGCGATTACCGCCAGGCTTCCGGAGATCACCAAAACAGAGTTTCGAGGCCCTTGGCGCGCTCTCCCGGTCGCCGGCACGGTCCAGCGCCAAGCCCGCGAATTGCAGGGCGAGGTGGACCTCGTCGTGGTGCTTTCCCACACTTTCGACGACGAAGACGACGAGGTGCTGGAGCAGGCGGTCGATGTGGACGTTGTCGTATCCGGGCACAATCACGGCGGTCAGGACGAAGTGAAGGTCCGCAACGGCCGTCCGTGTGTCAAGGTCCGGGCCTATGGACGTGAACTGGGGAAGCTCACGCTCGAGGTGGATACGGCGAAGAACCAGGTCGTCTCTTACGACTGGGTGCGGATTCCGATCACGGCTGATGCGTATGCTCCCGACCCCGAGGTGGCGAAACGGGTCGACGAATGGGAATCGAAAGTCTCCGAGATCGTCGATGTGCCGATTGGCCGAGCGGCACGGCAACTCGGCAGTCGCGAGATCAGACCCCTTATCGAAAAGGTGATGCGCGAAGCAGTGGGCGCGGATATCGCCTACATGAATCGAGGTGGCATCCGCGACAGACTGCCGGAAGGAGAGCTCCTGGCGCGGCATGTCTGGAACGTACTGCCCTTCGGCAACAGCATCTACGTAGGCAGCTTCAAAGGCGGCTCATTGCCGCAACAGTTGAGCGGGATCCTGGTCGATCCGGGAAGGGAGTATGTCGTCGCGACGAATAGCTTCATCGGAGATCGGTGGATCGAGAACGGTTTCAAACTTGAGGACCGCGGCATCCTCGTCCGCGACGCCCTCATCGACTGGATCAAACGGGAAACGGTCGTAGGCGATTGACAGTCTTCTTGGCGGTTTTGGAGTCTTGGGGAGATGCTCGCCTCAACCGAGACCGAGAATCTTCGCTCCGTTGCCCCAGCCGATCTTTCGGTAAGCTTCGTCGTCGGGCGCGAGGTTCCTGAGCGCGGCGAGACAGGTGGCGCCGATGCACTGGTTGTCCCTCCGGCCGGCGCCCCTGCCGTCGTGGCACGGACAGTCGCTGCCCCAAACCAGCTTGTCCTGATGCCGGTCGACAAAACCTCTGGCGAACTCCTTGTCGCGCGTGATGGCATTGCGCCCGGAGCCCGCCGAGAGGTCACCGTAGATGTTGGGGTAGTCGGCGAGTAAACGATCGGTCAGGCCACCCGGTTTGACAGGGCCTTTCGGATACATGACGGTCTGATCCAGGCCGGCATCGATGTTGCCCCACCACGTCTGCGCGTGGCCGAGGAAGGTGACGTCCGGATACGCCTCCAGAATCTTGTGGAAGTTCTGGATGCCCAGGTTGTACATCTCGTGTTCGAAGTGGACCAGCACCGGGACTTGCCGTTCGCGGGCAAGATCGAAGATCCGGCGCATTTCTCTACCGTCAATCGCCACTTTGAACTTCTGCTCGCCGATGCCTGCTGCGCCGGCATCCAGATGATCGGCCAGGATCGCAACAGAGTCATCCGCCGCGGCATCCGCATTCGCGAAGAGAACGAACTGATCGGGGTGGGCCGCGGCGAGTTCCGCGCACTGCTCATCCCCGCCGATCCGCTCGAGCATCCAGCCCTCGCCGGGCAAGAGCACGGTTTTCGTGACGCCCAATTCCTTCTGGTGCGCCAGGAGCTGTTCGTTCCTGCGTCCGGTGTGGAGAGTGTGGCAGTGGACGTCGAGAATCGCCTGCGCCCCAACGGCTGCGGGTTCGCTGACGGGTGGCTCAGAGGAGCAGGCGGCTGCGCCGGCGCCAGCGGCGAGGAAAGTCCTGCGGGAAAAGGAACGCGCCATCAACAGCCTCCGGCGCCATTATAGGTGCTGGATATACAAAACAGGTTGGTCCAGGGTCGGTAGTCTGCCGGACTTTTGGATTTTGGGTGTTGCTTGATCACACTGCCGTTTCCGCATGTCGAGAGAGAGAATGAGCGAAGCGGCGAGGAGGGGTTCGATAGGTCGATGGGACGGGCGATGGGCGGCACTGCCGTGCCGTGACCGGGATTTGCAAGGGCTCCGAACGTACTCGATTCGCTCATGTACGCCACTCAGTGCAAGACGGAACACTTCGATTGGGCGGGTGACGCAACGGTCAAGGGCGTGGCGAAACTCTCGGTCGAGAGCGCCAAAGCCGCTGTGTCCCGATGTTGTCTGACACGGTAGCGGCCCGTATCATAAAGACATTCAGGGGCCGGGAATGGGTGACAGGATACGCGCCGGCATTGTCGGCTTCACAGGCTACAGCGGCGCGGAGCTCGTGAAGATTCTCGAGCGCCACCGGCAGGTCGAGCCGGTTCTACTCGAGCACCGCACCCGAACCGAGGACGAGACAAGTTTCCTCGACGGCCATCTGCAACGGCTGCCTTGGGGGGACGAAGCGCTGCGGGACGGCGGACTCGCCGTGGTCTTCTTTGCGACGCCGCATGAAGTTTCCCTGGAACTCGTGCCGAAGGCTCTCGACGCGGGGCTGAAGGTCATCGACTTGAGCGCCGCCTTTCGGCTGCGGACGGTCGGCAATTACCAGCGCTGGTACAACCTCGAACATAACCGCCCTGATCTTCTGGCCGAAGCGGTTTATGGTTTGCCCGAGTACTTCCGCAACGTGACGAAGGTAGCGCGTCTGGTGTCGAACCCGGGCTGTTACCCGACGGCCGCCAACCTGTCCCTGCGTCCGTTGGTGATCGAAGGTGTGCTGGACCGTGAGGCAGGCGTGATCTGTGACGCCAAGTCAGGGGTCAGCGGCGCGGGCAAGAAGCTCTCCCCCAGGACTCATTTTTCGGCGGTGACCCAGAATTTCAGTGCCTACGCCGTGCTGGTGCATCGGCATGTCCCGGAGTTGCTGCTCACGTCCGACGTGGAGGAACACGAGTTGAGCTTCACCGCTCAATTGCTGCCGGTGCATCGCGGGATACTCGAGACGATCTACGTCCGCACGGCCGAATCGATGAGCTACGACGAGATTGCGGCGATCTACCGCAAGGTCTACAATGACGAACCCTTTGTCCGGATCTTTCCCGAAGGCGAATTGCCCGATCTGCAGACGGTCAACTACACCAACTTCTGCGACATCGGGATCAAGGCGGATCCGAAGACCAAGCGGGTCGTCATCGTGGCGGCGATCGACAATCTCGTCAAGGGCGCTGCGGGCCAAGCCGTACAGAACATGAACCTCGTGCTGGGGCTTCCCGAGACGGAAGCCCTGCTGTAGTCACCGCCGCCCCGTCTGCAGCTCTTTTCGGAGTCTCGTTTCGTGAAACTTCTCATCAAGATCGGGGGCGCCCATATCGACACCTCCGAAAGCAGGCTGTCCGTGGCGGAGAAGCTGGCGGCCGTCGTCAAGGCAGGACACCAGACCGTCGTTGTTCATGGGGGCGGCAAGCAGCTCAGCCGCTACTTGCGGGAGCATGGGATCGAGAGCGAGTTTCGCGGCGGCTTTCGCGTCACGCCTCCGCACATCCTTGATGCCGTGATCCGAACTCTCGCCGGCTTGGTGAACCATCGACTGGTGGCCGCGCTGCAGCAGCAAGGGGTGCGCGCCGTCGGTTTATCGGGCATCGATGCCGGGCTGGTTCAGGCGCGGCGGCTTTCCGGGGAACTCGGAGCCGTGGGCGAGGTGGAGCAAGTCGACGCCTCCGTGATCGAGTTGCTCAGCGCCAACGGCTATCTGCCCACGGTGGCCTGCATCGCCGGCGGCCGGCAAGGGGCCGTCTTCAACGTCAACGCCGACCAGATGGCGGTCGCCTGCGCCGGCGGATTCAAAGCGGATCGATTGGTCTTTCTCACCGATGTGGAGGGTGTGCTCGACGGCGAGGGACGGCGCATCAGTACTCTTCCTGCGGACGAAGCCCTGAGCCTCATCGAGACCGGTGTCGCCAAGGGCGGCATGGAGGCGAAGCTGCGCGCCGCCGTGGCGGGAATCGCCCGGGGCATTCCGGAAGTACGAATCGTCGCTGGCGCCGAGCCGCGAGTGCTGGAACGCCTGCTGCAAGGGCAGAATCTGGGCACGGCTCTCATCCCCCCCAGGGCCTGAGTCATCCCGAGATGACCGTCGCGATTCTCACCGTGGACTTCTGATCCAGACCCGGGTAGGTTGGTGCTGCTCCCGAACGGCCGCTCGGCGGTCCGAACCGAACGCGGGCAACCGTGTCGGCGCAATGGGAGAAGTTCCCCTGGTGAGCAAAGCGGATGGCGAAGGAAAAAGTTTCTTTTGGTACATGAAGGTACTGAAGCCCTTCAGTCTTTTTTTCCCGCCCCGGGCTGCATAGCATGAGAACTGCGAGGCGGGAATTCTGCCCTGCCTTGCTCACCAGGTGGCGAGGCGAAGTCCGTGCGGCTCACGAGACACGAATCACGGCCTTTATGGCCGTTCGGTTTGCCGTGGGTATGCAAGAGTCGCACCTCCAAGAACCGCTGCACCGACGGTCGCGCCCGCCGACGAGTCACTGTTTGCCTGTCTGGAATTTCCCACTATTTCCCGGCATTACCCACTATTTCCCGGCAGAAAATATGCTCCTGAGCCAGGGTCCGCGAACCCGTCCAGCGTTCTCGCTCGGCCTCACGACGAGCGCCGTTCACCGCAGCTCCCATTGCCCTCCAGGCTGCTTCCGCTGCGGTGAACGCAAAAGGAACCCATGCCGGGAAAGGGGAACGTTCTGGGATTGCGTTGACACGAACGCGGGCAACCATGGCCCCTCTGATAGCATGGTGGCTGACCATGCCCGTTACGCGCTGGGGAGGCTTGGGAGCGATCGCTCTTCAGGAAGCCAGGAAGTTCTGGGTCAAGCTCCTGCAGGTTGGGCGGGAACTGTTCCATCAGATCGTGGGTTTCATCTTCATTGCTTTCGCGCTCTTGGCTACATTCGGAGCCGGCGGGCTGATCCCCACTTATCAGCAGATGGATCGCGACCCCGCCAACTTCTGGCGTGTCGTGGCCCTGGCGGCCTTCGTGATCATATTTGGGGGTTTCGGAGTCTCCTCTTTCCGGCGCGCGCGTCGTGTTTCGCGGGGGAGATAGGACGTGGCCGAACCCTCGGCGAGTCGATGAGCGATCCCGCGGCCAGTGATGAATCTCTCGGGCTGCCAGGCGCCTTCCCCTACACGCGCGGGATCTATCCGGGCATGTACCGCGATCGTCTCTGGACGATGCGGCAGTACGCCGGTCTCGGGGACGCTGCGGAATCGAACCGGCGCTACCGCTATCTTCTTTCGCAGGGCATCACGGGCTTGTCGGTCGCCTTCGACCTGCCGACGCAGATGGGCTACGACTCGGACCATCCCCGGTCGCTGGGTGAAGTGGGCAGAGCGGGCGTTGCGATCAGTTCCCTGCGCGACATCGAGCAACTTTTTGACCGCATCCCGCTGGGTGATGTCTCGACCTCCATGACGATCAACTCGACGGCGAGCATACTGTTGTCGCTCTACGTCGCGGCGGCCCGCAAGCAGGGGGTCGATACGAGCAGCCTTCGTGGGACGGTGCAGAACGATGTCCTCAAGGAATACATCGCCCGAGGCACCTACATTTATCCACCGCAAGCCTCGATGCGGATCGTGACGGATCTGTTCGCCTGGGCCGGCAGGGAACTGCCGAAATGGAATGTGATCTCGATCAGCGGCTACCACATGAGGGAGGCCGGTGCGACCGCTCCTCAAGAAGTGGCTTTCACCCTGGGGAACGCATTTGCCTACATCGAGGCCGCGCTGTCGGCGGGGCTGGACATCGACCATTTTGCTCCGCGGTTGTCGTTCTTCTTCAGTGCTGACCGCGATTTCCTGGAGGAGATCGCGAAGTTTCGAGCGGCCCGGCGCCTCTACGCCCGTTCCATGAGAGAGCGCTTTCGTCCCGGCAACGAGGCGTCCTTGCGGATGCGCTTCCATGTGCAGACGGCGGGCTCTTCTCTGACCGCGCAGCAACCGTATGTCAACGTCGTGCGCACCGCTTGCGAGGCGCTGTCCGCGGTGTTGGGCGGGGCGCAGTCTCTCCACACGAACGGCTTCGACGAGGCTCTCGCCTTGCCGACCGAGCAGGCCGCCAAGCTGGCGCTGCGAACGCAACAGGTGATTGCTGAAGAAACCGGCGTCGTGAATACCGCGGACCCGGTTGCCGGGTCGTACGAAATCGAGCGGCTGACGGACAGAATCGAAGAAGAAGCGAGGGAATATCTTGCCCGCATCGACGCTCTGGGTGGGATGCTGAGCGCGATCGAGCAGGGCTACGTGCAGCGTGAAATCGAGAACGCGGCCTACGGTTTCCAGAGAAGTGTCGAGGTGGGGGAGCGCAAGGTTGTCGGCGTCAATGCGTTTCAGTCCGAGAACAGAGAGTCCGTTCCGACGGTGAAGATCGATCCGCAGTTGGAAGAACGGCGCCGGGAAGAACTCGAAGCGTTGCGGCGTTGGCGCGACTCCGCGCGGGTCAAGCGCGGCTTGGAGGCCCTGTCGGAGGGCGCGCGCGGGAATGCAAATCTGATGCCGCTGATCCTGGACGCGGTCGGGAGCTACGCTACGCTCGGTGAAGTTTCCGACGCACTGCGAAGTGTCTTCGGTGAGCACCAGGGCGCAGGGCGGTTTAGTGGGTAACCGTTTCCGAGTGCGGCTACGTCTGTGAATAGTAGGGTGAAATCCGGTTGAACGTGTGATAATCAGTCAGACCCTTGAGAGGTGCAAAGCGATGAAACCGATCTCGTTGTTCAGGGCAGTTCTGGTCGTGACGGCTCTGGCCGCCCCACAGCCTGTCGTTGCGGCAGACGCAGTCACGGTCGGTCTACCCTTGCCGACCGAGCAGTTGATCGATCAGTTCGTCGCCAAGGAGACCGAGTTCGCCCGCGCACGCGGCAACTACACCTATCGGCAAACAGTCAAGATCCTGGAATACACCGATTCGGGAAGGGTGCGTGGCAGGTACGAACTGGTGCAGGACATCATCTTCGGCTCCGACGGCAGACGCAATGAGAGGGTGGTCTATTCACCGGTGCCAACGCTCCGCAACATCATCCTTACGCCGCAGGACATGCAGGATCTGCGCGATGTGCAGCCATTCGTCATGACCACTTCCGAGCGCCCCGATTACAACGTCCGATATATCGGCCCGGAACAGGTTGACGAGATCGAGACCTATGTTTTCGCTGTCAAGCCGAAGAAACTCGAGAAGGGGAAACGCTACTTCGAGGGGCAAATCTGGGTCGACCAGCGGGATCTCCAGATCGTCAAGACCTACGGCAAGGGTGTGGGCTTGCTCAAAAAGAAAGAAGACAATCAGTTCCCGCGTTTTGAGACCTACCGGGACCAGATTGACGGCAAATACTGGTTCCCGGTGTATACGCGCGCTGATGACGTCCTGCACTTCAAGAGCGGCGACCAGCGCATCCGCATGATCATCAAGTATGAAGACTACAAGCAGTTCAAGAGCGACGCCGACATCATCTTCGGGGAAGTCGTCGACGAGACGCAGCAGCCGGCCGAGGCGCCGCCTTCTCAGCCCTAACCCGCCGAGCTTGGTGACTCGACTCAGAGCTTGAACAGCTCTCGCAACCGTTTCGTCTGCGCCCGGCTGACGGGGATTTCGGTGCGTCGTTTGTCACTCATCCGCAGTTGATAGCTCGACTTGAACCAGGGGATGACTTCCTGGATCTTGTTGATGTTCACCAGATACGAGCGGTGAGCGCGCCAGAAAACGGCCGGGTCGAGATTGGATTGCAACTCTTCGATCGTTCGGTAGTTCGAGTAGCCTTCGATCTGGGTTGAGACGATGGTGATGAGGCCGTCCTGGATTCCGGCGTAGATCACATCTTTGGCGTCGACCAGCAGGAGCCGCTTGCTGTGCTTGAGCAACACCTTCGTCGGCCGGTGCAAACCGCTCTTGAGTTCCGCCAGGAGCGACTCCAGGCGGCTGGTTTCTTGCGGGGGCGCCGCCAACAGTTTCTCGGCGCGCTCGATCGATTTGGCAAGCCGTTCCTTCTCGATGGGTTTAAGCAGATAGTCCACCGCGTTCACTTCGAATGCCTGGACAGCGTACTGATCGTAGGCAGTGGCGAAGATGAAGTACGGGATGCGCACTCCCGAGCCCGCCAGTTCCCGGACGACTTCCAGGCCGTTCAGGCCGGGCATCTGGACGTCCATGAATACGATGTCGGGCTGATGCCGCTCGATGAGTTGCAGTGCCTCGAGGCCGTCTCCGGCCGTGCCGGCGACCTCGACGGAAGGAAACGGTTTGAGCAGGAACGCCAACTCCTCTCGCGCCAGTTGCTCGTCGTCTACGATCAGCGCCGAGAACGTGTCGGTGGCCTTGGCGTTCTCCCTCATCTGTCCCATCTAAGCACGCCGAAATCTGACCGTCCAGTCTCAGAACCGTGCGTAAGAAGGCGCCGTTTCGTGGCAACACCGTTTTGGCAGGCTCAGACAAGCCACGTCCTAACTGGAACCGAAAGAGCCCGGGCAACAACGGTTCATGCCAGCAGCCGCTTCAGATTGCCGCCGAGGATTGCTCGCACATCCTCGGCGGTAGCACCGAGTTCTTCGAGGATCGTTATTTGCGATTCCAGCACCGCACTGTTCCATCCCCGTGGAAAGAATGACGAGTCTGAGCCAAAAAGCAGCCGTTGCGCCCCATAAACCGCAAGGGCTCGACGGAATACGTCCTTGAGGTCCATCTCAGAGGCGAGGTACTTCACCCAGGAGTTCGTGCTGGAGGTATCGAGATACACATTCGGCGCCAAGTCTCCGAGCATCAGAACCTCGCGAAAATATCCGGCGCCGAAGTGAGGGATGACGAAGTTGACCGAGGGGTGCTCCAAAGCGACTCGATGCAAAGAGATGGGATTGGAAAAGCTCATGTCGAACTTCGACGGCAGGTCCAGCTTCTTGCGTACTCCGACGGTCAGCACCCCCATGTGAACGAACACGACCAAGGGCCATCCATCCGCGAGTTCGTAAATGGGCCTCAGCGCATCGTCCTGTACGGAAAAGCGATGCATCGCCGGAAACAGGCAGATCCCCTTCAAGCCCAGCTTCTCGACCGCGTTTCGAGTTCGGTCCAATGCATCGGGCGTCCAGGGGTTGAGCATGAAGAAGCCGTGGATACGGTCGGGGAAGGCCCGCGCCGCGTCCGCCGCCGACTGCTCATCGCCCGGCAGGCTCGCCATCAGCGCGATCTGCTCCACCCCGTAGCGGTCGAGTTCCTCTACCCACCGTGCGGCGAGTTGAGCAGTGTCTTTCGGCGGCAAGTCCCAACCGAGTTGTTCGACAATCGCATGGTCAGGATTCTCCTCGGGCAGCCCGGCCTTCTGCGACGCAAGAATGCGAAAGAAGTTGCGCGAGAACAAGTGCGCGTGAGCATCCCTGACCGGGACGTCGCCCCAAGGGGTTTGCATGAGATGTTTCTTATCGCAGCCGAGGTTTACCGCAAGGCATCGAGGATACGTCCGAAGAACCCCTTCTTCTTCGGAGGGCTGTCCTCTTCCTGCCGCCCTTTGTCCGGCGGCGCATCCAGGACGGGGATCGTGATGCTCGGAGGTAATGCCTGCGGTTCCATGCCGCTGTCGGCGATCTCGACTTTGGACTCATCGCTGTCCTGCTTGCCCCCGCTATCCCAGCCGGCGACGTTGGTTGCCAACAACAATTGACGGCCCCGACCGCCGTGGAGCCGGCAGTAGCGGTTCGGTTGCGAGCCGGCGACGAAGACTTCCGTGCTCCTTTGTGGGCAGGAGTAGGTGCCCAACTCGTAGGTGACGGGGTCGATCTCGGCTGTCACGATGCCGTCCACGGGCTGGAACGGTTCCGGGTTGCGATACTCCCGCAACGTGTGCGCGCTCTTCATGAACTCGGTCCAAATCGGCAGCGCCGAGTGAGCGCCTTCCAAGGCCAAGTCGGTATTGTCGTCGAATCCTACCCAGGCCACGCACACCAGGTTCGACGTGTAGCCGGCGAACCAGCCATCGTCATCCGTGCCGGTCTTGCCGGCGGCGGGCTCGATGAAACCCATGCCCCGCACGCGCACCGCCGTGCCCCTGCGAATGACGTCCTCGAGCATGTGCGTAATGACGTAGGCAACCCGCGGATCAAGCACTTCTTCTTCCTGCGGACGGTTTCTCAGCAGAACGTTGCCTTTCGGGTCCGTGACGGATCGAATGAAGTACGGCTCCATCCGCTTGCCTCCATTCGCAAAGACCGTATAGGCGGCGGCGATATCGAGCGGCGTCACCTCGTACGCCCCCAGCGCTACCGCCGGAGTAGCTAGAATGTTCTCACCCAATCCCGCCCGCTTCGCCAAGTCGCTCACGCGGTCGAACCCCGCTGATTCCGCCACCTTGACGGTCGAGATGTTCATCGACTTGACCAGCGCCGTCCGCATCGTGACCGTGCCGTAAATCTTGTTGGCAAAGTTCGACGGCTCGTAGGGCTTGTCGTCCCACCAGAACGTCGTGGGTACATCGTCAATGATGGAAATAGGCGTCAGTACTTCCCGCGTGAGCGACGTAAAGGGATCGTCCTCATGCTCGATCGCCGTGTCGATCGCGGCGGCGTAGACAAAGGGCTTGAAAGCCGACCCGGGCTGTCGGTAAGCCAAGACGCGGTTGAGTTGGCTTTCGCCGTAGTTACGGCCGCCGACGATCGCCTTGACTTCGCCGGTTGTCGGTTCAATTGCGACCAAGGCCGCCTGGGCGCGAGGCGCCGGGCCGCTCGGTGGGTATCCGAAGGCGGCGTACTTGCCGCGTTTGTGTTGCCGGGCCACCTTCTCGTCGACTTCGGCCATGCTCACGCGAATCGCTTCCACCGCGGCTCTTTGAAGCTGCATGTCGAGGGTCGTGTACACGTGGTACGACCCCGTGATCAATTCTTCCTCGCCGAAGTGTTGCCGTAAGCCACGGTTGACCAGATCGACGAAGTACGGCGCGTTGCTGTATTCGATCTTGCCGTGCGCCAGCTCAATCTCCTCCTCAACGGCTGCCCGGTAGTCGTCCAATCTGATGTATTGCTCCCTCAGCATCGCCCGCAGAACCGTGTCGCGGCGCTTCTTGGCGCGCTCCGGGTGGCGGTAGGGGTTGAGGTAGCTTGGCCGCTGGATCAAGCCCGCCAGCAGCGCCGCTTCGTGCAGTTCCAGAGCGCGGAGGTCTTTGTCGAAGTAGGTTTCGGCAGCCTCTCCCATCCCCATGACGTTGAAGCTACCGCGCCGTCCCAAGGGAACCTGATTTGCGTAAAACTCGAAGATCTGCTCCTTGGTAAGCCGACTCTCGAGTTGCAGAGCGATCATCGCTTCCTCGATCTTGCGCTTGGGGGTCGGGTCCGGTCTCAGGAAGAACTGGCGCGCTAACTGCTGCGTCAGCGTTGAGGTTCCCCGAGGCCGGCGCCATTCGACAAGCCCGTCGAAAGCGGCTCGCGTCGCGCGGATGATATCGATTCCCCTGTGGCTGAAGAAGCGGTGGTCCTCGATGGCCAGTACTGCGTTTCTCAAGACCGCGGGAATGTCGTTGTAGGCGACCAGCCTCCGCTTGGAGCGCGTCTGATCAGAGAGGTTCGTGACGAGGGAGGGCTCCAGCTCGTACGCGGTCTGCGGGTTGTTGTCGTTCAGGGAAACGATTCTCGAGACACGGCCTTCGCTGAAATACAGAACTGCCGGTTCCTGAATGAAGTAGGAGAGTACCCCCGGATAAACCTCAATCGAGTCCGGCTTGATGCTGAAGTGGCCTATCTGGTTGTGCCGCGACTCTGAGTAACCCGCCTCGCGCAGGTGCGCAACAACATCGGCGATCGACATCTCGTCGCCGACGAACACCGGATCCGGAGCAGCCAGAATCTTGGAAGTACGGTTGAAGGGGCCGCCGTGCAGCTTGGCGTCGATGAGTTTCGCGTACTCCCAGTAGAAGTGGTTGAAGGCCACTCCGCCCGCGATGGCCGTGATCAGAAACAGAGCCAGCAGTACTTTTCCGAACGGACTCTTTGCCAGCCGCAACAGCCGGCCAAGCATACGAGAGCGGACTACAAGTTTTCCCTTGCCCATTCCGTCACCTGGTTCGTCAGCATGCCGCGCCCTGAAACTCCCTGGAATTCGTCACTTCGGATCAATGGGGCGCGGTGTGCTTTCGCAAACCGCGAGAGCGCCGGCGGGAACGGGGCTCGCGGGCCGTGTTTTCCCGGAGCAGCATCATGTGAAAGCGCTCGGATTGACGGCCTTCGCCAACTCCTCGGCGAGCCGCATAGCAGCTTCTTCGAGTCTAACATCGGTAGATTGACGTGTCGAGCGGACCTTCAGTTCCACGATTCCTTCGGAAATCTTCTTGCCGATCGTGAAACGGTAGGGGATACCAATCAAGTCGGCATCCGAGAACTTTACGCCGGCGCGCTCTCTTCGGTTGTCGTAGATCACGTCGATGCCCTGGCTCCGGCAGTCCTCATAGAGCGACTCCGAGGCCTGCCGCTGGGCGTCGTTCTTCAGATTCACCGGCGTGATGATGGCTTCGAAAGGAGTGATCGATGCCGGCAATACCATGCCCGCGTCATCGTGATTCTGTTCGACGGCGGTGGCGAGAATGCGCTCCAGCCCGATGCCGTACGAACCCATGATCGGAGTCACTTCCTTGTCATTGGGGTCGAGCACGCTCAGTCCCATCGATTCGGAATAACGGCGGTCGAGCTTGAAGATGTGTCCGACCTCGATGCATTTTCGCAGCGTGACGGGTTTGCCGCATTGCGCGCATGCATCGCCTTCGGCTACATCTCGGAGATCGACGAAGCTTGTCTCGAAATCGCGTCCGGGCGTCACGTGGCGCAGATGATAGTGGTCTCGGTTGGCGCCGGAGATCAGATCACGGCGGTTCCGAAGCGCCTCGTCGGTAAGGATGGTGAGTTCCTTCACACCCACAGGGCCTAAGGATCCCGCGTCCGCGCCGAACCATTCACGGATCTCCTCGGGATGAGCCGGCCTCACTTTCGTCGCAGCAATGACCGACCCGAGTTTCGCTTCATTCAGCGAGTGGTCTCCGCGCAGCAAGACGAGGTACGGCTTCTGATCCGCCACGATGACGAGGCTCTTGATGTGCGATGTCTCCGGAGAACCATCAAACGCGGCAACTTCAGCGATTGTTTTCTTGCCGGGAGTGTGAAACTCCTCCAGAGGTAGGTCTTCAGCAGAGTCCGGTTGCGTGGGAGGTCGCGGCGTAGAGCGAGCCATCTCAAGATTGGCCGCGTAGCCGCAGCCCTTGCAGAGAACGATCACGTCTTCACCTGCATCCGATGGCGCCGCGAATTCGTGCGATTGGCTGCCACCCATCTCACCGGAATGCGCCTCCACCGTGATATATTTCAATCCGCAGCGATCGAAGATGCGGCAATAGGCCGCGTGATGCTTCTTGTAGCTGACGTCGAGGCCGGCGGCGTCCAGATCGAAGGAGTACGAATCCTTCATCGTGAAGCGCCGCGCGCGAATCAGACCCGACTTCGGCCGTGGTTCGTCTCGAAACTTCGCCTGAATCTGGTACCACAACTGCGGCAATTGCTTGTAGCTGCGCAACTCACCGGTGGCGATGGAGGTCATGACCTCTTCTTCCGTCATGCCTAGACACAGATCATGCCCCCAGCGGTCTTGCAGGCGGAACATGTCGTGGCCGATGGCATCCCAGCGGCCGCTCTTTTGCCAGACTTTTGCGGGATGCAGTTCCGGCAGGAACATCTCTTGCGCGCCGATGGCGTCCATCTCCTCCCGGATCACCTGCTCGATCTTGAGCAGCGAGCGCCTGGCTAAATAGAGGTGGCTGTATAGGCCGGCTGCAAGTTGCCGGATGTAGCCTGCTCGCAGCAGGAGCTGGTGACTGACGACGTCGGCTTCGTGCGGCGTCTCGCGATGTGTGGGAATGAATAGCTGGCTCCAGCGCATGGTGCTTTCCACCGCGTCCTACGATCTGGATCTGACGGGGGAACGAGGGCCGCAGACGGAACTCTCAAACCGTCTCCAAGAGGCCCAAAACGGCGGGATAATGCACGCCCATTGTACCATGCGGAGGGTCCCGGACCGGTTTTCGAGAGAGGTTCCGGCATCTTGGCCGTTGCATCGGCCGCGACGGGTTCAGTGGTACAGTTGGGACGAGACGGCCCGCAATGTTCTCGAAACCTACCGATGTGTTACCTCTCAGATCTGGCATACGTCCTACTGAAGAGCCTTGAAAGGCCCCGTTTCCCACTCACCTCAAAAGCTCGAGATGGCGAGTATTCCTGATCCCGTGACGTCGCAGAACGTCCAGCCGCAGCCGAAAGTAAGCATCTGGGTCTGGATGCTTCCCAATTTCACGGTATTCGTTTCGAGCCTATGCATCATGGTCGTTGAACTGGTGGCCGGGCGCCTGATCGCACGGTACGTAGGCAGCTCGCTCTATACCTGGACATCCGTCATCGGCATCGTTCTGGCAGGGATCGCCGTCGGCAACTACCTTGGCGGACGGCTGGCGGACCGCTACCGACCAACCGAAGCATTGGCGTCGCTCTTCCTCATCGCCTCGGCGACATGTTTGCTGACCCCCATGCTCAACATTCACGCCGGAAACTGGATGCTGCTGCGCGATCAGGAGTGGGTTCTGCGGATCTTCGCCCATGTCTTCCTGGTGTTCTTTCTGCCTTCGGCCTTGCTCGGGACCATCGGGCCAGTGGCAGCCAAAATGGCCCTAGACCTGGGCCGCGAGACTGGACGGACTGTGGGCAGCGTCTATTCCTGGGGCGCCGTTGGCAGCATCGTCGGCACGTTCCTGACGGGCTATTACCTGATCGCCGCAATCGGCACCGTGGCTGTCCTGCTCGGCGTGGCGGCTATTCTGCTGGGTATGGCCTTCCTGTTTGGGGCCCGCTCGCTGCTGGCGTTCCTTTGGACCGGCGTAGTCGTCGCCTCCTTCATCGCCATGAGCGGCCCGTTCGAACAGGCCCGCGTGGTCGGCGAGCGCTTGGGCCTGCGCCCGTACGAGAGTGACTGGATCCATTTTCAGGAGGAGACACAGTACGCGCTGATCACTGTCGAAGACGACATGGAAATGGAGGGCGTGCGATCGATGACTCTCGATTTTCTGATCCATGCCTACGTGGACATGAACGATACCGTCAGGCTGATCTATGAGTACGAACAGGTATACGCCGCCGTGACGCGGGCCGCCGTCAAGGACTGGCCCCAGGGTCATGTGCTACGAGCGCTCTCGCTCGGCGGAGGCGGCTTCGTCTTTCCACGCTGGCTGCTGCGCCATTGGCCGGACAGCTATCTGGAAGTCGCCGAGATCGATCCCGAGGTCACCCGTGCGGCGCATGAGACCTTCGGACTACCGGCCGACACCCCGATCCGTATCTTCAACCTCGATGCGCGGAATCACGTCGAAGATATCCTGCGACGGCAGGAAACCGTCGCAGAAGACCTCTTCGATCTGGTCTATTCCGACGCCTTCAATCACTATTCACCACCGTTTCATCTGACGACCAAGGATTTCAACGAGAAGCTGCGGCAACTCATGACGCCCGACGGCGTATTGCTGGTGAACGTCATCGATATATACCGCTCCGGTCGTTTCGTCGGTGCAATGATCAACACGCTGGAGCAGAGCTTCCCGCACGTCTACGTAATATCCAGCTCCTTGGCCGGTCCTTCTGACGACGATGAGCGTGATACGTTCATCGTGCTGGGATCGGGGCGCCCACTCGACGTCAACGAGTTGTCCATCAACTCAGCCATCGGCATGGTGCTTGATCCCGAGCAGCTCGCCACGCTCCGTAGGCGCTCGCAGGGCCTCGTCTTCACTGACGATTATGCACCCGTCGATAACCTTCTCGCGCCGGTCATCCGGATGGCCTCTAGGCGGTAAGAGTCTACCTCGGGCGTGGAGGTAGCTCCATGCACGGCTGTCGTACAAAGGCGGTACGACTGGCCTGAGAAGGATCTGTAGGGTACAATTCGTTGAGGGGCTGCCGGTTTCTTCGTTCCTCGCTCGACCGGCATTCTTGCAGAGTTTCTCGTTGGTGGAGGTATGTGTGGCTGAAGTCTATGTTCAAGAGGGCGAATCGCTTGACGGCGCACTGCGGCGTTTCAAAAGGAAAGTGCAGCACGAAGACATCATCAAAGAGGTCAAGCGGCACTCCTACTATTTGAAGCCCGGAGAAAAAAAGCGGGTCAAGCAGGCGCTGGCGCGCAAGCGGAGCCGCAAGAAGATGCGCCGCGAGACTCGTTAGTGTTCTGAGAATTGGCTGGTTACCGTTTCCCCGGCGGGGTTTCAGCCCGACTCCTTCCCGCCGCCAGGGTCAATCTTCATGCGTTCCCGTCGGCGAGTCCCCACAAAGAGCTTCTCCGTGCGAAGTTTCGGCTGCCGCGCTTCGCAGTCGGATGGCGCCGCCATCGCGGCTGACCTGCAGCGCCGAGGTTTGGAAACCGCTTCGGGTCCGGCCGATCTCGTCGTCATCAACACCTGTACCGTCACGTCGGAAGCGGACCGGGATGCCCGGCAGGCGATCCGCCACGCGTATCGAGAAAATCCGGAGTCCGAGATTCTTGTAACGGGCTGCTACGCCCAGCGCCTTTCTACGGAACTCGCTGATCTCCCCGGCGTCAAGTGGGTCATCGGTAATTCGCACAAGACACAGATCGGGACGATCGTTGCCGACGCTCTGGTCAACCCGTCGGCTCCTGCGAGCCAAGCTGCTTACCACGGAGAGATCAGCCTTGGCGGAACGCTGGTCGGAAACATCTTCGATCAAAAGCAGTTTCTCTCGGCACCGGTTGTCGAGGCGGGACCGGATCGCACGCGTCCCAACCTCAAGATTCAAGACGGCTGCGGCAATCGCTGCAGCTTCTGCGTGATCCCCTCCGTGCGCGGCGCCAGCCGGAGCGCTCCGATCGGATTCGTCATCGAGCAGGTGAGAATGTTGTCGGAACGCTACAGCGAGGTTGTGCTCACCGGAATCAACCTTGGACGATGGGGTCGGGACCTTCCCGAAAAATCGCGCTTAGCTCATCTGCTTCGAATGGTGCTGGTCGAGACAGGCGTCGCGAAGCTGCGCCTGAGCTCGATCGAGCCCATGGACTGGACCGAAGAACTGCTGGAGCTTGTTGCAACGACGCCCCGTCTTGCCAAGCACGTCCACATCCCTCTGCAATCCGCTTCCGACACGGTCCTCCGGAGAATGCGCCGGCGCTACCGAGCACGCCACTATACGAGCCGCATCGAGAAGGCTCGTTCCCTCATGCCGACAGCTTCCATCGGCGCTGACGTCATGGTGGGTTTTCCCGGCGAGAGCGATCTTGAATTCGAAGAGACCCGCCGGTTCATCGCTGAGATGCCCTTCACCTACTTGCACGTTTTCAGCTACTCGTCGCGGCTGGGCACCGAAGCGAGCGTCATGCCGGACGAGCCGGTGAAGCCGGTAAAGAAACTGCGCAACCGCGTGCTGCGGGAGTTGGCAGCGGAGAAGAACCTGGCGTTCCGGAGCAGTCTGATCGGTACTGTATTCGATGCCGTCACCCTCGACCAACGAGCCGGCGGAGGCAGTCGCGCGCTCACCGACAATTACATCCCCGTGCGCCTTCCCGATCAGGAGCTCGCCCCGGGCATGCCGGTCCGTGTCCGTCTGAGCGAATGCAACGGCAGCACTACCTTTGCTCGATTGGCCTGAGCAGCGATCATTTCCCGGTCACGCTCAGGAACTCCAGCGGTTGTTCGTATACCGGCACGGCCATGCCGGAGGAAATTGCCACGGAAGCACTGGCAACCCGACCGTTCCGACGGCCTGAAACTCCCTATGGTCACGATCAGCTCAACCCTGGACCAATATCGGTTCCACAACATGTTGCGAATGCGCTGGCCTGAAACATCCCCCAGATCAAGCGGCCTTGACGCCGATCCGGATGTTTCTTGCTCGAATGATCCGCACCGCGTAGCGGGGCGGGGGCAGGACTGACCTGTAGCCCTCCGAACGAGGTCTCCTTCGTATCCCGATCTCCACATACCGACCCAACGAGTGTGGAGGTATGCAGAATCAGTGGTTCTTTGCGAAGAATTCCTTTGTAAGCGATCTCACGATCCCCAACGACCCAAGCACGCCGATCAAGTTGGGGATGGCCATCAGTCCGTTGAGAGTGTCGGCGAGACTCCAGACCAGTTGCAGGCTTCCTGTCGCGCCCAGGTAGACGAAGATGATCCATACCAGACGGTACGGCATACTTGCCGCCGTGCCGAATAGGTAAGCGGCTCCGGTTTCCCCGTAGTAGGCCCATCCAATTACGGTGGAAAACGCGAAAAGGATGAGGCCGAGACTCACAATCTGCCCGCCCCAGTCTCCGGGAAGGCCGATCTCAAAGGCCTTGGCGGCCATCGAAGCGCCGTCGGCGCCCGACTGCCAGGCGCCTGTGGCCAGCACGATAAAGCCGGTGAGAAGACAGACGACAACGGTGTCCACGAAAACCTCGGCGATCCCGTAGGATGCCTGTCGAACGGGATGGTCGGTCACCGCCGAGCTGTGAACGATGGGGGCGCTCCCCAGCCCCGCTTCGTTCGAGAACATCCCGCGCGCAATGCCATAGCGTATCGCCGCCGCCACCGTCCCTCCGGCGAATCCCCCCACGGCCGCCTGCCCCTGAAACGCGGAGGACAGGACCAATTCGATGACCACCGGCACTTGATCGATATAGCGGAACAGGATGACGACCGCGCCCAGGACATAGATGGCACACATGAACGGCACGATGAACTGCGTGACCTCGGCGATGCGGCGGATCCCGCCCAGCACAACCAGCGCCGTCAACGCACACAGGGCGAGGCCGCTCACCCACGGCTCAATCCCGAAACCGGTCCTGGCGGCGTCGGCGACCGAGTTGGCCTGGACCATGTTCCCGATTCCGAACGCAGCCGACGCCGTGAGCAAGGCGAAGACTGCCCCCAGCCAGCGGAGCCCCAGTCCCTTTGACAGCACATACATCGCGCCGCCGCGGACAATTCCCTGGTCATCCTTCTCGCGGTAGTGCAGCGCAATGGCAATCTCCGAGTACTTCGTAGCCATGCCGACGGTGCCCGAAACGAGCAGCCAGAACAGGGACCCCGGTCCCCCCAGAAAGATCGCCGTCGACACGCCCGCGATGTTCCCGACTCCGACGGTAGACGCCAGCGCTGTCGCCAAGGCCTGGAAGGGAGTCACGGTTCCCTCCCCCATTCCTTTTCGGAACAGCTTGCCGAATACTTCACGGAATGCGAATGACAGCCGGCGAAACTGCACCCCCCTGGTCACTACGGTCAGCACCAGCCCGGCACCGATCAGGAGCACCATCATGGGTGTTCCCCAAACCAGACCGTTGATGGATTCATGCACTGCGAGTAGTTGTTCCACGATGCCCCAGCCTTATTCTTCTCTCTTCAAGACAAAGTCGGTCTCGTACATGTCGTAGACCGCCGGCGTCATCCCCAAGCGCCGATAGGTTCGCTGCGCGTTGTGATTGCTCTTGTCTACGTACAGCCGAATGCCACACACGTCCCCGGCGGCCGAGGCTTGCTCCATCACCCACTGGTGCAGCGCCGAATAAATCCCTTGCCCCCGCGATGCCGGCTCGACGTACACACTCTGAATCCACCAGAAAAGGCCGTTGCGCCAGTCGCTCCACTCGAACGTGATCATCAACTGCCCGACAACCCGCGATTCCTTTTCAGCAACGACAAAGAACCCTTTCCCGGCGTCTTCGAAGACGGCTCGGGTACCGGCCAGCAGCCGGTTGTAGTCCAGCTCGATGTCTTCGATCTCGTGGGCCATCGCGGCGCTGTGGTCCGCGATGATTTCTGCGTCATCACCGCATGCGAGTCGAACTCTGATCGTCAACGACCTGCACCTCTCATCGGGGATCTGTCAGCGGTTAGCCTGCGTTTCTCACCACGCGGCGAGGTGAAGTGCGTGAGAGGGCCGTCAGGACGAGACGCGAGCAAGCGCAACGAAATCATGGCGGTCGTATCGCGTGCTTCGGCCGTCGGGTGGTGAGAAATGCAGGTTAGTCGGTCCTGTGGTGCCTGCGGCTTGGGCCAGCATCGAATCAGGACCCGCGAGGTCCCCATCGCAGTCGGCTCTTGTGACGATTTCGAACGCCGAAAACGAATCCGCGGCCTAATCTGCCTCTTCAGCGACACTCCGGACTGACTGATCGGGGTGAGGCTGGTCGAGCTTCGAGGCTCCCGGCTCCGCCGAGCAGCGGGCTTGATCAGGCCTAGAACGAGGAGCAAGAGACCGCTTCTCGGTCGGTCGTAGGAGGTTACCGCGCTTTTCTGGGAGCGGCTTCGTGGGAATGGGAAACGCCGGCAAGCTGACAAAATAGTTCCTCGTAGCGGTCGACGACGGTTTCCCAATCGTAGCGTTTTCTCACGCGCTCGTGGGAGGCCTTGCTCAAATCGGCAAGCTGATCGGTCGACATGCTCGCGACTGATTCCATGACGGAGGCCAAGCTCCGTTCGTCCTTGGAGTACCTCAGGCCGACGCCTCCCGCCACTTCGCGATTCTCGGGTGTATCCAGGAACAATACCGGCGCGTCGCGGCCCATCGCTTCGATCAGTGCGGGATGAACACCTCCGACCTCGGTGGCTTGAATATAGGCGAGGCAGTGGGACTGGAGTTCGTGATAGCCGTCTCCAAAGACAGCGCCGGTGAACACGATGCGCGGGTCGTCCGTCGATTGCACTCGCCGGATGTAGTCTTTCGCGTAGGGTGCGTCGCCGACCATGACGAGTTTGTGGGGAACTGTCGTTTGCTCGAAGGCGCGCACCACGAGCAGGGCGTTGTTCTCCGGCTCCATGCGGCTGACGTACAGAAAGTAGCCTCCGGGGTCGAGGCCGAGACGGTCGAGTGCTGCTTTCGTCAAGACCTTATGGGCCGGCGCACCGTAAGAGATGAGATGTGTTTTTCTGCCGTACGTTTCGGCATAGTATTTCTGTATTACCGCGGCATCGGCGACAACGTCAGTGGGAAACCATTTCGTCAGCCACTCGGACATGCGATACCAGCTTCTCGCGAGCGCATTCCATTTCTTGCGTTGCCGATCGAGGCCGTCAACGTTGAGAACCGTCGGCATCCCAAGTAGCCGGGGAAGCACGGTGAAGACCGCGTTCGCTCCGTTGCAGAACAGCGCGACGTGATGGCGGTGAAACATCAGGTGAAACGTCGCCAAGCAGGTGTGAACGAGCGTGTCGAAATACTTGTGAGAAACCGTCGGTAGGACCACCAACCGAACGCCCCGGTAGAGCGGTCCCAGGCGGCCAACGTTGTTCGTGCGGCCATAGACGGTCGGCTCGTGTCCGCGCTCAACGAGACGAGTGCACAACTCTTCGGCAAACGTCTCGAACCCACCGTAGCGAGCTGGGATGCCACGCGTGCCCAGAAGGGCGATTTTCATGGATCGCTAAAGCTCCCGAACTCTGATGGGCTCGGGAGCAGGTTCGAAGCTTTCCACGGGGTGGCTGACAGGAGTGAAGCGGAACCAACTCATCATGTACTCTTCATCCACACGCCGTCGCTGCTGGATCAGACGGCGTTTTTCGAGGACGCGGTTGAAGTCGTGAGCGAGCAGGTAGAACGCTTTGAGTGACGAACGCTCGATCGTCAGACAGTAGAGGACTATGCCCAGGTCGCGCAATGTCATGGGAATGAAGTTCCGCAGGTACACACCGGCCGTGATGTTCTTCGCACGCATCAAGAAGCGGTTCTTGACCGAGTGCATGTTGATCTCCGGCGGAAGATAACGGCGCATCCCCGGACGAAGCTTGCGGACATGATAGCCGCAGGCATTGGGTACGTAAACACATTTCCAACCGAGCAGTTGGGCGCGCCAGGCAACGTCCGCATCCTCGCGGTACGTGAAGAAATCGGAATCGAAGAACTCGTTGCCCACAGAGATATCGTCAATCATAGTGCGCCGGTAACAAGCCGCCGCAGCCGTGGCGCCGAAGACATACTCCGGCTTGAGGTAGTGACCATTGTCCGTCTCGAGACAGCCACGGTCGAAATGCCGCTGCATCGGAGTAAAGTATATTCCGGTCGAATCGACGACCTGCTGATCGGGGATCTCGAAAGAGGCATCCATCATCAGCAGCTTGCTGCAAAGAGTGCCGACGGTGGGATCGATGTCCGCCTGCGCCATCAACGTTGTGACAAGGTTGGGGAGAAGCATCACGTCGGGATTGAGCGTAAGCACCCATTCGCCTCGGGAAATCGCGATGGCCTGATTCTGTGCCGCCGCGAAGCCGATGTTCTCCTCGTTGTAGATGATGATGCAGCGATCCTCGAAGCGCTCGAGGATGTCGGTGGTGCCGTCAGTGGAAGCGTTGTCGACGACGATCAACTCCAAATTGGAGTACCGCTGATCGAGCACCGACTCAAGGCAGCGCCGAATGAAGCGACCGCTGTTGTACGTGACGATAGTGACCGAAACGCATTGTTCACGAACCATGAATTATTAACTCGATTTCGATTTAGCAGGAGAAGCAGTCCCCAACCCAGCCGCTACGTTCCGGTCGTGGAGGGAAAAACCGCCGAGAGTCTTGATAACGTTTTGGCATGCCATTCTTTCACTGGCAGTTCCCGCGCCCAGGACGCAGAGAAGCCAGCGGAGCCGGAGCCCGACTCGAACGGCAATGTACAGCCAGCGGCGGGTCCCCTTGGAGAAGTGCTTGCGACTAAAGCGTAAAAGATTACCATACCAAGCCCGATAGCGTTCTTCTAGGCTGATGCTGCCCACGGAGTGTCCGCCTGTGTGTTCAGCCACACAACGAGGATCGTAGTGAATCACGTGCCCGGCCTTGCGCACGCGCAGGCAAAGATCGACGTCCTCGAACCAAATGGGGTGGAAGTTTTCATCCAAACCGCCGACTTGTCGCAACACATCACGGCGAAGCATCAGAAACGCCCCGGCCGGCTGGTCGACTTCACGTGAGGTGTCGGGGTCTGCATCCAGACAGCGATAGCGCTGGTTAACAGGATTCGACGGCCATAGGCGGTTGATGAGAAGCACTTCGAACAATAGCGCGGCGGGGGTTGGAAACGACCGGAAATTGAACCCAATTTGGGCTTGTCCATTGCCGTCAACAAGCTTCCCGCCGGCTGCGCCCACCTGCGGAACGAGACAGCGTTCCACGAGGGGTTGCAGACTGCTCCGCAGGATCGTGTCGGGATTCAACAAAAGAACGAAAGGACTGCTGGTTGCCGCGATTCCCTGGTTGCTGGCAGCCGCGAAGCCGCGGTTGCTGGCGTTGCGAATCAACTTTATTTTCTTCGCTTCGCGGGCAACGATCTCGCAGGTGCCGTCCGAAGAAGCGTTATCGACAACGACAACCTCGTCGGCCTGCCCCAGAGGCCCCAGACACTCCGCGATATGCCGCGCCGAGTTGAAGGTCACGATGATGACCGACACCACGGCCTTCAAGTTTTCGCCCCCATTGGGTGGCAAGCCAGTTTGAAGTACCAGCGCCAGTAGGTGTCCCACTCTGTTTGCTGTTGTATGTGGGCGATCTCACTCTCGGTAGATGTCAGCACGCCGGCGAGCCGAGAAGCATGCGCTCTCAGGGATTGTGAACTCCGTCGCAGTGCGACGAACCGGCGCAAGCCGCATCCCAGTCCGCGGAGCCATCCGAGAGCCCGTCCGCGCGAAAACGCGAGAACGGCCCACAATGACTGTGCGACGATGATCTGCCACGCGAATTTCGCGAGCAGCGAAGCGGGATAGAATTTCGCGAGCAGCAGCAACTGATGGCAGGTCAGCCACTCGACCATCTGTGCGCTCCAGCGGCCGGTTGTCTCTCCGCTGCAGTGATACGCGACGGCCTCGGGGACATAGCGCCCCGGTGTATCTTCGATTGCGGCCCGATATCCGAGGTCCACGTCCTCCAGGTAGGCGAAGAAGGCTTCTTCGTACAAGCCCACCTTGTCGAAGAAGCTTCGCCGGAACAGGGTTGCCGTGGCGGAGGGGAAATACGTGTCCCGCGGAAGTGCGAAGAGTGGGCCGTCATCCTTGCCGTGGCCGAGTCGCCAGGCGGTGCCGCCACGGCACACCGCGTCACCAGTGCCGTCGATTCGCCGCCGCTCGCTGAAATTCAGCAGCTTGCCCGTGGCGAACCAGGCTTGCGTCGCATCCAGACCCGCAAACAGCCGCTGCAGCCAATCGGGAGAGATCTCTACGTCGTTGTTCAGCAGCACGATGTACTCACCCCGCGCTGCTTGGATACCGCGATTCAGGGCGCGGCTCACACCTTCGTTGCGAGACAACGGGATCACGTTCGCGCCCAGTTCACGCGCAACCCGAGGCGAACCGTCCTGCGATCCGTTGTCCACGACAATGACTTCGGTCTCGCCGTGAAAGGAGGTGCGCTGCCGTCCAATCGATGACAGCAGAGGTTCCAGCAAATCGCAACGGTTCCTGTGGGGAACAATGAAAGAAACCGTCATCGCACGCTTGGTGAAGCGCAGCCGGACGCGGCTCATCTGACGGGATTCTTATTGATAGCACAATACATAGTAGAGCGGCAACAAAGTGCGCTCGGCTGTCGGAGCAATGTGAGAAGTTCTCCTGATGAGCCAAGCGGAAGGCGAAGGAAAAAATTCCCCTTCGGCTTTTGATACTGAAGCCCTTCAGTCTTTTTTTCCCATCCCGGCCTGCATAGCATAAGGACTGCGAGGCGCGAATCATACTGATCGACTTGCCGTCGGCGCGGCCCCCGCGCCGGCAACACGGCCTTTAAGGTTTTTCACGAATCACGGAATTTATGGCCGTTGTGTTCGCCGTGGGTGCGCAAGAGATGCACAATCAGAAACCCCCGCCCGGACCGCCGCGCACGCCGCCCGGTCGCCGCTTTCCTGCGCGTTGTGGCGCGGCATGGGCGGCATATTGCCCCTGAGCAGTGTCCCCGCTCCCGTCCGCCGTTCACGCTCGGCCTCACGGCGCGCGCCGTTCGCCGCAGCTCCCGTCGCCCTCCGGGCTGTTTCCGCTACGCGAACGAAAAAGAAACCCATGCTGAGAAAGGGGAACGTTCTATACTGCACAAACAGGGGAACTTTCTATATTACGTTGACACAAAGCGCACACTGAGATCCTGCCCGCGACCCCTTACGGAAGGGTTGGGGTGTCAGGCTTGCGCCGAGGCCGAGGTGTCCGTTAGGTTATTCTTCGATAGTACGACCAATGGTGACCGCCGCGACCGGCCGGGAAGCGCAGCTTTTCTGGTTGGCATTGCACTTGGTTCCGGGTCTCGGAGCTCGGAACGCTCTCAAACTCATCCGGAAGTTCGGAAGCCCCGAGCGGGTATTCCATGAGCCTCTGACGGAGTTGCGCGAGTGCGGGTTGCGTGAGGCGATTGCGGAATCGATCCACTCGGGCACTAGCTTTGAGGACGCCGCTGCCGAGCAGAACAAGGTGGAACAGTGCGGCGCTGAGGTCATTTCGATTCACGATGCGAGATATCCTGAGCGCCTCAAGGAAATCTTCGATCCGCCGATCTTGCTCTATGCTCGCGGCCGATCCGAGTGTCTATCGGGAGAGAATCTGGCGATTGTCGGCTCACGCCGCCCAACCCCCTACGGCATGGCGGTCGGGAGAAAGCTGAGTCGCGAGTTGACGCAAGTCGGCATGACGGTGGTCAGTGGCATGGCCCGTGGCATTGACAGTTACGCACACCAGGGTGCTCTCGAAGCCGACGGGCCCACCATAGCGGTCCTCGGTAGTGGCGTTGACGTTGTTTACCCACGTGAAAACAGGAAGCTAGCCGACCAGATCGTCGCCAAGGGCGTTATCGTCTCCGAGTTCCCGATGAGCTCTACGGCCTTCCCGCAGAATTTTCCGATCCGAAATCGTGTTATTAGTGGACTAAGCCTTGGGGTTATGGTCGTCGAGGGAGCCCAGTACAGCGGTTCGTTGATTACTGCTCGCTTGGCGTTGGATCAGGGTCGCGAAGTGTTCGCAGTTCCCGGTAGCATTGTTTCGAAACCTAGTTGGGGACCGAATCTCTTGATCAAGCAAGGCGCCATTCTGGTCCAGGACGCCTCGGACGTGATCGAGGCCCTACCGCTTGACGTCAAGCAAAAACTGGCCCGTACCCAGGAGACCGCAGCCGCACAAGCTGCAACCTCGGGTGGCGGACAAGCATCCTTGTGGGATAGTGCAGCGACACCACTTGCCAAGAAGCTGCTGCCGTTGCTACAGATTGATCAGTCGATGCATATCGACGAGATTATTCGCCGTTGCGAGAAGAATTCGCCTTCGGAGATCCTGTCGGCGTTGAGTGAGTTGGAACTCTGCGGTCTGGCCAAACAGCTTCCCGGCAAGCGCTTTGTTCGTGTTTGGATAACTTGAACACAACGATTTCGTGGTAAAGCGGAACCCCTTTTCGATGAATATGGCCAAGAATACGAAAGAGCAGACGCTCGTGATCGTCGAGTCGCCCACCAAAGCTCGGACGGTTTCTCGTTTCCTCGGAGCAGGTTTTACGGTCATGGCCTCGAACGGCCATGTCCGGGACTTGCCCGACAATGCCTCCGAGATCCCCGCAAGGTTCAGGAAGGAGGCTTGGGCAAAGCTCGGCATCCACATCGAGCGGGACTTCGCGCCGCTTTACGTCATCCTCGACAGCAAGAAGCAGCGGATCAAGGGTCTTCGGGAGGCGGTCAGGCGTGCGGAGCGCATCTACCTCGCGACAGACGAAGATCGTGAAGGCGAGTCGATCAGTTGGCATCTGCTTGAGACACTGAAGCCGAAGGTGCCGGTGAGCCGACTGGTCTTTCACGAGATCACGCAGTCGGCGATCGAGCAAGCACTGGACTCCGCAAGGGAAATCAATCAGGATCTCGTTAATGCGCAAGAGACGCGGCGCATTGTTGACCGGCTGTTCGGATACGAAGTCAGCCCACTGCTTTGGAAGAAGATGGCTCCCCGGCTCAGCGCCGGCCGGGTTCAGAGCGTGGCGGTTCGGCTACTCGTCGAACGGGAACGCTCTCGTATCCGCTTCCGTGCGGCCAACTACTGGAGCATCCGGGCGAACTTCTGTAAACCGGATGCCCTCAGCAAACCCTCCGAATTCGAAGCCGAGCTTGTACGCGTAAATGGGCAACGTGTAGCAAGCGGTAAGGACTTCGATCCGGGAACAGGTCGTCTCAAGAAGGCCGACGACATCGTTGCCTTGGGTGAGCAGGATGTGAAGGATCTGCTCTCCCGTATCGAGAGCGAATCAGCGGTAGTCGACTCGGTGGAGGAAAAGCCCTACACTACATCTCCGGCGGCGCCGTTCGTCACGAGCACGTTGCAGCAGGAAGCGAACCGCAAGCTACGATACTCGGCCGAACGCACGATGGCTGCCGCACAGCGGCTCTACGAGAATGGTTTCATCACCTACATGCGCACAGATTCGACGACGCTCTCCAATGAGGCGTTGTCGGCCGCGCGGACGCTGATTGCACGGCACTTCGGACGCGACTTCCTTCCCCAGAACCCTCGTATCTACAAGACCAAGGTACGCAACGCGCAGGAAGCGCACGAAGCGATCCGGCCTGCAGGCAGAGCTTTCACGGCGCCGGAGGAGGTCGAACGACAGCTCGGCGTCGAGGCAGCCAAGCTCTACGAGTTGATCTGGAAACGGACCGTTGCCAGCCAGATGAAGAATACCCACGGAACCAACATCGTGGTGCAAGTCAGCTTGGGGGAAGCACTCTTCCGGGCCTCCGGGAAAACCATCGTGTTCCCGGGATTCTTGCGCGCCTATGTCGACGGCAGCGACGACCGGAGCGCCGAACTGTCGGATAAAGAGCGCTTGTTGCCGAAGCTCACCGCAAAGGAGCAACTTGCGGTCAAGTCTCTTAAACTGCTGGACCGGACAACACAGCCGCCGCCGCGTTACACCGAAGGCACACTCATCAAGGAGTTGGAACGGCTGGGCATCGGTCGCCCGAGCACGTGGGCCACGATCGTGCGGTTGGTTCTCTCGCGTTCCTACGCCTTCAAGAAGGGCATGACCCTCGTGCCCACCTTCGTCGCGATGGCGGTGGTGGGTCTTCTGGAGAAGTATTTCACGAACCTGTTGGACTATGAGTTCACCGCCCGCCTCGAAGATGATCTTGACGCCATCTCGCGCGGTGAGGCGGAGCGGCTGGGCTACCTCAAGAAGTTTTACTTTGGCAACGGCCATCGCGGGCTGCGCACTCTGGTCGAAAACGGCGAATCGTCCATCGATCCCCGCGAGGTATGCTCCATCCCGGTCGGTGAGGCACCGGGCGGAGCGAAGATCGAGATCCGCATTGGACGCTACGGCCCCTTCATCTCAGACGGCAAAAAACGTGCCAGTCTACCCGACATGCTTGCTCCTGACGAAATGAATATGGAAATGGCGCAGCGCCTGTTGGCGAAGGCCCAGAAGGAACCTTCAGCCCTCGGTGACGACCCGGAAACCGGCAAGTCTGTCTATCTCAAAAGTGGCCGTTTCGGGTCTTATGTTCAGTTGGGTGTGCCGTCGGGAAATGACAAGCCCAAAATGGTTTCTCTGTTGCCCAACATGAAGCCTAGCGAGGTTGATCTCGCGTTGGCGCTCAAGCTTCTCGCCTTGCCGCGTACGATCGGCGCACATCCGGAGACCGGCAAGCCGGTATTGGCCTCCAACGGCCGTTTCGGTCCGTACGTGAAGTCCGGTGACGAGATACGGTCGATTCCGCCACAGTTATCGCCCTTGGATATCACGCTCGAGCGCGCAGTCGAGATGCTCAAGCAACCCAAGGGTCGGCGCCGCGCGGATCCGCCCAAGGCGCTGCGCGAACTTGGCAAACACCCTGTCACGCAAAAGCCGCTCGTGATCAAGTCCGGCCGTTTCGGCGCCTACGTCACGGATGGCGAACTGAACGCCACTCTGCGAAGAGGCATGACGCCTGAGAGGCTGACGATAGAGGACGCGGTGAATCTGCTCGACGCCCGAGCCGCTCGATTGGCGGCGAATCCCGATGGCAGACCCGCCCGAAAGACCACGAAGCAGGCTAAGAAGAAAATACCGAAGAAAGCAACCGATCGCCAAGCCAGGAAAGCCTCCCAGCGACCAACGGAAAAAGGCGGTAGCCGCAAAGAATCGAACGTGGCGGACAACTGACGCGCCGGAAGCCCGCTGGCATACCGGCAACGAGCACGATCTGGAAGTCCTCCCTGCAGCCACTCATACAGTGAGCCGCCATTGCGGCGTATCAGCCCGAAGTCATATCCTCTGCGAGCGGTCTCCGAACCAATCTGGAGGCTATAGTGAAGATGGAATTCCACAGCGATGCTGTTGGTCATCGACAACTACGATTCGTTCACCTACAACCTGGTCCAGTTTCTCGGGGAGTTGGGCGCGGAGATGATCGTGCGGCGCAACGATCAGGTCAGCGTCGACGATGTCGAGAACCTCGATCCGGGGCGCATTGTCCTCTCACCGGGGCCTTGCACCCCGAAGCAGGCCGGCATCTGCGTGCCCTTGGTGCAGCGCTTGGCCGGCAAGTTGCCTATCCTCGGCGTTTGTCTCGGGCACCAGTCAATCGCAGAGGCTTTCGGCGGGAAGGTGATCCGAGCACCCTACCTGATGCATGGGAAGACCAGTCAAATTCATCACGACGGCCAAACGGTATTTTATGGGTTGCCGCAGGACTTCACGGCGACGCGGTATCACTCCTTGATTGTCGAAAGGGACTCCCTTCCCGATGAATTCACCGTCTCCGCGGAGACCACCGACGGCATCATCATGGGCCTGCGCCACAAGGAGCACGCCATCGAGGGCATACAATTCCACCCCGAGTCGATCCTTACCGATACCGGCAAGCAACTCCTCAAGAATTTTCTTGCGATGTAGTCGCCCGGATGTAGGCTTCGCTCGCCGCGTTCAGCGTAGCCAAGGCGTCCGAAGGCAGTGCCAAGCGGCTGCCCACGACATTATCATCGACGTGTCCTGGGTTCTCAGCGCCCGCCAGCGCCGAGGTCACTTCCGGATGGCTCAGCACCCATGCGATTGCGATTTGAGGGCGTGTCGCTCCTAAATCGCCCGCAACTACATCCATAACGTCTAGCACATCCGCTAGCGGCGAACCGTCACCGGGCTCACGCCCCGGCGCCAGTTTGCCCGCCGCGAGCGGACTGAAAGCTTGCAGGCCGAGTTTGTGCTCGCGAATCAACGGGAACAGCTCTTGTTCCACGCTGGGTACGGTCTGTTCCGGCGCTTGGCGGCCGACGATATTGAAGTAGTGTTGCAGCCCCGCCGGGGAGCTCCGCCCCCCTCTCGCCGTATGTTCGAGGGCGGCGCGAATGTCGTTGGGCGTGTGATTCGACAGACCCCAGTAGCGGACTTTGCCGGATTGAACGAGGTCATCCATTGTGTCGGCGACCTGCTCGATCGGCACGGTTTCGGTGGGGTTGTGGAGCAGATAGAGATCGACATAGTCCGTCCCGAGTCGCCGCAGGCTGCCGGCGCACTCCCGGAATGCGAACTCGCGTGTGAATTCCAACGGTTTCGACGGCTCGTTGCCTTCGGGCTTCGATCCCGGATGGACTTTCGTGCAGATCACCAGCTTGTCTCGAGGATGACCTTGAATTGCCTTCCCCAGCGCCATCTCCGCGCCGCCCCAACCGTACGCGTTCGAGGAATCAAAAAAATTGACACCCAGGTCGAGGCACCGCCGAAGGATCGCTTGCCCTACGGGATTATCGGGTGAGCGTTCAGTCTCCCGAAAAGCGGTGCCCTGACACAGTCGAGACACGAACAGGTCCGTCGAGCCGAACGGTACAAGCTCACCTTCAGGAGAAGGAGCGGCGCATCTTGCGGATCCCAGCACCGCCAGGAGTGCCGAGAACTGCAAGAAATCTCGCCGTGAGGAGCTCGGCCTGGACCTGCTGCGATCAAGTTGTTGCATAGCCATGATGAATACTAAAAAGACTCAAAAGTGAATCGGTTGACTCTGGAAGTGCCGGTGTCGGCGGTACGCGATATGAAGGTCGACATCGTAGGCTGCTACGGCGGCCCTGATCTTCGGGTCGCGTTTGATGAGTGTGACCAAGAGCGTGTTCTCGCCGAGCAGCGGGTACTGCTCCGGCTGCAATGCGTACTCCAAGACGTACCCGTACGGACCGACGACCGTGTTCTCCATGACCCGGAAATGCAGGTCCGACGCGCGCCGTGCGGAATCCGAGAGTAACTCTCCGTTCCATCGGACATGGACCTCATCCAAATCCAACTCGATGTTCGTAAGGCGGATCGCCAGCCGAACACTCTCCACGCGGTCACCACCCCAACGCGCCAGATCGTCGGCGACGCGGAGCGTCACGCGCAACGGTTTGCCTTCGTGGAGAACCTGAGGAAGAATCGGCCCCTTGACGGGGAACAGGCCCTCCGTGCTGTCGGCGCCCCGGGCCAGCGAGTGCACTATGTAGTGCTTGTCGGCGGTCGCGAGCAAGTCCGGATGCCCGAGCAGCCGTAGCGTTTCGTAATCTTCCTCGGTCCAAGGCCAGCCATTCGGCGCCCACATCCCGTCGCACAGCCCGAAACCGTCTGCACCCTGCTCATATCCGAGCGCAGCGGCTGCATGCGTCATCGCCGCCGTCGCGTGGCTTTCGAGTTGCCGCCCGAGGTATCCACGGAAACCCATCAGTACGCGGCAGTTCGTACCACGTGTCAGTTCAACCGACGGTCGCAGGTCGAGGTCTTGATCCAGCATCAGCCTTCTGTTCTCAGGCGTTTCCTTCTTGCTAGCCGTGATGCAGATCAGTCCGTCCACCAGACCCTCTGACACCCAGCGGCCCACCTCAAATCCGGGAATGTTCCAGGCAGCCTCTCCGCCGGCAGGCAGCCGGACGTAAATCCTCTTTCGGCGCTGCTGTTCCCGTTGCGTCCGGTCTGCGACTTCGCGCAGCCTCGCCAGCCATTCCGTCAGGATCGGGGCGAGCTTCGGCACTTCCTCGAAGCGGCAAAAGGGGCCGAATTCGTTGTCAATCGAAAGATCGACCTCCACGCCGTCGCTTTCATATCGGGCCAGCAGCTCTTCAAAAAGCCGGAACCGCTCTTCGCGCACGCCGGCCCGCAGGAAGTTCATGCGCGCCGGCCCGAAGAAACGCCCCAACTCACTGGCAGCAGGATGACTGTCCGAACCGACGTAGTATTCCGGGTGCTCGTAGACGAAGTCGCTCTTGCGGCCATATCCGCCCCCCAGCGAGCGGTCGCCGCCAACAATGCAAAGCGGGAGCGTCGGAAGGAACCACAAGCCCTTCTCATGTGCACGGTCACACAGGATCTTCAGCGGGTCGTGTCCATCGTCGATGAGCTGTTTCAGGTTCCGGGCGGCGCGGTAGAAAATCGGATGCGACCAGAAATCAACATTGTCTCCCCATTTCTCCCCGACAGCACTGTCGTACTGAACCACACCACCTTCGAGCCCGGCGGAGTAGATCAGCGTATCCACGCCGCTGTTCACGAGTTGATCAACGGCGAATGTCAGATCATACGGCGTCAACGGCGGAGCAAACTGATAAAGGCCCGAGGCGTGCCGGCCGTCATCGTAGAAGAAGACACCGGGTTCACCGTCAGGAGATGGACCTGCGGTAGCCGAAGTCACTCCTCCCGACAAGACGGCTGGGGCACTCGCGCCCATCGTTCGCAGGAAGTTTCTGCGCTTCATGGACTGGTTCTCGCTGACCAACGATACACCGACGCCCGGAGCGGGTGCAATCGTCGCTGGATTGAGATAGATGGTTTGATGTCGATTCAAGGAGATAATTCAGCCGCAGGGCGACAAGGCTAAGATTGCGGGGAATGATCGAGAGTTTTTTACCGCGCAGCCGGTCGAGGCGCGGTACTACGTCACTGAAACCGAGCCGCCTGACCACCAGTCCGTCTCGTGCATTTGGCAGCCCGAACTGCCAAAACCAGTCCTTCGCCGCACTGGCTCGGGCGCAATCGCGCCTCGACTTTCGGGGCTGCGTTGGTGCCACGATTCCTAGCAGATCGGAGAAGGCAGGGGCCTCAGAGAAAGGCATTCGCTCCGCTGGAAGAGTCCACGATCAGCGTCCTCGACTGCGAATAGGTCTGCTCAGCTCTGCTCCAGAGTGATGCGGTCGGGCCGAGTCCTCCCGGTCGAACCGAGCAGCGTCACGACCGGACGTAAGCCAGCGCCGGGAGGCTTCCAGGGTCAGAGTCAGTTTCTCACGAGGCACACCCGTCACAAACGGCCGCAGGACGGCCTCGAACAGGGACGGGATCCCCCAGGTGAGGCTGATCGCTTCGCACTGCATGAAGGTTCCCTCGTCGCGTTCCTCGAACGAGCAGTAGTTGTTCAGCCGCCACGCGAGTCCGCGGTCCTTCCCTTCAGGCTTCGTGCGTTCCCGTGGCGTATCCGGGTGCTCGACTTCCAGGATCCGCGTGCTGCGGCTCGGCACGTGCATGCGCGTGTCGTCGACCGGGATGTACTCCACGCGGTGCTCCGTGTCGGCTACCCACGTCAGGACCTTCTTGGTATACAGCCGCAAGTAGACCTTGAAGCGATTGTCCTGACGCGCCCGGACCGCCGCAATTTGCACGTCTGGAGCGTAGATCTCGGGGTAGCGTTCATAGTCCTGCATCATCGCGATCGACCGATCGAGGGTAACGCCGGGAATGAGGACAGTGCCGATCCAGTGGTGCACCATGCCGGACGGGATGTCGACCTCGTCTCCGCCGTCCCGCGTCTCAAGCGGCTCAATGACGATCTCGCCGGATCGGAGCCGTTTGAGCACCTCCTCCCGGTCGGCGTCGGAGAGGCGGTCGAGCCAAAGGAATCCGGTTCTGCCGTCGATCTCCGCCTGCATGCGCGCCTCGGTCAAATGCACGTAGCGATCAAAGGCGCGAACTGTCTCCGGCTTCAGCTTCGCGGCGTCCGCCACGGCCGACGAGACCGCCAGGGCCATACACGCGATCACCGCCGAGCCTGTTAGTCTCATCCCTGCCCTTCGATCACCGGCCCCATGCCGCAGTGAGACCTGATGCCGGCCGCCCTCATCCGTACAAAGCACGGAAAGGGCCGCAATCGGCACGTGACTCCTCGACACGAGGAACGACAATGCTCGCACAGGCCGCCCAGCCACCCTCCGCGATCCCTGGAATTCACTAGAATAGCGGAGGATCGACCTCGGGCGAACCAGTCCTTCGCCACCTGCCGGGGGCATTTCGCAGTTGCGGTATGAGTCGGGGACCGCCTCGGTACCTGATCAAGAAGGATTCGCCATGTCTGCAACCCGTCCACGAACCGTTCGTCGTGGAGCCACCACCCTCGGCATCGCGATGGCCGGGATGACAAGAGGCACGTCGGATCTCACACAGCCAGGGCAGAGTGGACCTCCCCCTCTCCGCAGAAGTCGGAGTCTGAAGTGCTGCTGCCGGTACTGCAGTGCTTGAGGCGCAGGCCTAACGTTACAGTCCGGGTGCGGACCGCCGCGATCCGCGATCCTCCCATATCATCGCTGTGATAGAATGCGGTGCTACTTTACTCCATGCGCATCAGAGAGTTAGAGGCTGTGAGCCGGCCGGTCATGGCAGCGTAAGGTGAGCGTAAATCCCGCCGTTTACTCTTCCGCGGGAAGTCATCTCGAACAGTTCAGGAGCACTTGGCCGTTTCCGCATTTCGTGATCGACGGCTTTCTTGACCCCGGGCTTTGCCAAGAAGTCCGCGATGCCTTCCCGGCGTTTAGCGATGAACGGGCGCGCAACGAGTTCGGAGAGACGGGGGGTAAGTCTGTCTACGAGAATCTCCCGAAGATCGCGCCCTGCTACGCCCGCTTGGACAAGGTTTTCCGAAGCAGGGAATTCTTGCATTGGTTGAGCCAGGCGACTGGGATCCCCGATTTGCTGTACGACCGTGATTATGTCGGAGGGGGGACACACGAGAACAAGGATGGTCAGGAGCTCGATCCGCACGTGGACTTCAATTACCATCCAAAGCAACGCTGGCACAGAAGACTGAATCTCATCCTTTTTCTGAACAAGCAATGGGACGACTCCTGGGGCGGCTCACTGCAACTTCATCTCGACCCTTGGACGGATGCCTCGGCCAAGACCGTCCAGCCGGTTTTTAACCGCTGCATCGTGTTCGAGACGAGCGAGCGTTCTTGGCACGGCTTTCCCAAGATCCGATTGCCCGCCGATTGCCAGGAGACAACTCGTAAATCCGTAGCCGTCTATTTCTACACAAAGGAGCGTCCGCGCGAAGAAGTCGTACCGGAGCACGGTACGTACTACGTTCCGCGTCGGATGCCGGATCATCTGCAAGCTGGCCATACACTGACCGATGCGGATGTCGCCGAACTCCGCGGTCTGTTGGCACGGCGTGATCGGCAGATCCGCTACGAACGGGAACACGAACGTGAATTGAGGACTGTGTTCGCCGCCGTGATCGAGTCGCCAAGCTTTCGGATTGGCCGGGCCCTGACTTGGCCGCTACGCAAGGTGCGGGATTTGTTGAGATAGTCTCCCGACCGATTGCGATACATGTGCGGCGAATGAGCTTCGCCCGGGCTCCGCCAAGTGGGTCTGCTCATTCGGGGACCAATCGTCGATGTTAAGCTCGAAGTAAAATCCGAACGCGCCATGCCCCTCCCATAGGCCGGTACAATTGTGTTATCCAGCCTTTCGAGGCAGATTCTTCCTGCACGTTCGGCACGGTTCAGCGTCCTAGAGTATCAGTAGGATCAGGATTGAGGGTATGGCTCAAGGGGCAACCTCGGGCGTTATGGAAGCGGAACCCTTCGTTGCGGTAGAGACTTCCGTAGAAGAGTCCAGTGATGCTGCGTTCATCGAGGCGCACATGCGCCGCGTGTTCCGCTTGGTCTACCGGGTTGTCGGCAATATTCCCGACGCCCAGGATCTGACCCAAGAGGCCTTCGTCAAGGCCCTTACACGCCGCTCGCAGCTCAAGGATCCGAAGAAAGCTGCGCACTGGCTCGGGCGCATTGCTACGAACACCGCTCTGGATTTTGTCAGGCAGCGGAAACGGGTCAGCTTTGAGGGATTGGACAAAGCGCCGAATATCTCGACCGAGACGCCGGAACAAGCCGTCTTGCGGGGTGAGAAACGCTCCTACATCGAAGACGGGCTACGACTGCTCACCGAGCGAGAAAGGGCGGCGCTGGTTCTACGGGATATTGAAGGTTTGCCGGCGGTGGAAGTGGCCAGGCAGTTGAGATGCTCGCCGGCGACAGTGCGCTCGCACATAGCGAACGCACGAGTCAAGTTCAGAAGTTATGTCAAGGGGCGGAAGCGATGAGCCTGTTCTACGTCGGCCATCCGAGAGAAACCGACCTCGCCCTATTCGCGGGCGGCGAGCTGGGTCCCCTTTCGCGCTGGCGCATTGAAAAGCACTTGCAGAGTTGCGAGCCGTGCCGAACGGCCGTCGCTGATTTCTTCCACCTGCAGGGCGATCTCGAGGAGTTGAGCGAACTGCCTTCGTCAGTGGACTGGGCAGGCATGTCACTGCGAATCTTCAAGGCCGTAGCCGAGGCGGAAGAAACACAGTCCGAGCCCGTCCGGGGCCACTTCTTCCCGAAGCCGCCGGCGTGGCAACTGGGTTTGGCCACGGCCGCGGTCATTTGCGGTTTCATTGTCGTCCGGCAATTCCCCTTGCCCGTGGCTGAAGACGCGGTCATCACAGCAGCTGATGAACAGAAAGCGGTTTCGAGAGGGGCTCGGACGTTGGAAGGCGGCGGCGCGCTTGCGCCCGGCGTCTCCGCCGCTTCCAGCGAGTCATTCAGCAAGCCCTCCAGCCGGCAGCAGCAGCGGGAGAACCAGCCGCTCTCGGACGTTGATGCGGTCATTCCGGTCCGGGCCGTGGAACGTGCGGAAATGTTAGCCATGGAGGAAAAGCGCGCGGCACTTGCCGCCCGCACCGGGGCTTCTCCCCCAGAAGATCGTATGCGCGCCGTCGCACGGCCCGAGGCAGAGCCGCTCAGGCTGGCATCCGATGCGCAAGCCCATGAGAGTAGCCGGGTCGGCGCGGGCCGGGATGCCGTTTCCGAAGCCGACGGACGAGCCGCGAATATTTCGGCGACCTCGGCTCCGACGGGTCCGCTCGGAGCCCAACGCAAGGACGCCGCAATGAACCTTGCTCTGGATCGCAGGGTCACGGGACGGGGGATTCTCCGCGAGGAACTCGATCAGCCTATTGGCGGGAAGAAAAAAGCCTCTGCGGGCGAATTGCGACGGGCGAAGGCAAGCTCGGTCCCGGCGGATCGGCAGCCGGTTTCCCAGGAAGAACAGTTTGCAAGGTTGGGTGCATCTTTTGCCATGCAGATTGCCGGCGTGGGTGCTTCTATTGCGCCTCCCACCGACGGCAGCGAGATTGTCGTCGACGTCAAGACGGATGGCGGCGTACGTTTTCGGAGAGTCGATGCCGCCACGGGCCGCATTACGATTACCGATGTCTATGCGCAATAAAGCTACCGCCGTCCTGCTCGGGTTCGCACTGCCGGCGGCGTTCGCCGTCTACAGCCTGACGATGTGCCGTGCCGTCCAAGCCCAGAGCGTAAGTGGGCCTGCGACGCTGTGGCAAGATCCTACTCAAGCCGTTCACGTCGCGATCACGTCCGACATCCCGTTGTCGCTCGTCTCGAAGGATCTGAGCAGCACCAGAGTTCAGATCATGGGCGCCATCATGATGGTCGACCTGAAATGCCGTCTCGAGGTCCGCAACGAGAGTACGAGTTTCTTGCGCGGCGTCGTGATGGGTGTCGTTTCGGCCGAGCATTCACCTGGCGGCAAGGCTTCCGTGGCCCTGCCTAGTCTCAATATCGCGCCCGACGATACGACGGTATTGAACGTCGATTTGAAGCTCGTGCGACCGTTTCCGTCGAACACGGATCACGCCGTTAACGTCGATATCGACGGCGCGCTCTTCACCGATATGGTGTTCCGGGGGCCGAACGAGTTCGATTCACGCCACAAGCTGGTGGTCTGGGAAATGGAGGCGGAGCGTGACCGTAGGCACTTCAAGTCGCTGCTCGCTTCCGGAGGGCGGGAGCAACTTGCCACTGCCATGCAGGCAAGCGTTCAGCGGCAGCAGCAACGGCCTCGCTTGAGGGCCGAGCTGGAACAGCAGTTGCGCAAGCTCATCAGCCCGCCTCGTCCATTGGTCCGGCGCGAACGGCGCATCCAGGTCTCCCGTCATCATTTTCCCGAGTCGCCGTTGGAGATCGTGTCCGGCAGTGCCCTTGTGGAAGGCTCGCGCGTGCGCGCGCCGGAGATCACCGTGAAGAACCGCTCTCAGAAGCCGGTGCGTTGGTACGAGCTCGGTTGGCTTGTCAGCGATGGCGACGGAGTCCGTTACACCGCCGGGCTCATGCCCGCTCCGAAAGGGCGCTCAAGACTAGCACCCGGGGCTGAGGCTTCGACGCAATCGGATCACAGTTTCGTGTTGAATCGCGGTGGCGCCGCTCGCGGACTCTCCATCGGCCGCATGAGCGGCTACGTCCGAAATGTCGAGTTCGAGGATGGAATCGTTTGGATCCCGACGCGGAACGACCTTGAAGCTTCGTCGCTGGACCGAGCCACGCCCGTGTCTGTCGAGGAACAACGCCTGACCCGGCTCTACGGGAGCCAAGGTGTCGAAGCCGTCATCGCCGAGTTGGCCCAGTTCTGAGAGCCGCCTGCGACGGCTTCGGCGGCGAAGAAACTCGTTCCATATCGTTCGAACGAATCACGCCTCCGAGCAAGGCGCCGCGCCGTGCACCGAGGCATCTTGAGCATGCAGTCCTTTCGGCTGCCTCGCAGCCAGCCAGCCTTTCTCCCCATCTGATGGGGGAAGCACGCGGTAAGACCACCCTGACTACGTTGCCCTGGCTTACCGTGCCCGGTGAGGAAAGGCCGTGTTTCTGATTCGTGAAAGCCATTGACAGTGACTTGGTTCGGTCTGAAAGAAATATCTGACGGCCTTCTCACGCATTTCACCTCGTCACGGGGTGAGGAGGCAGGCTAGAGCCGGATTTCGACGATGGTCGCGCCGGCGCCGCCTTCCGATTGCTCAGCTTGGTAGTAGCGCTCGACATGGGGGTGAGAGGCAAACATCCTCCACAGGACATTGCGCAAGGTGTTCATTCCATGGCCATGAATGACGCGGATACGCGCTATGTGGGCCACCACCGCGTCGTCGAGAAACTTATCCACACTGGCGCGAGCATCTTCGCGGGTCTGCCCGATCACCTTGATCTCCGACAATGATTGTATTGGCTTCTCTGCCGGCTGGAATGTGATTCCTCGCGCCAACCGAGGCGTCGGCGTCGGGGCTTCATCGAGGATTTCGCTGATATTGTTGCGACTCACTTTCAACCTGAGCTGTCCGACCTGCATTTCCCAGCGCCCCGGCGAGAGTTCCTGGATGACTTTGCCGGCTGCGCCGAGGCTGTTGAGCCGGACGATGCTTCCCACCGGAATCGGTTCGTCGGGCTGAAGCTCGCGGACGGGCTCTGGCTCGTGCCCTCCTCCACCAACTTCCTCTTGGAGGTTCGAGCGAAGCTGGTGCCGCTTTTTCGAGAGTTGCCGCCGCATCTCTGATCCGATCCGACTACTCTCTCTTGAGTCATCGAGCTTCTGAATGGCGGATCTCATCTCGGTTTCGAAGTGCTTGATGCACTCATCGGTGCGCCGTTGCATCTGGGAGATCTTGGCGGCATGTTCGCCCTCGAGCCGTCGCCGGAACCGGCGGCTTTCTTCTTCCCGGGCCGCGTCTTTTTTTTCTAGTTCCGCTCGTGCCGCCTCAAGCTCGGCAACCTTTTCGTGCAGTCGCCGCAGGAAAGCGGCTGCCTCTCCGGCATGTTCTCCCAGGGCCTGCCGAGCGCGCTTGATCACTTCTTCTGGAATACCGAGACGTTCGGCCATGGCGAGGCCGGCGGAACGGCCCGGGATGCCGATAGTAAGAACGTAGTTGGGCTTCAGGGTGAGTTCTTCGAAACCGACGGCGGCGTTCTCAACGCCATCGCGGTTGGAAGCGTATGCCTTGAGCTCTGGCAGGTGGGTAGACACGGCCGTGAAGGAGTTCCGTTGCAGGAAGTGATCCACTACCGCGACACCGAAAGCTCCTCCCTCAGTGGGATCGGTGGCGGCGCCAAGTTCATCGATCAGAACAAGTGATCGATCGTCGGCCTCGCGCATCATGAACTTGAGCTGTTCGACGTGAGCCGAGAACGTGCTGAGACTTTCGGTAATCGATTGTGAATCGCCAAAGTTCGCCAGCACGTGATGAAACCAGGGATGTTCGGCTTCTTCGGCGGGCACGGGGATGCCGGCCTGACTCATCAGTGTGAGCAGGCCGATCGTCTTGAGGATTACGGTCTTGCCGCCGGCGTTCGGTCCGCTGACCAGAAGCACCCTGCGCCGCTCTTTCAAGGTGAGGGAGAACGGCAGGACGCGGCGGCCTTCTCTATTCAGGACATCTTCCAGGAGAGGATGTCGGGCCTGGTGCAGCTTGAGGCGACTTTCGCCCTTGCAGGCAAAGGTTGCGGTCGAGCAGCGAAAATTGATCCCGAAGCGAGCTTTGGCAAAGATGATCTCGAGGTCGGCCAAGGTATGCAGCGCCGTGGAGATCTCCGTCCGTTCCATTCGCAGGCGGTCGGTCATCTCGCGCAAGATCCGGACGATCTCGCGATGCTCCTCTTCGAGAAGCTCAACGATGCGGTTGTTGAGTTCGATGCTTTCGACCGGCTCGATGAAGGTTGTTTGGCCGGTAGAGCTGGAACCGTGGATCACTCCTTCGACGCGGCGCTTCCATGTCGACTTCACGGGCACAACAAGGCGTCCGTTGCGGATGGTGACATAGTCTTCCTGCAGGACACCTTCTTCGTAGTGATGACGGACAAACTCCTCGAGGGTTTTCTGAATCAGATTCCGTTGTTGCTCGATCTGGCGGCGAATGCGGGAGAGTAGCGGACTCGCCTCGTCGAGCAGTTCACCATTCGGTCGGAGCTTGCCGGAAAGGTCGCTGAGCAGGCGACGGAAATCGGCGAGACGGCCGGAGTGCTCGGTGAGATGTCGATAGCGGCCGCTTTCGCGTGCAAGTCGCTGACGGGCATCGTCGGCATGGTCGAGCAGTTCCAGGAGATGGTAGATCTCGATCGCCTCGAGAACGGATCCCTCCACACCCAACTTGTCGATCGCCGTTCGGAGGTCACGCAGGCCTTGGAATCGCGGGGGCTGCGTACGCTGATCATCGTCGTCCGCTCCTTGTGCGCGGGCGCAGATTTCCATAGCCTCGCCGGTTTCCGCCAGCGACTTTTCGGCTTCCGAGCGATTCTCATGAAGAGGGTTCTCGCGCAGCACGTCGAGACGCCACTCGCCCAGGGGGCTAACGACGTAGCGCCCGACAACGTCCAGAAGAGCGGGCAATTCGAGGGCTTCCAAGGCGCTCCGCGACATAGTGACCTGCTACGACGATGCGCAGTTCAGCATCCGGAACGCTTTCTCGATTACGGGGGCTGTTCCTGAGGTGATCACGAGGTTTTGCAGCTCGCTCAGCGTGACCCAGCGGGCGTCATCCGCATCATCCGCGGCGAGCAACGAGCCGCCCGTGGGCCGGCAGAGATAATCGATCAACACGTAGTGATAGCGGACGACGCCTCGCTCATCCGGCGTGATGCGCTCGAAGACTTCGACAATCGGGCCGACCTCCACTTCCAGGCCGACTTCTTCGCGAATCTCTCGCCGGATGCCTGCTTCGAGGCGTTCCCCCAGTTCCAACGCGCCGCCAGGAAGCGACCAGATGCCCTTAAGCGGTTCCTTGCCACGCCGAACGAGGAGCACGCGGTCGTCCTGCAAGATAACAGCGCCCACGCCGACGATGGGTTGCGGGGGGTACTCGCGGGACATAACCTATCTTCGATTGCAGCACAAGGCCTCGTAGCCGGACAAGGGCTGATCTGGCAGACCGGGCCGAGTTGATGCAAGAATCATATAGTTGTAGTCGGCTCACACGTCGGAGTGCCTTGCATGCGTCGTGCATTCACAGTCCTCATTATCGCTATTGTGGCGGCCTCCATCTCGACGGCAGCGCCGAAGAAGAGGCGCAAGAGCGAACCGCTCGGCCTGATCAGCGGGACGGTTTTTCAAAGCACAGGCTTCTCGTTGCCCGGCGCGAAGGTTTTCGCGGTGAGCAAGCAGAACCCGAAGGTCAAGAGGGATACCGTTACAGGGCGTCGCGGGGAGTTCGCCTTCCGCCTGCCCGCCGGGCAGGGAGCTTACATCGTGACTGCGGAAGCAAAAGGATTCGAGTCACAGCAGAGGACGGCAGATGTCTACGAAGGTACGAAGACGACGGTTACCTTCCTACTAAAGCTGGTGGAGGGCAAGTAGCGTTCGCAGGAATCGAAAGAGTGGTGAAACGTCATGCATACCGCACACGGGTCTGGAAGAGTACGCCGCTTCACCGATGAAGGAGTAACGATGCAGACGCGTCGATCTTGGCTGATTGCGCTCGTGCCTGGGGGGGTGCTCGTGACTCTGCCCTCGGACGTTCTCGCGCAAAGAAAGAAAAAAAAGAAGGGTAAACCCACGAAATCCGTTACCGGACTGGTGACGAACGAATCTGAGGAGGCCCTACCGAGAGCGGTGGTGCAACTCAAGAATACCCGCACGTTGCAGGTCAAGTCGTTTATTGCTGACTCCCAAGGCTCCTACTACTTCCACGGACTCGACCCCTCTGTTGATTATGAGATCAAGGCGCGCTACAGAGAATCGACTAGCCGGACGCGCACAGTGAGCTCTTTTGACAGCCGGGAAAAGGTGATCTACAACTTCAAGATCAAGGTCGAAAAGTAGAGAATTGCTGCTGAACCTGCCTGGGCCGAGACACCGTCGCTGACGGGTTGCCCTTGGAGATACTCGAGATATGTCCTTGCGGGTCAGAGCGTCGCTCGTTGTCTTCTTCGTGCTTGCGGGCTGTTCATCGCCTCCTGAAGTTGAGACGATCGACCCGGCTCAGTGGCCCCAGGTTCTCGCGGACTACCGAGGCGGCATCACGGTCATCAACGTGTGGGCAAACTGGTGCCGCGCCTGCCTGCACTTTCTGCCCCTCTTCGTTACCCTGCGCGAGCGAACTGCTTATGACGATGTGGAGATTCTGTCGGTCATCGTCGAAGATCCCGCAGACGCGGCGGCGTTGGCTGAGGCCGAAGCGTTGGTATTGGAGCTCGATGCACGGTTTCCTCACTTTGCCTTGCAGACGGGAGTCGAAGAAGCACTTGCCATGCTGGGGACCGATGACCTTCCGGTGGTATTGGTCTACGACTCGGAGGGCCGGTTGCAGCATCGGGTAGATGGCGATCCCTTCGAAGGAGAGATGCATCTCGAGGACGTCGAGGACGCGATTGACTCGGTGCTGACCGGGAGTGAACCTGGTTCGTAACCTGCCTTTTCGTACGCCTCTCGTCATGCGCTCGGAACGCTCCGCAAAGCTCAAGGAGTGCAATAGCGGGCAGAGCTTCCTGCTGCCCAAGCAGGACGAGCGGCTCATGGAGCCGAATGCAGCTATAACGGCATGGGCATGAAACTCATTATTCGGCCGAATGTTGTCTTGTTCCGGACTACGCCCCTGTATTCTTCAGCACTCGCCGATAGCTGGGCAGGTTCTTCTGTTCGGCGTTCTTCCAGAGGTCCTCATCGCCACAGTCGAAGCTTGTGAACCACTCGTCCATGCGGCGCTTCAAGCGCTCCTTCCGGTCGGAATGGTCTTCGTGTTCGGCCAGGTTGCGCCGTTCGCCTGGGTCGTTCAGCAGGTTGTACAGTTCGCTCTCGAATCCCTCAGTACGATGGATGTACTTCCAGTATTGATCGCGAATCATCCGGCAGTATTGGTACTCGCCGTAGACAACGTTGTCCCACTCCATCTCGGCGCCGCGCAGGGCTGCGGCATAGCTGCACCCGGCGAGCGGTTTGCCGGATGCTAGCGGAGGAAGGTCCAGGTACTCGAGAATCGTCGGAGCAAAGTCGTAGAAGCTCGTGAAGATCCGGTTCGTGTATCCACCCGGGATCGAGCCCGGGTGGTGGAAAAAGGCCGGCACAAGCATCGACTCGTCATACATGTTGAACGGCCACGAGGTGTTCCCCTTCCCCCAAAGTCCGTGCTGCTCAAGCAGAAAACCGTGATCGCTGAGATAGATGACCAGCGTGTCTTGGGCCAGCTTCAGATCGTCGAGCTTGGCGGCGATGCGGCCCACGTTGTGGTCGATGGCGGTGACCATCGCGTAGTAATGCATCTTGCTCTCGCGGTTTCCGACGTTTCTCCTGGACAGGTTGTGGGCGATCGTCTCGTTGAGTGGCTCGCCGGGGAAGGTCTCGAACGGGCAATCTCGATAGAGGTCGAGATACTTCTCGGGCGTGCCGGAATAGGGTGTGTGAGGCGCGTTGTAGGAGACGAAGCAGAAAAACGGGTGGTCTTTCGATTCGTCGATAAAAGCAAGAGCCTTGTCCGTCACGATGTCCGTCGTATAGCCGGGGTACTCTCGCTTTTCTCCGTTCCAGTACATGGGCGGGTTCTGATAGCGGTTACCGCCGGTCGGCATCGCGAACCAATAGTCGAAGCCTTCCTGCGGGCGGGCACTGTCACCCATGTGCCACTTGCCGCTGAGTCCGACCCGGTAGCCATGCGCGGCAAGGACTTCGCTGAAAGTGGCTTCGTCGGCGAGGAAGGCGTAGGCCCCTTCTCCTTCGTTCTCGTTCCTCACCCAATCGTGGATGCCGTGCTGCGAAGGGATTTGACCTGTAAAAAGCGTGGCGCGGCTAGGCGAGCAGACGGGGGTCGTGCAGAAGGCCCTCGTGAAGAGCATCCCCTCTCGGGCAAGGCGGTCGCAGTGGGGCGTCCGGATCTCGTGATTGCCGTAGACCCCCAAAGTGCGCGGCCCTTGGTCGTCAGTCAGGACGAGGACGACGTTCTGCGGACGCTGCGGTTCAGAATCAGAAGGCTTTCCACAGGCGGCCCAACCAGCGGCGGCCGTGGTCGTGATGAAGTCACGGCGTTTCATGGGACGATTCCAGCCGGCGGTTCTACCCCCTACACGGACGCAACTGGCGGTGACCTGCGAAGAAAGGAGGCTCATTGAAAAGGGTGGATACGGCGATGGGCAAGACCATCCGATCCTCCATGCCTGTACTATTTCCTTCGTAATCCAACCAAGCGAGGGTGAAAAGACAAAAATCTATTGAGGCTTGAAAGGGATCTTGCACTCGCCTGCGGAGCCGTTGTAGTTGAGGACGAGGTGCTTGATTTTGTGCTTGGGATTGACCTGAAAGAAGAGGAATCCGTTGACCGGCGCGCGAGTGGGTCCGATGGGTAGTTCGATGGCCGCAAGCCGATCGGCCAAAGGTCCCGTCTGCCGCTGCGACTCGGTTGCCGACGGCACACTGACGCCTCCACCAACGCCTCCACCGACTCCGGTCCTTGGGTATGCGCCGGGCAGTCCGGTGCCGGGCAGTCCACCACCAAAGACGGTCCGGTTCTCCTGCGAGAAGACGCCTCCCCCAGCGCCCCCCTCGCCGAGAACCAGAACGGCTTCACCGGCGATGCGGTCGGGCGATTGCGCTTGGGAGCGCTCGTTGTTGCGATACGAGCGCAACAGAAAATCGTCCCTGCTGAGGATCACCTCGGAGTTGTAGAGAGGACGCACCTGCAACTCGACAAGAATGAACTCCCGGTCGAGATCGTCGCCCAGCCGTGACTGGATCTCATTCACATCCCGGACGAGACGCGCCCGGAACTCCACGTCGCCGAGTTCGGCGCTTACCCAGAGCGGAGGCTCTGCCTCGATAAGTGCCACCGCACCCGAAATGAGAAACACGGCCTTGATTTTACTCCACATCTATCCTGCAAAGAGCCATGCTGATTATGCCACAAAAACCTGCTTCGCGAAATAGAATCGGCGTCCTTGGATGTGCTCTTGAGCACACATGCACCCTGGAGGGGCGGGGTGTATAAAGCGTGTCGTATGAAGGAATCCGTATTTACGCTACCATCGATTTCTGTCCTGATGCGCCTAGAGGCTGATAGCAAGAGGAAGGGTTTGTCTTGGATTCTTGCCGGAGTGGGCATCGAACTGTTCGGGGCGCTTCTGATCTGGCAGTCGCTCCCCGATTTCGGAGCGCGGACGATTCCCGGTTTGTTCTGTGTCGTACTGGGATCCCTGGTGATGACGTGGGGCTTGGTGAAGTGGGCGCAGAGAAACCAACCTCGCGTGGAGGCGTCCCCCGCAACCACGGATTGGGCGCCCGAATCCGAGTTGCAAACGCCGACTCCGCGCGCAGTGCGCCTCAGTCCATCGGGACGTCGCATGGTCACATGGTGGTTCGTCATGCTGTCGGCGTTGCCTCTATACGCCTATCTCCTCGGTCAAAGGGGTGGCCCCGCGCGCACCGACTACGCGGACGAGTACGTCGAGGGAGTGGCCGTCATTCACGACAAGGTGAAGAGGAAAGGGGCGCGTGGTGAAGGGTTCTACATCTATTACAACTTTGAATCTCCCGAGTCTCCGGGTCGTTTACGAGCTTCGGTGGCTGTCACGGAGAGGCAGTACGATGCTTTGAAAATCGGCGATTTGTTGCGAGTGTGGTATCTCGCTCCGAACCCGACCGTCCACGAGTTGCCCGACCTAGAAGAGAAAGCCCCGGCTTCGCCGGTCGTCTGGTTTGCAGTAGGGTTGGCCGGACTTCTACTGCTTCTGTTTGAAGTCATTCGGAGGCGCCATAAGGCCATCACGGTTTTCGGCGTTGCGACTGCGGGAAAAGTCGAGATGCTGCGGCCTCGATGGGCCGGTTCTGTTTACACCGTGACATACCGGGCGGAGGGAAGAAAGAAAAGCCTGCGGGGAACCGAACGAACCCGCCGGTTGACGGAGGGCGGCACGCTCACCGTCCTTTATCGAGCGGACAAACCCGACCACGCCCTCATCTACCGCCTCGGAATGTATGAGGCGCGAACGGCGGACGCAGAGGGTTGATCCACCGACCGGAGGCGGTCCATTGCCGCGGTCAGCAACGCAGGTTATGCTGTTTGACAACCAATGTCGGCGAGCCGGCGATGTCAAGGGTGCGAATGATGATCGGTTTCTTGAAGCTTCATCACGTCTCTTTCGCGATCCAAGACCTCAAGCGCGCAAAGCAATTTTTTGGCGGTGCTCTGGGGCTTGAAGAGATAAGTCGTCCGGTGTTCCGGTTCCCTGGTGCCTGGTACGCGCTGGGCGACCGGCAGCTCCACCTGATTCAGTCTCCCGATCCCGAGTCGGATCGTCAACGGCGCATCAATCGCGCGGATCATGTGGCTCTTGAGGTCAGAGACATTCAGGCGGTCCGCAACCAACTAGGAGAAGCCGGCATTGAGTTTCGGGAAGGCGGCAATCGCGACCTTGGCATCGAGCAACTCTTCTGCCAGGATCCAGACGGTCACGTCATCGAGTTTGTACACTACCTGGGGACCGACCAGGCAGCCTCAGGCTAGTCCCGCCCCCGCCCCGCTACGTGGTGCGGATCATTTGAGCAAGAAACATCCGGATCGGCGTCAAGGCCGCTTGATCAGGAGCATGTTTCAAGTCATCTAAACAGGTCTTTGCCGGGTACGCGCATGAGATCGGCCGCTCTTCCCGAACTCTCCGAACCAGTAAACCCTTCAACGACGACAACCGGCCGTCCGGCGTCCTTGCGCATGAGGAGGCCGGCCGCGGCAGTAAGTTCGTCGGCGACCGCAATGCAGGTAGCGTTCAACTCTTTGCCATGACGATCGACCCTGCCGCAGTAGTCTTCCAGTGGAGCGATTCCCGCCACACCGATCGCGACATCCACTTGCCCTAACCGCCACGGCCGGCCGAACGAATCGCTGATGATAACCGCGCAATCCACTCCCATCGCCGCAGTCAGCTTCTCCCGGATTTTCTGCGCCGAGGCGTCCGGGTTTTCGGGTAACAATGTCGCCATCCGATCGTCCGGGATGTTCGAACGGTCAACACCCGCGTTGGCGCAAACGAAGCCGTGGTGCGTCTCACTGATGATGACGCCCCGTTCCATGCGCACGATGCGCCGGGACTGCTGAAGGACAAGCTCGACGAGCCGCGGGTCTTTGTCGTATTCCTCGGCGAATCGCCGGGCCCTGTCGGACGGTTCGATGGTTCCCAGGTCGACGGTCTGCCCCTCAGTCTTCGAGATCACTTTCTGGGCAATGACTACGACGGCATGATCTTTCCAGGAGAGATCTTCCCGGCTCGCAGCCGCCAGAATTTCCTGTGCAAGATCATCGCCCGGCTGAAATTCGGGCAGAGTTTCCAGCGCGGTAAGGAAAAGTTTCAGGATCGTGTCCACGGTGAATGCCGGGTGTCGGACGCTTGGTCGCGCCCGATTCGCACACGCCGGGCGCGGTTGAAGGCGTCGATCCTTTCGAGGTAATCGAGGATATCGTTGTTGCTCGTGGCCTGATTCCCGAGCGTAAGCAGGTCTTGCGGAGTATCCACGTCCAGCGTAATACCCGGCGGACGCATGACTCGGACTTCAGCCCCGGCCGCGACCCCGGCGTTCCGGTGTCTCTCGAAGCTGCCTGGCCCAAACCCGCTCGCGATCACGTCGGGCGGCGCCCGAACCAGGACATTCGTTCCCGTGCCATCGCATGACGGAACAATGATCAGCGTGGGCTCCGACAAAAGCGATGAAACGTCCAGGAGTTTTTCATATTCGGCGGAAGTCGCCAAAGGGACATCGATCGGCGCCGACAGCACGGTGTGAGCCCCGAGCCGCAAAGCCATTTCGACGCCCCGTTCCGCCGAATGGCTATGGCTCAACTGATTCGGTTCCTTCAAGATCCGAGCGCCTGCGAGACGGGCCGCGTCGAGCACAGCACGGTCCGTCGAAACCACGATCCGTTCGTCGAGCAGGGAAACGGCCCCAAGGATGTTCAAGGCCTGGTAATAGAGTCTCCTCGCCAATTCCTCCCGTTCGGAAGGCAACAGGACTTCCGTTAGACGCGTCATCGAATCGGCAGGGGATTTCACCGCCAGCACCGCTACTTTCACGAAGCGAGAGCCTCCATCACCGTGCGTGCAAGCGCTTCTTTCTCGGGCATACCCGTCATCAGCGTGGGGCAGACAACCGCACGCATTCCAAGTTCCTCTACCGCAACGCTTGATTCTCTGTCAGCCTCATCAAGCACGAAAACGTCCAGGAAATCCTTGTAGAGGCCGGCCACTGCCAGCGCGGAGGCGTCGTGTCCGAGGCTTGTCATCATTGCGGCGGCAGGACCTTTGACAGCACGCCCTCCCACGATAGGACTCACGGCAAGCACGGGCGCCGCTGTTTTGCGAAGAGCTTCGCGAATGCCCGGCACAGTAAAGATCGGTCCCACACTGATGATCGGGTTACTCGGCGCAACGATCACGGCATCAGCCTGAGCGATCGCTTCGAGAACACCTGACGCCGGGGCGGCCTGATCCGCTCCCACAAACTCTACGGCTCGGACTACCGGTTTCGCGCCGTTCTTCACGAAGTAGGTCTGAAAATCCAGCCGTCCCGCATCGGTTTCGAGCCAGGTGCGAACCGGATGGTCGCTCATCGGCAGGATTGTTGATTCCACACCGAGCGCTCGAGACACTCGGCCGGTAGCTTCCGACAAGGTGAACCCCTGCCGGAGCAAAGAGGTGCGGAAGATATGCGTCGCCAAATCGCGGTCGCCCAGTTGGAACCACGTCTTCTTGCTGAATCGACGAAGCGCATCCAGCGCATGAAAACTTTCGTTCGCCAGCCCCCAGCCCCTCTCTGGATCGGCCAAGCCGGCAAGAGTGTAAGTGACGGTGTCGAGGTCGGGACAAACGGTCAGACCGTGTAGCTCCAGGTCATCTGCCGTGTTCCCGATAACCGTGACTGAATCCGCCGCAACGACGCGCACCAAGCCCTCGAGGAAGCGCGCTGCGCCGATGCCGCCGGCCAGGACGGTAGTACGGGATGCCATTCAAGCATCATCCTCGAGACCGGGCAAGCCTGTGAAACGTACACCGCACGAATCGACCTTGTGCCGCAGGTTGAGAGAGATCAGCAGTGCGGCCAGATGCTCGGCATATCGGGCGTTCTCCAAAGGGCCCGCATCAATGACGCGTATTCCCGAGATCTTGCGGATCCAGTTCCGTGTGATTTCGCGGGCCTCCCGGTCGTCGCCAACAACCAGGACATCCGATTTGACAGGTTTTTCAAGATTCTGAAGTGAGTTGGCGCTGACGCAATGCAACGCCGCAGTGACGCGTACCCCGTCGGGGAGATAACGAGCCGTCTGTTGGGCGGCCGAGCCTTCCCACAGCGGCAGGATATGCGAGAGCCGACCTCCCACCGAGTGCTCCAGGGGCACCGTCGTATCGATCACAACCATGCCGGGGCGCCAATAAGCCGAGAGGGATTTCAGAACCCCCCGCCGTGCGTTCAGCGGTAGAGCCAGAGAGACAACCCGCGCCCGTTGCACCGCATCCGCGTAGAGACAGGACTCCACTTCGCACGTTGGGACCGCCTGCCGCACTCGATCGGCGGCTGCTCGGGCTTTGTGGAGCGTTCGCGAGCCCAACAGAACTTGATCGCCTGTACGCGCCCAGCGCAAGGCCAAGCCGAGGCCCACGTTGCCTGTGCCAGCAATGATCGCGATTGGTTCAGACAAGATTTTCCACAATTCTCTCACTTGACCTGCATTTCTCACCACCTTGTCTGTGGCAAGGCAGGCTGGATACAAGGATGTGAGCTTGGCACGTGCATTCTACAATGTCGGCTCGTGTCCGCTATGCGAAGGGACCAGAGTTCACGCCGCTCGGGATTATTGCTCGTGGCCGCAGGTGCGAGCCTGTGGGGCTTTGACACTTTGCTACGCACGCCTCTTACAGACGGACTCTCGAGCAGCGTGATCGTGTTTTACGAACATGTGCTTCTCACGATTGCCTTTGCTCCCTACCTGATCATCAAACGGCGACGGCTGGCGGGTCTCCGCGCCAGTTCGTGGTGGAGTGCGCTCTGGGTTGGCTGGGGCGGTTCGGCGCTGGGAACGATCTGCTACACGCAGGCTGTCAAGCTGGGAAATCCGACCAGTGTGGTGTTTCTTCAGAAGCTCCAGCCGTTGTTTGCCGTCGTCTTGGCCGGGTGGTGGCTTGGCGAAAAGGAACCGATCAGAGCCCGTTTCTGGGTTCGTGCAGGCAGTGCGCTCTTCGGAGCCTATCTCATCTCGTTTGGTGTTAGTCCCGCTTGGGCCGCCCTGGGTAACGGAGAGTGGATATCGGCTCTTTGGGCCGTGAGTGCGGCGGCCATTTGGGGCTCCTGCACGGTTGTCGGCCGCTATGCATTGCCTGACCTTTCGCCGGTCCTGCTTACGGCGTTACGCGTCGTGGGAGCCCTGCCGCTGCTTGGAGTCTTGGCTCTTTTCAGTGAGACGACTTCCGCCATATCATTGCTTGGTTCAGAACAGTGGACGAGGCTTGCCTTGATGGCCGTCATTCCCGGATTTCTGGCCCTGCTTATCTACTACCGTGGGTTGGCCCAGACGCCCGCGTCGCTGGCCACATTCGGCGAACTCTGCTTTCCAGCGGCCGCTGCGTTGCTCAATTGGCTCTTTCTGGGGACGTCTATCTCGATCGCACAAGGACTCGGCGTGGTCGTGCTTTGGCTGGCTGTCCTGTGGCCCCGTCGCGAGGGGTTCGCCCGGCAAACCTGATGCTTGCCAAGCAACCTGGCGCCGAACCCTCGCCCCGAGTGTAGTCACAGGGGCTCTGCTATGATCGTGCAACGAGGTTAGACCCGTGTTGATGGCTTGGCTCGCCAAACCCAAGAAACCCGAGGATTCGTCGGGGCCGAAGAATGTCCGCACAGAAGGGCTGTGGATCAAGTGCGATTCGTGCCGCGGCACGATCTGGAAGAAGGATCTGGAAGCTAACCTGATGGTTTGCACGGAGTGCGGTTTCCACTTCAAGGTGGACGCGGAAGCTCGTTTGGCGATGCTGGCGGACGACCGAACGTGGACGTCCTTTGACGACGACTTGCGCACGACGGACGCCCTTAAATTCGTCGACCAACGCTCTTACCAGGACCGCTTGGCCAAGGCGGAGCAGACCACGGGACTCAAGGATGCCGTCATTTGCGCGGAGTTCAAACTCAACGGACGTACGGTCGTTGTTTGCGTGATGGAATATCGCTTCATCGGCGGCAGCATGGGCGTAGTCGTCGGAGAGAAGATCACGCGGGCGATCGAGCGCGCCGCCGCTCGCAGGCTTCCTGTGATCGTCGTCTCTGCATCGGGAGGAGCCCGCATGATGGAGGGGGCGCTCAGCCTGATGCAGATGGCGAAAATCTCGGCTGCCCTGACCAAGCTGGGCGCGGTCTGGGTGCCATATATCAGCGTCCTCACCGATCCGACGACAGGAGGCGTCACCGCTTCATATGCCATGCTCGGCGATCTGAATATTGCTGAGCCGGGTGCGCTGATTGGGTTCGCCGGCCCGCGTGTCATTGAGCAAACGATCCGCCAGAAGCTCCCCAAAGGCTTCCAACGCTCCGAGTTCCTTGTCGAGCACGGCATGCTCGACGCCGTCGTACCCCGCAACGAGTTGAAGCCGTTCCTGCACCGGGCGTTGGAGTTCTTCTGCGATCCCGTCGAATGAACTACGCCGCATCCGTCGAATACCTCCTCTCGCTTCTCTGTGCTTTTTCCAACTCGCGGTTCGGGCTCCATCGCATGGAGCTGTTGGTGGTCGAGCTGGGCCATCCCGAACGGTCGTTTCGGCCGATCCACATTGCCGGGACCAACGGAAAGGGCTCGACGGCTGCGATGATCGCCGCTGCCCTTCACGCCGCCGGACGCCCGGCCGGCCTCAATACTTCCCCTCATCTGATGCGGTTCAATGAACGTATCCGGATCAATAACATCGACATCGAGGATGACGACTTCGCTGCCGCCATCCGGGAAGTCCGTGCCGCCAACGAATCCATCAGTGCTCGAGAAGGACGCGAGATGCACCCGACCTTCTTCGAATCGATTACGGCTGCAGCCTTCTGTGCTTTTCGCCGAGCTGGGGTCGAATGGGGTGTCGTGGAAGTCGGTCTCGGCGGACGGCTTGATGCCACCAACGTGCTCCACCCGGAACTGACAGTGATTACACCCATTGCTCTCGACCACGAACGCATCTTGGGAGACGGGGTCCGCTCGATTGCGCGGGAGAAAGCCGGCATTTTCAAACACAACTGCCGTTCCGTTGTGGCCGATCAAAGCCGCGAAGTGTTGGATGAGATCCGCGGACGCGCGGAGGAACGGGAGATCCACCTCATCGATTCTCGCCAGGTTTGGCAGTCCGGGAACATTACGAGTGACGAAGGGTTCTATCGGTTCGAAGCAATCCCTGGGCCGCAAGCGCCGGGCGGTCGAGAACCCTTCCCGGTCGAGTTGGGGCTCGCCGGTGAACATCAAGTTGCAAACGCCTTGACCGCGATCACTTCACTCGACGTGTTGGGAGTGGAAACGGGTGCCATCCGACGGGGACTGGCGGATGTGTCCTGGCCCGGGCGGCTCGAACGCCTGCCCGGCAAGCCCGAGTTCCTTCTCGACGCCGCACACAACCCCGCCGGGGCCACGGTGCTGGCGAGTTTCTTGAGAGAACACTGTACGAACCGGACGATTCATCTCATCTACGGGTCCTCGCGTGACAAGCCTGTGGCGCAGATCGCCGAGTTGTTGTTTCCGTATGCCGATCGGATTGTTCTCACGGCTTCGCGGGTCAATCGCTCGATCAGCCCCAACAACTTGCTCAAGGCCGTTGAACAGCATCACAATGACCTCACGGTGAAGCCCTCGGTCGAGGCGGCGCTGGATTGGGTCGAGCACCATGCCGATCGTCGGGACTTGGTCGTTGTATCAGGATCGATCTTTCTTGTGGGCGAAGCCAAGGCGGCTCTTGAGCAACTCGTCGCGGAGCCGGTTGGTCAGTAAGCCCCGCCAGTCAGCAAGGACTCGGCCAAACAGCACGACTCATGTTCAGCTACCTGCGTTCGGTCCTGTGGATGTGTCCGTTGATCGGTGTCGCGACCGCCGTCATGGGAACGATCTCGCTGGGGGCGTCACTGTTTGACCGCAGCGGTCGGTGGCAACACAAGGTGGCGGAAGCCTGGGGGCGCATGCTATTGCGGATCTGCATGGTCCGGGTGGAAGTCATCGACGCCGAGAAGCTGGATCCAGAGCAGGTCTATATCTTTGTCTCGAACCACTTCAGCCTGATCGATACCCCACTGATGTTCGGATCGATGCCGCGAGAGTTCCGCATTTTAGCGCGCCATGGGCTGTGGAAGATCCCTTTTCTCGGTTGGCACCTGAACCGAGCCGGCCACGTGCCGGTCGAACGCGAGAACCCACGGGCGGCGGCGCGTAGCCTGATCCGTGCAGTGGACAAGATCAAGGACGGTTTCTCTCTGCTGATCTTCCCCGAAGGCGGCCGAACGCGTCAGCCGACCATGCGGCCCTTCAAGTCCGGAGCCGCCCGGATTGCGATGCAAGCCGGCTGCCCGATTGTCCCGATGGCCATTGTCGGAACCCGCAAGATCCTGCCGCCCGGTTCCGCCCACCTGCACCCTGGGCGCGCCGAGCTGCGCATTGGTGATCCTGTCCCGACAGACGTCCTCGCAAACGGCAATGCTCCCATGTTGATCCGCGAAGTCCAGGCGGTCGTCGGGACACTCTCCAAGCCTCCGGTTGACTGCGGCTGAGTTGGCTTGACACCCGCTGATCGTTGCCCAAGCCAGATTCATCCGCTACTATGTATATGCGGGGTGGAGCAGTCTGGTAGCTCGTTGGGCTCATAACCCAAAGGTCGAGGGTTCAAATCCCTCCCCCGCAACCACCAAGACGCTAACGGCAGTGTACGTCAGGGCTCCCGCCGGGCTTCCGTCGCCGCACAATGGCCCTGCAGCCGTTTGGATCAGCCAACCGAAAGCGCCAGAAGCCGGGGTCGATGTAGGCAAGTCTGGAAAGCTTTCGCGTCTGAGGTCAATAGGATGAGACGGGACCAGCCGATAGCCTACCCCGACTGCGGTTCGATCACCATTTGCGGCGTGCGGGAGAACCATCTCAAGAGCTTCTCGCCCGACATTCCGATGGAGTAAACGAAATGGCCGGCGAGGAGTCCAAGAAGTCGGCGAAGGCGGCAAGGAAGGCCGCCTCCAAGCGAGTCGCCGCGAAGGCTGCCGAACAGCATAAGACGGCACCGAAATCGCAGCCCCAGATGGCCAAGAAGCCGGTGCTCCTCTCAGGCGGCAACCCTCAGATCGCGAAGGGCTACGGCAACGCCCCCGTGCAGGCCTACATCGCGGCCATGACGGGCTGGAAGCGCGACGTCGGACGCCTCCTCGACGCGCTCGTCGAGCGTACCGTCCCCGACGTGTTCAAGGCAGTCAAGTGGAACTCGCCCTTCTACGGCATCGAGGGCCAGGGCTGGTTCCTCAGTTATCATTGCTTCACGAAGTACGTCAAAGTGACTTTCTTCCGTGGCACGTCGCTGCGCCCTCTTCCCCCTGGCGAGTCCAAGCACAAGGAAGTTCGCTACCTCGATATCCGCGAGGACGAGCAGTTCGACGAAGCTCAGTTCGTTGGTTGGGTGAAGCAAGCCAGCCAATTGCCCGGCGAACGACTGTGAGCGGCCAGTGCACAAATCTCTAGCGGACGGCGACACCGTTCCCGCCTACGCCGACGGGACCAAGCCGATGGGCCGACGCAAAGCGAGGGAAAGAGGTAGTTTGTGATGTCTTCCGTCGAGTCTCTGGTAGCATGCCATTCCTGCCGCAGGCGCTATGATGACGGGCTCATGGCCGTCTGGTTTCCGTCATGAAAAGTGTTATGAAGAGCGGCTGGTGGTTGATCTGTCTGTTTGTGCTGGCTGTTCCATTTCCAGCTCGACCGGCTGGGCCTGGGCAGCCGCCGAATATTCTGCTGATTGTCTCGGAAGACAATGGGTCCGAGCTGGGCAGTTACGGCGATCCTTATGCCCGGACTCCCCACCTGGACAGGTTGGCGGCGGCCGGCGTGCGGTTCGAAAATGCCTTTGTCCCCTATTCCGTCTGCTCACCATCACGGGCCGCGCTCCTCACCGGCTTGCACCCGACTCAGAACGGCCAGATCGGACTTGCTACGCACAAATTCGCGATGTATCGCAAAGATACACCGAATATCGCGACGCTGTTGGAATCGGGCGGATACCACACCGGCCTGATCGGCAAGCTGCACGTCAATCCGGAGAGCGCCTTCCCTTTTGATTTTCGCGCCATCCCGCGTCCGAACTTCAACCGCGAACACACCGTTGAAGACTACGCGGAGGCCGCGGCTCAGTTCTTCAGGGAAGCCGGAGCTCGGCCGTTCTTCCTTTCTGTGAACTACCCTGACGCGCATTTGCCGTTTCTGCGTCAGGCCAACGGCCGTCCGGAGCAACCGCTCTCTGCGAACGATGTGAAACCCATGCCTTGGGTTGGAGTGGATTCGGCTCGTATCCGTGAGCAGGTCGCCAACTATTACAACTGCCTGGAGCGCCTTGATGAGGGAGTGGGGCTTCTGCTGAGCGAACTGGACAAGGCCGAGCTGTCGGAGAACACGATCGTCTTCTACTTCAGCGACCATGGGGCGCAGTTTCCGCGCGGAAAGGGAACGGTATACGAAGGTGGATTGCGCGTCCCTCTCATCATCCGCTGGCCGGGGCAAGCGAAGGCGGGGACGGTGCGCCGCGAACTGGTATCGACGATCGACATCCTGCCGACTGTTCTGAAGGCGGCCGGCGTGACGACGCCGGCGCCGCTGCCCGGCCGGGCGCTGCAACCATTGCTGGCAGGAGGGTCGCCTTCCGCGTGGCGCCGCTACATCTTTGGATTCACGACGGGAGCGTTGCCACGAGCATGTTTCTTGCAGCACTCCATCCGTGATGAACGATACAAGCTGATTTCGAATCCGCGCCCGCATACGGAGAATCTGGATGCCGGAACCTATCTTGACGAGGATCACCCGAATTTCGTTGTGTCCGGAGCCACCGAGGATGAGCAGTCCACCTCATCCGCGTTTGTCAAGAAGGCCCTGGAGCGCTGGTCTCGCCCTCCTCGCTATGAACTGTACGACCTGGAGAATGATCCGGCGGAATGGACGAATCTGGCGGATGACCCGGAACACGCCGAGCAGAGGCTGCGACTCGTCGAGGCATTGAAGGCTTGGCAACGAGAGATACGTGATCCCTTTCTCGTTCAGGAGCATGTCGATGCTTTTGTGAGCGAGCAACTCGCCAACCGCGACTTGGGCTATCGGAGCCGTGATGATTTCCGCTGGTCGTACTTAGAGGCCTTCCCGGCGTGGAGAGCCACGGATCACGACCAGGAAGCAGTGTCGAGTCCACCGCCAAGGTAACGGACAGGTCGGATGCCACAGCGACGAACCGACCGGGAGTTCAACTTGGCCTCTTGTTATAGAGGCGACTCAGCGTCCAAACCTTCCGCCCCTGAAGCCAGATGTAATTTGCAGATGTCGTAGCGCCGTCGCGGGCGAAGCGAGTGAAATAGCCGCCGTGCTCCTTATCCAGAGAGCGATCAAGCCAGAATGGCATGATCGAGTTGAACAGCGTCGTTCCATAACGCTGCTTCAGTTCTTTCAACATGATGGCTATGAACGCGAGGTCTGCCTCGGCAAGGGATAATCGGTTTCCATGATCTTCTCGAGTAACTGGATTTGGAGATCATCGCGCAGCGTTTTCCGGGATGAGATATCCCACAGGTTGTGGAACTCGTTTGGATCCTCCTGAAGATCAAACAGTTCGCCGTAGCCTTGGCCGGAGTAGGCAGTCAGGCGGTATCGCCGGGTAACGAGAGTCCTCATGCGAAAACCGAGATAGTCCTCGTCCCCTTCGATCAGCGCAGTCGTATCGGTGGATCGGTCGGTTCCGGTCAGAAGCGGCGCCAAGCTCCGTCCCGGCCAGGGATGGGGAGCGTTCGGCGCTTCGGGCACGGGGGGATGTCGGCCCCACCGGGATCGGGAGGCCGGCGATTTCAAGTATTGTCGGGGCGACGTCGACATAGCTGACCACGCCTTCGTGTTTGTACCCGGCTTCCGAATGTCCGGGCCAACGGATCAGCAGCGGTACGCGGACCACACCGTCGTAGTGGTACGGGCCCTTGCCCCACATCCAATGGTCTCCCAAGGCTTCACCGTGGTCGGCGGCGAATACAACCACCGTGTCTTGTTCCAATCCTGTCTCGCGCAAGGTATTGAGAACGCGGCCCACGTTTTGGTCCACCAGGTCGATGAGCGCGTAATAGTGGGCGGCACACTCGGCGCGGTAAGGATCGGTCGCGCCCATGGATTGCCCTTTGGAGCCGCTGGTAATCAGGTCGGTTTTCGACTGCGCTCGGTAGTGAGGCGGCATGAGATCGAGTTCGCCTTCTCTTCTCAGCGGGGTCACGACATCGAATTCCTTGTACTTGTACGCCAGTTCTTTCGGTGGAGCAAATGGGGAATGCGGGTCCGCGATCGAGCAGAACAGGAAGAAAGGTTGATCTGTAGCCGCCGTGCTCACCTTCTTCAGAAAATCCACCGTGCGATCAGCGACCCATGTGGTGGGATGAACTTCTTGCGGCAACGCCCACTTGAACGACGTGCGGTTGTAGTGATGGAACGCCGGGCTGGGAGGCTCGAGAGCAGTCTTTCTTTGGAAGATGTTGAATTCAGCCGGATGTTCGCGTTCCAGCCAGTGCAAGTAGTGGCCCCACGTTCCGGGCCCGTGACCGTTGGCGTAGTCGACGGATTCGAAGCCATAGTAAGGGGACGGCAAGTTCTCAATCCGGCCGGCAAGCCAGTGGGCCCGAGCTTCGGGGAAGTCTTCTGGGCTCGTAGCCGACGGGTCGCCGCCCGTAGGCGTTCCCGAAGTACGGAAATGGAGCTTTCCGACACAGTGTGTTCGATAACCGGATCGCCGAAGCGATTCTGTCATCGTGGGGATGTCCTGGCTCAGGGGAATTCCGTTCATGCGCACTCGATGGCCGCGGGTGGTCAGACCCGTGAAGAATGAGGCTCGCGACGGCATGCAGACCGGATTCGTCACGTAGGCGCGAGACAGATTAACGCTGCTCGCGGCCAGTTGATCGATATTCGGGGTTTGCACAACCGGGTGTCCGGCATAGCCGAAGTAGGTGGGGTTGTGCTGGTCGACCATGATGACCAGGAAGTTCGGCCTTTTCTCACCCTCTGGAGGGGCGCCGGCCGCGTATGCTGACGCGCTGGGCATGGCGGCCGCACCCGTCATGGCGGCGCCCGTCAGAAAGGATCGCCGGTTGAGCTTGGACACATTCGCTTGGTTGTTTGCCATGGTCCGCTTGCTCCCATCGTCAGCAGGTTAAGGCCGTGAAGTCAGAGGCTAAAGGGTCGTCGGTAGCTTACACCCAGTGATGGAGTTTACGGGCGATGGACTCTCTGATGACCTGGAAGTCTTGCTTTTCCTATAACCAGCAGGACGTTGGGTCGGCCTCTGCGGACCGCGTCGCCGCCTCCTATCCCGCTGTATCCGGTCACAGCCAAGGCTACGATACCTGCCAAACCCGTCAAAAACACCCGCCGCGCCAACATGATGTTGGTTCTTTGAGGGTCCATCGGGAAAAACCGAGACTCAGCTCAGGCCTCCCTGTCGACTTGGTCCCGGCCGTCGGTCAGCCAGTCAAGAGTGATGCGCGTGAAGACGATTCTTTTGTAACCGTCCTTTTCATACAGCAGACCAATACTCCCGTCGGGCAAGACGGCTAGACAGGAATAAGCCGATCTGCCATAGTGGATGCACTTTGCTTCCGGCCAGCTCTCGCCCATGTCATAACTGAGACGCACGACCATTCGCTGTCGCCGATTCTGATTCGGATCGCGAGGTATCGAAGCCGGGTTCGAAAACAACAGCCGATTGCGGCCGTCGGAACTGTTCCCGCTGTAACGTAACAGGCTGGATTGGCAGACCGGATCAACGAGCCGAGAGTCATTTTCGGGGACCGACCAGGTTCTGCCTGCGTCTTTGCTGAGCGCGACGGCTCGCTTCAGCGTACGTCGGCTGCTGCGCATGTTGATCATCAGCGAACCGTCATCTCGTTCGATCACTTGCCCCTCGTTCATCCCCTCTCCTACATCGCCGCCGATTTGCCAGCTTTCACCATGGTCGTCGCTCCAGACGACGTAAGGCGTTTGCTCGCCGGGCTGACCGTGATACATCGGCAGAATGAGTCTTCCTTCGCTTGTCTGGATGCCGACTCCCGGTCCTGCGGCGACTTCCGCCCACTCAGGCCTTTTCATTTGGGCTGTGAGGTCGATCGGTTCGGACCAAGTCTCTCCGTCATCGTCGCTGCTGATGGCGCGGATCATAACAGTGCGCCCTGTCAGACCCGGATCTGCGTTCTGTGAACCGATTCCTTCGGGGCAGTGCAGGTAGAAGAGCCAAATCCGTCCCGTTTCGCGGTCCACCAGACCGCATGCATTCGCAGCAGAACCAGCGCCGTTCTCGACGAGCCGTTGCATGGGCAGCCAAGACTGTCCTTGGTCGAAGCTGCGCTTCAACACCAGATCAATCTTGTTCGGTGCGTCACCCGGCTTGTCGACCCGTGCATCGCAAAACGCCAGCAATGTCTGTTGGGAAGAAGTCAGCAGGACCGGGATGCGGTATTGCGCCACACCATCCTCGCCGCTCACGAAAACGGAGACATCTTTTGGACGCGTGGACTGCGCCTCTTCAACCTGCTGCTTGAACGGCACTGCAAAATGTCGAGGGAGTATTGCGGTCGCAGCAAGCTCGTCGATTTCATCGAGAGTGAAGCGGGTGCTGATGATTGAATTCACCTCACCCGGTTTGTGCGCGACATAATTCGACGAAACGAAAGTTCCATCCGGCAGCACTTCCAGTCCGGCGTAGCCGGTATCGCCGGATCTCCCATAGTGGCGTTGCAGAAGGAGCCGGTATTGACCCTCTCTGCCCTCGATAATGTCCTCGTAACGTCCGACCCAACCAACGAAGTGCTTGGCTGTGGGTGAGGTAGGGTTGCGATTGTCACGGACCGTGACGACCAATCGGCCGTCAGGTCCATAGCGGGCCACATGACGGTCACCATGCAGTGCGGCGGGAAGCTGCCGCATCTGCGACCAGGTTTCGCCCTCGTCGTTGGACACCATCCAGAGCCCCCCGTACTTCGAAGCGTTTTCTCTGATCAAACATAGAATCTGCGTCCCGTCAGGCGATCGCACTAATGCCGGCTCACAGGGCATTGCGCCTGGGAATCTCGAGTGTGCGCCTACGTTCTTTGGTTCGCACCATGTCAGACCACCGTCCTGGCTGATGGTCTGCGTCAAGACCAGCCCAAAGCCGTCATCAGTGTCGTAGCGGCTGTTATACAGCATCAAATGCCGGTTGCCTTTGATAGGGATGATCGATTTCGGGGGTGCTGTGCCGAGGTGATCACCAAACATCGGCTCAAGAGGTGTCCATGTATGCCCATCGTCTTCGGATATCGACTGCATCATCACCGGATACGACACGATGAGGATGAGTCGCGCCTTGCGACGCGAGTCTACGAGGCGGTGGATGGCCGGTGCATTGTGCGAGTGCGACAGGAAGTTATCAGGAGTCGGGAGGCGCCCGCTCCACGTCAGCCCTGCGTCGCTGCTTCGTTTCAGAATCGTGCCCGGGCCGCCATGGTCGAGTGGGTACGCAGCCATCATCGTTCGGCCGTCGGGAAACAGGACCGTATCCACTTGGCCGAGGTATTGTCCCGGTGTTTTCTCGATGATGACTTGGCGGCTTTCCTCTTGGGAGATGTCGATGATCGGTAGGCTGAAGGCCTGCAGTGCCGTGTTTCGAGTGGCCCCGCAACCAAGTGACAAACCGGTTGAGCCGGCCAGCCCTACGGAGCTGAACAGAAAAGCCCTTCGATTGACTTGCACCATGCCTTGAGCGAAACGCAAAAAGCCCACAGAGCGCACCCGGCGCAACAGGCGCCTCCTCAACTAGGCTTGTGTTTCGCCTCGATCCTTTCCATCCGAAAGCCAGTTTAATCTAGAGCGGGTAAAGACGATCCACGAGTATCCATTTTTTCGTACAGCAGGCCGACGCTCTTGTCCGGCAGCACAGTATGGCAAGAATAAGCTGATGTCTGGTAGTACAGGCACTCGGCTGCGGACGTGAGGCTACCGAGACTCACGCAACTGCTCCCTCAGGATGCGTGCCCGCTCGAACAGCGGTTCAGCCTGCAGCGCTATATCAAGATGCTCCGCGGCCGCGTCGGGATCTCCCCTTGAGGCAAGCACCACCGCCAGGTTGTAACGCGCGCCGGCATGGTCCGTTTTGCTTCGAATGGCATCCCGCCATTGACTCATAGCCGCATCAGTGTCTCCGCGGCTCGCCAGGATGACTCCGAGGTTGAAACGCGCTTCTGCCAAGTCAGGTTGGAGGCGGATCGCGTTGCGGATAGCAGACTCCGCCTCGTCCATGCGCCCAAGTTCCGCCAGCGCTCCTCCCAGATTGTTATGAAGCTCAGGGAGGTAGGGATCGAGCTTTATGGCCTCCCGGGCTAATTCCGCAGATTCCTCGAACATCGACTGCCGGGCAAAGTCGAGCCCCCTCTCCTTGGGATTCCTCGGATCGTCCGGTTCCATTTCCATGGCCTGCTTCAGCACCCGCTGAGCTTCGCGATGGTTACCTGCCCGTGACAGAACAGAGCCCAGACGCGTCCGTGCAAGCCCGAAGCCCGGGTCTCGAACCAGTGCTTGCTCGAACCAATGCACCGATTCGTCGAGGCGGCCCGACTCCTCAAGAGCCACTGCCAGATTGAAGTAGAACCCTGCCTCGGCGGGTTTCTGGCGTTGAAGCGCTGATCTGAGGTGGGCGATGCCTTGGTCGCGATTCGAACCTTGAGCGATTTGCGCGAGGGCTATATACAGCTCGTCAGTAGAGTCCAACGGCGATTCGGGGTAGTACAGCGTCACCTCGCCTCGGTACGCCGTCTCCGCGAGAGTGCTCTTTTCGCGTTTCGGTTCCAATAGACCGTTGGGTGGCACGGCCTGAATCAGGTGGTCCGTCATGACGGCCTGAACTACGTCGTCTGTCCGCCGTTTTGGCATGTGACAGCCGGAGCAGCCAGAGGCGGCTGGGTGTATGCCGACAGATTCGAGTTTCGAAAGCCGAGCTTGGTGACAGGTTAGGCAAGCGGCATCGAATTGACGGGAAGATCTCTCGTCGCCGGGGTTCCGGTGAGGGTCATGACAAGTAGTGCACGTCATCGCCTCACCGCTCGAAATGAAGCACTTTGACTCCCGGAGGCGGTACGCGGAATGATTGATTTCGAACTTGTCGTCCCACCCGCTGTTCGAATCATGGTCGAAGTGCAACGCATAGTCGGCGAGGGGTTGGCCCGGCCGGAAGGAGAAGTATCCCCGCCCGTACTTGCGGACGATGTTGGGGAGAGGGCGGCTCGTGGTTTCCAGATGACATTGAAGGCATACCTCCATCTGGCGTCTTGCTGGCAGTTTTCCCGGATTGACGATCGACCATTCCCCTGCCTCAAGCGCGTCCGAACCGGCGGTAACAGCGTCCACATGGGCCGATCCCGGTCCGTGACACCTTTGGCAGTCGATACCCTCGGGAATCCCACCTTGGTAGACAGGGCGTTTGCCAAGTTGGTCCGCGCCGGGCTCGATCGCCGGGTAGCCGTTGTGGCAGAACATGCAGTCGAACGAGATGACGCGCTGGAACCCGTCGTGGTTTGGCCTGTCGTATCCCGGGCTCATGCCCCAGTGGCCGCCGTCCTCCGAGTACCAGCCGAGAGGCAGTTGAGTCAGCTTTCCCAAAGACGAAAGATTGAGGTAGCTGCGGGCGTGATTCCCGGAACCCATCACGAAGTGGATCTCCTTTTCAAGAACGTTCGTTTCGCGTCCCTGAGGCCCCTTCTGATAGCGGCGCTGGAAGTACCGGCCGTTGCGCTGCGTCATCACGTAGTAGCGATCCGATGCCAGGTGGTAGAAGGGCTCTTCGGCTGCGTAGTCTTCGATGGTATTGGCCGGACCAGGGCGGTAGAAAGACCGAGACATTCCGGTCTCGCGATAGGTCTGCCAGATTTCCGCATGACAGCCTGCGCAGACCGCAGGTTCAACGTAACGGGCTGCGGCACCTGAATCCGATGAACTTAGATTTTTCGGCGCCGGAGTCGAATCGGCAACCCTGATCCAGACCCATAGCACCGTCACGAACAGAGCCACCATGGCGAGCGAGGCCAGCACGGCTGAGGGCGCCATGTGACGCTTCTCGCAAGGGCTTGCTCTGAGATTTCGTGCTGGATGCTGCTCCTGCCGTCGTTCCCGTTTTTTCGCGCGTCCCACAGCGGTCTTGAGTATGTCCCGACCCGATGGAATTTACCGTAACTCCTCGCCGGCTTGCAAGCAGCCTCGCGCAGTCCCTGTCCGGATCGTGGCACAAGTGGGGACCCGGTCTTCTCCTCTTGGCTTTCTGGTGAGTGGCCCTGGATTGGCGCCCACTCTTGCGAAAGCCCGGACTCGACAAGCAGTGGGGAGTTGCACTCCTGCGCCGGCGACAGCCGCATCTCCTTTCAGCGCTTCAGCCTGGGGAGCAGGCCGACGGCGGCCGCCACGAGCAGCAAGGTCGAGACGCTGGCCGCCAGCGCCGGCAACGCCGTTTGTATCGTCGTGGGGAGCGCTGGGAAAGGCGGTTCCGAACCCCAGTAGAAGTTGAGGATCAAGATAAAGGCCAGGATCACCAGCACCCCCGCGCGAATGATTCGACTGATGGGCGCGTGCCAAGCTCGCGTGCCCAAACGAACCTGCCGCCTTACTCGCAGCCCGTACCAGATAGTCACTCCGAAGATTGCGGCGGCGCACATGAGGAAGATCCGGGCCCAGGTGTCTGGAATCTCCATCCGGCTCGTCCGATGCGGTTCAGGAAGCGGTGTTCCATCCCGGCTCCGAACGATCGCCCGGGCAATTTCACCGGCACGACTGGTTCCCATGTTCACGAGGACCGCTGCGCCGATGCCCCGCTCCGGAGCCAGCACGACCGCGGTGTCGGCGCCCCATAGGCTCCCGGTATGCTCGAGAACGACTTGGTTGTCCATCCACTCGGTCTCGTTGCTCACGTTCCAGCCCAGATCGTAGTCCGGGCCTAGCTGGTCCCACCAGGCAGCGCGGGAGTTCGGGTCGCCGGCGTGGGTGGAGATGGAGTCCAGCCTGGAGGTCATGGGGTCCAGCATGGACACCATGTACACGCCCATATCCTCCGCACTCGCCTTGATACGGGAACTGCCGTACCAGCCCAGAAAGCGCGAGGGGCTGACTCGGACTCGTCCCCACTGCCACTCGTGAGGGGATGCGCCTTCCCATGAACGCGCCACTTCTTCTTGCAACGTAGTCCGGTGCATGCCGAGAGGCTGGAACACCGACTCCCGCATGTAGCTGGTGAACGCGGCGCCCGCCATACGCTGGATGACGGCAGCCAGCAACACGTAGTTGCTATTGGCGTAAGAGAACGTCGAGCCCGGAGTACTCTCGAGGACCGCATGGGCCAGCATCCGAACCGCGGCGCCCAAATCGAGGTTACCGGCCTGCCCGCAGCAAGGCGCGAGGAAGTCGTGTCGGCGGCGCAAGCCGCTGCGATGCCGGATCAGATGGCTGAGAGTGACACCTTGCCAGCCACCATCGAGTTCGGGAAGGTATTCGCTCACGACCGAGTCACGGTCGACAGCTCCGTCTTGCTCGAGTCGCAGGATCGCGAGAGCGGTGAACCCCTTGCTGACTGAAGCCAGCTCCATCGGGGTCTCGACTCGAAGCGGTTGCCTCGACTCGGAGTTCCGCACGCCGTAAGCCCGCAGGTAGGAGACCTTGCCTTCCTCGACCAGGGCAAGGGAAAGACCGGGAATCCCGTTCAGTTCCATCTCATGCTCGACGTAGCGATCGATTTCCACATCGGCTGCGGCATTCGCTGCCGTGGAGCCCGCGAGCAACACGGCGACAAGGAACAGGTGGCGCACACACAGCATTCTACGGTTGCCGAAGAAGTTGGCAAGTTCTGTGCGGATTTCAGCAGCGGTGATGATCTTTCAGCCAGGATTAGATAGTGATTCCCTGAACCCGCGGATGCCGTGGAAGCGGCCTGAGTGCCGGTTTTCTTCCAGAAATTCAACTTGCAAGCCTCTATGCCCTGCCAGCGCCGCTTTCGGGCAGCTTTTTTCTACAGGCCTTTTCCTATTGGCGCGAGGCTGTGGAGAAACCGGTTGCATGAGATCCCAGGACATTCGAGACGAGGTCCGTTGTGTGAAAATCACATCTGACGACCCTGCGTGAAGAGCTGGGAGCACGTTGCGGCCGGTGGTGGGGTGAATGCAAACATCGATTCTTGAAAACAGAACGGCTCTGATCACTGGCGGGTCACGAGGGATCGGGCTGGCCATCGCTCGGCGAGTGCTTACCCTTGGCGGCAACGTTTGTCTGACAAGCCGCAAGCAAGCCGGTCTCGACGAGGCTCTCAACGCTCTCGAGGCAGGTCCACGGGCCATCGCTGTCGCCGGTTCGTCGGCCGACGCGGAGCACCGCCAAAGGGCCGTGGCAAGAACGATCGAAGCATTCGGAACGCTGGACCTGCTCGTCAACAACGCCGCTACGAACCCGCAGTACGGCACGTTGGTCGAGGCGGAGGCGGACGCCGTTCGGAAGATCCTCGAGGTCAATGTCATGGGCCCGCTGGGCTGGATTCAAGAAGCCTGGCAACAGCGGATGTCCGATTCAGGCGGAGCGATTCTCAATGTCGCTTCCGTCAACGGCCTTCGTACGGTCGAGAAAGTCGGCGCATACAACGTGAGCAAGGCCGCCGTGGTCCAACTCACACGGCAAATGGCTCTGGAGTTGGCGCCGAAGATACGGGTCAATGCGGTCGCGCCCGGCTTGGTGAAGACCAAATTTGCCCGTGTGCTCTGGGAGGGCCGTGAGGAGGAGGCTGCTGCGGCGTATCCTCTCGGCCGGCTTGGCGAGCCGGAGGATGTAGCAGGTATTGCCTGTTTTCTGCTGAGCGACGACGCTTCCTGGATCACGGGCGCTACGGTGGTTGTTGATGGCGGCGTACTGCTTGCCCAGCCCGAGTAGCAGCAGCTTCCGGAGTCCTGCTTGTTATCCTGTTAGCTACGCGCTTGGCGACCGCTGAGAAGCGTGCAGCCGCTGGAGGAGTTCCCCGCTTGGACGACTACATCATCATTCCGATCGGTGTCATTCTGTTGCTCGGATTCGTATTTTGGCTCAACACGCGTCTACGCCAGTCGAAGTGGGTCCGGCGGGCTGAGATGCAGAAGCAGTTCATCGATCGATTCGGTTCCGCCGCAGAACTCAACGAGTTTCTGAGCACTGAACACGGTCGCAGCGTCTTTGAAGACAGCCTCACGGAACGCAAGGATCAGCGTCTGAAGGTTCTCGGGGTCATGCGGACGGGCATTGTGCTTGTCTGCCTCGGGGTCGGGTTCGTCCTTCTGTTGGACGACGACCCCAGCACGATTTTTCCAGCAACGATCTGTTTGTCGCTGGGCATCGGGTTTCTGTTGGCGGCGCTGATCTCCTACCGGGCCGCCAAGAGTCTGAGAGTCGTCGCGGAGAAACGGCCCGCTTCTGAGGCATAGCCTCCATTTCTCACCATCTGACGGCCGAAGCACGCGATAAGACCGCCATGACTTCGTTGCGCTTGCTTGCCGTGCTCGATGTACCGTCAGTACACCTGCGCGCGCCAAGCGGCGCGCGCCTCGTCCTGAAGGCCCTCTCACGCACTTCGCCTCGCCGCGTGGTGAGAAATGGAGGCTTAGGCGGAGCGGAGCAATGACAAAGCCGCCAACACCTGACGATCCCGGCGCGGGCCGACTCCCGTTTTGGGACATCGACCTGTTGACGCACCTTGTTGTCATCATGGTGGCCGGAGTGGGACTTGCGTGGCCTTACTTCGACGATTCTCCGCGGCAACTCCTGCTGCGCTTGCCTGCCTCCCCCGCTCTGATCGTTACGATTGCCGGCTGCTACGCGGCTCTGTTCATCCACCGATCGCCGGAGCGTCCTTAGCACGCAGGACGGATGCCGAGTACGCTTCCCGGTTCGATGGCCTCTTGCCCAACAGCGATGCCGTGGGACAGATGACGAAGTAAGGCATCGACAGCGCGGTGAGGGAGCGGAGCTTGCGGGGGGATGGCTTCGGGTTTGAAAGGATTCACTCTCGAAATCAACTCCCTTCAACAGGGTCCGAGTAGCCGCACAAGGACGACAGCATCAGGAGAGCCGTCTGCATGGCGGCCTGCTCGTCTGGTACCTTTCGGCCATTCTGGTGGTTCTGCACCGCATACGGGGTCGGAGGCTCTCTTTGTAAGGTGCGTAACATCAACAACTTGTACTTTGGCACTCTGATTGCCACAGTAACGGCGGAGACAACGCCATGAAACACACCAACCGAATCCTGCCTGTGATCGCAGTGGCCCTGCTGCTGCCGACCTCCAGCGGTTGGGCTCAGCAGAATGGGCCCGCTCTGGGTGTCGCCCGCGTCAGCCTTGCCTATGGTGATGTCACCCTTCGCCGAGGAGAGTCAGGCGAGTGGATGCAAGCACAGGTCAATTCCCCGCTGGTCGAGGGCGACTCGATCGCCGCCGGAGCCGGCTCGCGAGCCGAGGTGCAGCTTGACTATTCGAACCTGCTGCGACTGGGTCCGGATACCGAAGTCCATATGGCGAATCTGGAAAACCGCCGGTATCGCGTTCAAGTCGAGCGCGGTGTCGTCACCTACAGTGAACTGCGCGGCGGCGAGGCCGATGTCGATATCGAGACTCCACTGATCGCGGTCCGTCCCGGCAAGAACGGGCGCTATCGGGTCGAGGTTCATGGCGACGGCGAAGTCTGGGTGATTGTCCAGAAGGGCGTAGCGGAAATAGCTTCTACGGAGGGGGTGGAGGTCCTCAAGAAAGGCAAGCGCATGATTGTCCGCGCGGGCCAGGAAAAGGACGAGAGCGAGTTCATCATCACCAACGCCACTCCCCGTGATGAATGGGATGAGTGGAACGAGCGCCGCGACAAGAGCCTGCGGAAATCAGAGAGCTACCGCTACGTCAGCCGGAGCATCTATGGCGCGGAAGACCTCGACGATCACGGGCACTGGGTCTACGTTCCCCGCTATGGCAATTGCTGGTTCCCTGCAGTCAACATCGGCTGGGCTCCCTACCGCTACGGAGGGTGGCGTTACATCGACTACTACGGCTGGACCTGGGTCAGCCGCGAGCCTTGGGGCTGGGCTCCTTATCACTACGGCCGCTGGTTCCATCACGCGATCTACGGCTGGGGCTGGTATCCGGGCGCATACTACGGCCATCATTACTGGCGGCCCGCGCTGGTTGCTTTCTTCGGCTTCGACTTTGGTATCGGGTTCGGCGTCGGAGGGCATTATCCCTACCGTCACGTGGGCTGGGTTCCGCTGGCGCCGGGCGAGCGTTACTACCCCTGGTATGGGCGTGGGTCCAGGCGCGTCGGCGGCGGACGCAACGCCGTGATCGTCAACAACAACATCAACATCCACAACGGCTTCCGCAATGCGCGGTCCAACAACGGCGTTAACGTGGTGACCGCTGAGCGCTTCGCGCGAGGATTGGCGGGTCAACCGCGTAGCCTTCGGGCAAGCGAATTACGCCGCGCGACAGTCATGCGCGGTCAAATCCCCGTAGTGCCCGAAGCTCAGAGCCGTGGCAACGTCGTCAGGCGGGCGACACTGAGACCCGCTTCCGGGCAGAGCGGAAGCAGGCAATTCTTCAGTACCGGCCGGCCTCAACGCCCCGTGCAGAGGATCAGTTTCCAGCGGCAACGCGAGCAGGTGACCCGCACGATCCGTGTGTTCGCCGAAGCGAACGGACGGCGCCAGGCGGCTACCGGCAGTTCGTCCGGGACCGTCGGCCGTGTGGCTCAATCGGGAACGGGCTCCGCTGGCGGAGGGGATGGGAGGACTTCATCCGCGGGAGGTGTCCGCTCGGCGACGCTCGGGGCGATCCGCGGCCAACGGAACCGGGCCTCGCAGTCCGATATTCCGTCTCAGACCGGTTCACCCACATCGGTTCGAAGCTCAACGACCGATACGCGCCGTTCGAGAGGGGCCGCAGCCTTCCCGAGCGCTGCGGGCGGTGTCAGGTCCGGCGCGACGACGCAATCCGGCGCGGGCAGCGCTTCCCGTCCGGCGTGGCGCCGATTCGGTGAAACGCCCCGCAGTACACGTGGCGGTTTCCCCACGACGGGTGCACCTCGGCCGACGACTTCGACCAACTCCGGAGAGTCGACAAGCCGCTCGCGGTGGCGGACGTTCTCGAGGAGCCGCACCGGTGGCAGCGGCGGTGCAACCGTGCGCTCGACGCCCAACAGCCAAAAGCCTGGCGACCGAACATTCCGGACCACTCGGCCGCAAGGGGTGGATCGATCCTCGGGGCGGCTTTCGACAGCGCCTCGGACCAACTCGCGGATCCCTTCCAGTACCGCCCGTACGAACTCCTCCTCTCCTCGTACAAGAGTGACCCGCGGCAACTCGGGCACGTTCGCCCCGCGCATTGGGTCGCGGGTGAATCGCAGTTCTCCGAGCAGCTCGCCGAGTGTCCGACGCAGTTCCGGCAGCCGATCCGCGCCGCCGCGCGTCAATTCCTCGCGGTCGTCTTCGGGCAATTCCGGTGGATTCACATCACGGTCGCGCTCGCGCGCGCCGTCATCGAGCTGGGGCGGGTACTCGAGTTCCCGGTCGACCACACCCTCGAAGCCCAGCAGCGGCTCTTCGATGGGCCGCTCGCCGGCTCCCCCTCGCCGCGCGCCGTCGGTTTCACGCTCGCCGAGCCGTTCCGGAGGCTCCTACGGCCACAGCAGAAGCTCTGCGCCGAGCAGTATGGGCCGCTCGTCGAGTCGAGGATCGATGGGAAGCGTATCCGGCAGCGTGCGCTCTGGCGGTGTCCGTAGTTCAAGTTCGTCCAGCAGCGCCGGCAGCCGCAGCCGCGACCGCTGACCGCAGCTCGTTTCCCCCAACAACACCTTGGCACCCTACAGAAAGCGGGTCGCTCACCCCGGCCCGCTCTTTTTTCAAGTGGCCGGCCGAGGGTCGGTCGACGGAATTCGACTCACGCTACCATGGAAGGACTCCCATGGGAGTCCTTCGACAGCCGGTGTCCTTACAAGTCCAACTAGCCCGCAAGTGGATCAAAGCAGCGTCGAGGATCGTGGGCTTCACGGGCGCGGGCATCTCGACCGAGTCGGGCGTCTCTGACTTTCGAAGCCCTAATGGTGTGTGGGCCCGCAATCGCACGGTCTATTTCCAGGAATTCATCAACAACGAGGAAGATCGCATCGAAGCTTGGCGTCAGAAAGTGGAGAGCTGGCCCGAGATGCGTGACGCAAAGCCGAACTCGGGCCATATGGCGTTGGTCGAGCTGTACCTCGCCGACAAGCTCAGCGCCATGATCACGCAGAATATCGAGCGCTTGCATCAGAGGTCCGGGATCCCAAGCGAGATCGTCTTCGAGCTTCACGGCACAACGACCGAGGCCATGTGTCTTACCTGCGGCGACCGCATTGACATGAAAGAGGCTGTAGCTCGTGTCGAGGGCGGGGAGAAAGCTCCCCTATGCCGAAAATGCGGCGGTCTCCTCAAACCCGCCACGGTCTCCTTCGGACAGCCCATGCCCGAGCGAGTCGTGCTTGCGGCGCAGCAGGCCGCGGAGTCCTGTGACTTGTTCTTGGCCGTGGGGTCTTCTCTGGTCGTGCAGCCTGCGGCGAGCTTGCCCGTCATCGCCAAGAATGCGGGCGCGAAGCTCATCATTGTGAACCGTGAAGAGACCCCAGTGGATTCGGCGGCCGACCTTGTGCTGCACGGCGAGATCGGTGACATTCTGCCCGTCATGGCAGGCATGACAAGCGCCGGCTGAACCGCCTGACGGCACTCTCGGAAGCAAGTAGTAACTTCCACCGGGACACAGCAACACGTATTACTACAAGCGTCGTCTATAGCGGGCGGCCGCTGTCTTGCCGGCCTTCTCAGCGCCGCCTATACTGAGGGACGTCCTGCCTTTCTGCTGGGAGGTAGTGTAACGGTAACACGACAGACTCTGGATCTGTTTATCGGGGTTCGAATCCCTGCCTCCCAGCCATGTTCTCCGCAACGATTCAGTTCGTCCGCCCTGGCACGTCGATGATGTGTTTGGGACAACGGATGCCGCTAGTCCTTCTCTAACCTGCATGTCTCACCCCCGACGGCCGAAGCACGAGATAACAGGCCGTGATTCGCGTCTCTTGTTACGTGACCTGGGGGCCAGAGGAGGCAATATGACCGCTACTTCTGCGCGCCCAGCGGTGTGGGCCTCGTCCTGACCGCCCTCTCACGCCTGCCTGCAGCAGGCAGGCACTTCACCTCGCCACGTGGTGAGACATGCAGGCTAGAATGAGTTGGCTTTCGACGGTGAATCTTACAGATCGATATCGGGGCGCACTTGCCGGCTTGGCGGCCGGATCCGCTCTCGGTGCGGCTTACCAGTCCCGCGCTCCCGGCAGTCCGGAGCCCTCGGAGGAGCCGAATGCTCTCGGCCCCGGCCATTGGACCGGCACCGCGTCAATGGCTGTTTGCCTGGCCAGTAGCCTGCTGGAACGCCGAGGATTCGATCCGCGCGACCAAATGGATCGATATCTGCAATGGTGGCGGCAGAGCCGGACGGGCAGCAACGGCAGCGCCGCGGAACCGGAGCCGGGTTTGTGGGGGGCGCTCAGCCGCTACGAATCGACCGGAGACCCTTTTGCGGGGTCGGATGAGACTTCGAGGGCGGGCAGCAGCTCGCTGGCGCGGCTGGCTCCGATACCGATGTATCTGATTCACGACGGCGCCCGGGCAAAGGAGATTGCGGCCCAGATGTCGCGCACCACGGATGCCACAGTCGATGCGGTGGATGCTTGCCGGTACATGACGGGACTCATTGTCGGCGCACTTCGCAACGAGTCGAAGGAGGCCCTGCTATCTGATCTCTACTCGCCTGTCTACAACTATTGGCTTTTCCAGCATGTTGCATTGAGCCCGGCCATCGATCGCATTGCGCGCGGCATCTACAAGCAGAAGCAGACCTCTGAACTTGCCGCCTCCGGAAGCGCGGCGGACACTCTCGAAGCAGCGCTCTGGGCCTTTCACAAGACGAGCGATTTCGCCGCAGGCGCTTTGCTAGCCGTACGACTGGCGCACAATGCCGAGACCACGGCGGCTGTGTATGGGCAGTTGGCGGGGGCCTACTACGGCTACTCGAATTTCCCGAGACTTTGGCGCGAGAAGGTGGCTAGGCGCACCGAGATCGAAGACTTGGCGATTGCTTTGATGCACGAGACGAAGCAAGGCATCCGACACTTTACCTGACATGCCCGGAGACACCATCAGTGACGTCGAGCGGGCAGCGCAAGCGGCTGAGCGTTCGCAGCTCAGCCAGGTTCTCACCGTACCGAACCAACTCACGCTGTTGCGGATGGTCGTGTTGCCGTTCGTCTTGATCTCGATGATCTACGGGCAACACACGGCAAGTCTTTGGCTGTTTGTCGCCGCTGCGGTGACTGACGTCATCGATGGGGTCGTGGCACGCCGATTCAACCAGAAAACGCGGCTTGGCCAATACCTGGACCCTATCGCGGACAAGCTGTTGCTGAGCTCCTGCTTCGTTGCTCAGTCCGTGAACGGCGCGATTCCCTGGTGGGTGACGATCCTCGTCCTGCTGCGCGATGTGATGATCATCGCCACTGTTCTTGTTGTCGTGCTGACGACATCCGTACGCAGATTTCCGCCCAGTCTGCTCGGCAAGGCGAATACCGTGGTTCAGTTCACTACGTTGCTCACGGTCCTGCTGAATCATGTAATTCGGGCAGGCTGGATGCAAGGAGTGATCACGGCGCTCGTCGCGATGACCGCCGTCACGACGGTTTTCAGCGCAGTGCACTACGCGCTGGAGGTCTCGCGGCGATTGTACGCGCACCCCAGCACCGGCGAAGGGGAGTAGAAGCGAACGGGCAGAGCTGAGGCCACGACGCATGTCGTTTCAGTCGATACTCCGACCGAAGAACTCGTTGAGAGCGCCGCCGACAGCAGCAATCTGCTCTCGCTGGGATTCGATGCGGCGCAGGGGACGCTGCCAGCCTGCATTTCTCAGTGCGCCCTGGAAAGGTACCTATTTCTAACGGGTGCGAAACCCGTCCAACAACTGTCGCTGCGGTTGGTAGCAGCCAGGGCGGATCATGGAGGTAACGAAATGGTCTGAAGCACTCTGGTGCGAAA
>JAPOOG010000137.1 GCA_026713545.1 Bryobacterales bacterium
GGAATCGGCTTGAGGAGCTGCCCGAAGCGCGTAATGCCTGACTCAGCTGATCCGACCCACCGCGCCTTGCTCAATCCCGTCGCACGAACTCGTCCTGAGACTCGCGAAAAACGGCTGTTTAGACACGGCCTGTTACGCCCGATGACAAGTCTTGCGTGTCCACGTCTGGCTTCGTTGTACTGTCCCGTTTGAACAAAATATCCACGTAGTTGTTGTACTTCGTTTTCTGCTGCGATATCTCCTAGGTCAAGCTTTTCTAAAAGTTCTTTTGGAGGCCGAGAAGCCACTGTGCCTGAATCGAGGATCCGATCCAGTATTCTTCTAATCGGACTTTCAAGCGCTTTGTTGAGTTGTTGAGGTTTTGTGTAAGGGAAGACTAAATCACGGTAGTCTATTGGCTGTGCTACATGACCCTCTTGGAACAAAATCACAACTTTTCCCGACCCAGCGGCCATACCTGCAATGAGAGCGCAGCGTGCGTTGTGAATGATTGATCCACTACGCTCAGGCATCAGAAGGTGGCCAATTACTCCGAACGAAGCCGCTACCTGTTTTCGTATGTCATGGAGAGAGAGGGGAGGATCTTCGACTGGATCATAGCTTCGAAATTTGAGTGGTGACTGATCGATGATTGATGACAATCTTACTTGACCTTCTGTGCTGACGTGTGACTTTACGTAATAGAGCGGCATGTCTCTGTTGAGACCTGCTGTCGGCACAGGGATTGCTTTAACTGGTATCTCCGTGTAAATTGCATTGGCAAGGCCCTTGGCATTTTGGAAGTCTAGGTAGCCGATGTTCTCAAGGATTCCGAGTTCCTTGAACTCTCGTTTATCACGCATGAAGCTCGTGTCTCGAATGAGCAGGAGGGGCAGTTCGAGGCCCAAAGCGAAACCAATCTCGAACATCAGATTGAAGTTCAGAGTCGTGACATCTGCGATAATCGTACGGCTAAACCGCATGTTTTTGCAAATCGTACAAAATACTACTTGACCTGCGCTCTTGAATTCACGCCACGTAAACCATCGTTTCTTGTCGTTGTACGTAGTCAGAATATTTTTAGCCTCTTCGATCGCGCACGCCATTGGCTCCGGGTTAACCGGGTAGAGAAATACTCCTTCGGACTTACTCGTCTCCGAAAAGTCCTGATCACAGGGGCCATCAGCATAGTGACAGTAAGGCGGGGGTTTCCTGAGTACCTCAATCGAACTCATCTGATGATTTCCCAATCTTTCCCGTTTTCTTTCTTTTCCAGACCGAACCAGAACGGCTCTTAAGCTGTTGAATGCATTGGTCGGGGCGGCAGGATTTGAACCTGCGGCCCCCTGCTCCCAAAGCAGGTGCGCTACCAGACTGCGCCACGCCCCGACACCCGGCTGGCTTCGTTCATTATCGCATCGGACCGGCCCGTGGCCGGGGTGGGACCGCTACCCGTTGCCCGGCGGAAGAAAGACGAATCCGGACACCAAGCAGGCTGTCGGCGCAAGGGGAGACGTGCCCCAGGTGAACCAGGCGGAAAGTTGTCAATGGGCATCGAAAATGTCAGGGTCGGAGCGCTGCCCTGCGGAGCGAATCAGGCCGCCGCCCATGCTTTTCACGAAACACGAGACACGAATCACGTCCTTTGTGTCTGCTGCTGTTCGATGTACGGCCCGCACGATCGAGATGACGCGCTGGTTGATTTCCGGAATGACGGAATGCCTGCCGCCCGGGCGCCGCGGGGTCTATGCTTGACAGCAATGAATACGCTTCTTTGCAGGCAAAGCTCATGGCGCAACTGACCGTCCGGAATGTCTCCCCGCAAGTGGTTCGCTCGCTGAAACGCAGAGCTGCTGCCCATGGCCGGTCTGCCGAGGCCGAACACAGGGAGATCCTTCGCAGGGCGCTTCTTGAAGGAGAGCAGAACTTTGCCTCTCGGGCCAAGGCGCTGCGGCAACGTCTTCGATCCTCCATCGACAGCAGTGAAATCATACGAGCCGACCGGGATCGGGACAGCGCGGCGTGACGGGCTATGTGGTCGATGCCGGCGTCGTTGTGAAATGGCTTGTAAAGGAGAAATGGTCCGACGAGGCGGCGAGCCTGCTGGAAACCGAAGCGACGCTCATTGCTCCGGAACTCCTTTTCGCCGAAGTCTGCAATGCGCTGTGGGCCATGCATCGCCGCGGCGACATCGGTGGTGAGGATCTTGCCGATGTTACGGACGCGCTGAAAGCGGCGCCTGTCGAGGTTCCCCTCTCCAAGCGTCAGCTCGCCGCATCTTCCGCTCGGCTGGCGCTTGATCTCGCCCATCCGGTCTACGACTGCTTCTATCTCGCGCTTGCGATTCAGGAGCAGTATCCGGTCGTCATGGCCGATGCGCGGTTCCATGCGAAGGTGCGCGGCCACCCTTACCTGTCGGAGCGGATCGCGCACGTGGCGGCCCTGGACCTTGATTAGCCTGCCTTGCTCACCACGTGGCAAGGTGAAGTGCGTGAGATAGCCGTCAGGACGCGGCGCGAGCCGCTTGGCGCAGCAACACGGCCTGTAAGGTTTTTCACGAGTCACGAGTTACGAAACGTTGCCTCTTGGTACTGAAGCCCTTCAGTCTTTTTTTGTCCCACTTGGCCGACCTAGCATGAGTCAAGAAGAGCATGACTCGTGTCTCGCGATGCCTGATCCGTGGCGCAAGCAAGTGGAAGGTTCACCGGCCGTCAGGCGGTTCCTTCGTGAGCGGCGCCAAGCCGCTTCCAACGGTTTTCCAGGCATCACGAAACACGAAACACGAATCACGAGACACGGCTTTTGTGCAATCCCCCCTGGAGCCGCGGCCCTGCCGCCTGTCAAGGTTTTGGGGTCATGAAACACGAGACACGGAACACGAAACACGGCTGTACCGTCTTGGTTCCCTGCCAACGATTTCCCACGATTTCCCACCATTTCCCACGATTTCCCAGGTACCCCCCCCCCCCAATCAAGTGCCCCTGCGCATTGCGGCAACCGGGTCATCGGCTTCATGGATGCACCGAGTCGCCGCGCAACCTTCCCCGGCCTGCATGTCCCGCCACGCGGGGAGGCGAGGTGCGTGCGGGTCACGAGTCACGAATGTCAATGTCAACCGAAAACTGCACACTTTTCGGAGAGACGCCGCTGGCGGCGCCAAGTCACTGCTTCTCTGCCAACGACTGTTGCGCAATTGTGCGGTACGGGGGGGCATTTTTGTTGCGCCTGATCCAGTGTCCGAGCACCGTCAGCCGTTCTGGGTGTGGCTCACGACCTGCGCCGTTTGCTGGGAGATCCCACAAAAGTGCGCAGAATCCCGTAGCCCCCGGAAAAACACGAAGCGCACAGCGTTCTCCGCGGCTCCCGCCGCCCTTCGGGCTCGTTCCGCCGCGGCGAATGCCAAACGAACTCATGCCGAGAAAGGAGGGAGTTCCGGATTGCGTTGACGCTAACCAGGCTTGAGCCGGCTGCGTCGTTTATATAAATTAGGAGTAAGCCCGCCTTTCCCGCCGTGTGGCGAGCAAGGCGTGCCAGGGCTCACCGGGCGGGTGCGGGAACCTGAGTCCCAGTCGGTACCGCCCTGGTGTTCTCGATGCCGGCGGCCCGCGCAGGCGAAGGAGGCGACAGTCGCCGCAGAGCGCCTTGTCGTGTTGAACGGGCTTTCAGGCGGGCATCGAGCAGCCCTGCTATCAACAACGAAGTCTCATGGGACGACAAACGATGTCTGCAACGAATGGCATGGCGATGATCGAGGCGCGGGGCCTCAGCAAGCTGTATGGCGAGTTCGCCGCGATCCGCGATGTATCGTTCTCGGTGGCCCAAGGCCAGGTAGCCGCGTTTCTGGGGCCCAACGGCGCCGGGAAATCGACCACCCTGAAGGTGCTGACGGGCTATCTGAGCCCGAGCGCGGGCACGGCGCGCATCGGCGGGTTGGACGTGCTCTCTCACCGCATCGAAGCCGCCGCCCGCATCGGCTATCTGCCCGAGAACGGGCCTCTCTATCCCGAGATGACGCCGCTCGAACTGCTCGAGTTCTTCGGCAGTGCGCGGGGGCTTGCGCCGGACCGGCTGAAGCGGCGCATCGACGAGGTGGTCGGGCAGTGCCATCTGGAAGCGGTGCTCGAAAAGAGCATCTTCAAGCTCTCGAAGGGCTACCGCCAGCGGGTCGGCATGGCGCAGGCGTTGCTCCACGAGCCCGACATCCTCATCATGGACGAGCCGACCAGCGGGCTGGACCCGAACCAGATTCGGGATGTGCGGCAACTCATTCGCGGGCTCGGCGAAACCAAGACGATCCTGATCTCGACTCACATCCTGCAGGAAGTGGAGGCGATGGTGGACCACGTGATCCTGGTCAACGAGGGACGGGTCGTATTCGACGGCACGGTGGACAAAATGGCCGCCGGCGAGAGTCTCGAGGCGGCTTTCCACCGTTTGACCGGCCGGCCCGCGCCCGAAGTCCCGCCGGAGCCGGAAGAGGCCGCACCTCCGGAGAGTGAAGTCGCCGCGGCGGCGTCCGAGAGCGTCCCGGAGGGATCGGTTCACGAGGCTGCTTCGGCCGAGGCCGCGTCTCCGGACGGCGCCGGCCCTGCCGGGTCCAGCGAAGAAACCACGACGACATCGCAAGGAGGCGTTGCATGAACGATCGCTGGCGGCTTCCCAAGGCCATCCTGAAACGTGAGCTGACGAGCTATTTCTCGAGCCCGACGGGCTACGTGTTCATCACGCTGTTCGTCTTCCTCAGCGCGGTCGCGGCGTTCTGGCAAGAAGCCTTCTTCGCCAACAACCTGGCCAACCTCGATCCGCTCAATGCCTTCATGCCGTACCTGCTGGTCTTTCTGATCCCGGCGATCACGATGAGCCTCTGGGCGGAGGAGAAGCGCAACGGGACCGACGAGTTGCTGCTGACGCTGCCGGCCTCCGACCGCGACATCGTGATCGGGAAATACCTGGCGGCGCTGACCATCTACGAGATTGCGCTGTTGTTTTCCCTGAGCCACGTGCTGGTTCTGTTGTGGCTCGGCAGTCCGGACCTGGGCTTGATGTTCTCGACCTACCTGGGCTACTGGTTGATGGGCGCGGCGCTGCTCACGCTGGGGATGCTGGCGTCGCTGCTGGTGTCGAACCTGACGGTGGCGTTCATCCTCGGCGCGGCGTTCTGCGCTGTGCCGGTCTTCATCGATCATGCCGGGGTGATTCTCACGGGCGGCGCGCGCCGGCTGATCGAAGGGCTGTCGTTCCGCACGCAGTTCGAGGACTTCGCCGCGGGCGTCGTCTCGCTTTCGTCGCTGCTCTACTTCGTGACATTCACTCTGGCGATGCTGTATCTCAACGTCGCCCTGCTGGGCCGGCGCCATTGGCAGACCGGCAAGGGCGCCGCGCCGCTGGGGCGTCACTACCTGGCGCGCGCACTCGCGCTGCTCGTGATCGTGGCGAGCCTCACGGTGCTGACGGGGCGTCTCGGCGGCCGTGCCGACGTCACGGCGGAGCGGCTGCACTCGCTTTCGGACGAGACCGTTGCATTGATCGGCCAGCTCGACCCCGAACGGCCGGTCTTCATACAGGCTTTTCTGAGCCCCAATGTGCCGCGCAGGTATCTTCAGTCGCGGAACAACATCGTGAACGTCTTGAGAGAGTTCAACGCGCTCGGCGGCGGCGCCATTCAAACCCGCGTGATCGAAACCGAGAAGTACACTCCCGAGGCCCGCGAAGCCCAGGAGCGCTACGACATCCAGCCCCGTCCGATCCCGATTTTCGAGCAGACGCCGGGTAGTCCGGACGAGATCTATTTCGGGCTCGCCTTCACGCGCGGCGCGGAGGAGTTCGTCATCCCGTTCTTCGACCCCGGCCTGCCCGCCGAGTACGAAATCATGCGCTCGGTGCGGGTGGTTTCGAATGCGGAGAAGAAGAAGGTCGGCGTCCTCATCAGCAAGGTGAACATGTTCGGCGGATTCGATTTTCAGACCCGCCGCCGCTCCGCGGACTGGTCGATCGTCGCCGAGCTGCGCAAGCAGTACGACGTCCAGCGGGTGCCCGCGGACAGCGACTACCCGGCGGACCTAGACGTGCTTCTCGCCGTTCTGCCGCACACCATCACCGACGAGGAGCTCGAGCGGCTCGCGAACCATGTCGGGGAAGGCCATCCGGCGCTGATCATGCTGGACCCGATGCCGGCGTTCAATATCGAGTTGTCGCCGCAGATACCGCCGCGCAACCCCTTCCAGCAGGGTGGGCCGCCGCCGACTCCCCCGACCAGCGTTCAGCCTTTGCTCGACGTTCTCGGCCTGCAGTGGCCCAAGGATCAGATCGCCTGGGACAAGTACAATCCGCATCCCCAGATCGGAGCGTTGCCGGAAGAGATCATCTTCATCGGCGCGGGCAACAAGGCGGCGGCGAACCCGTTCAATCCCGAGGAGCCGATTACCGCCGGGCTGCAGGAAGTCGTATTGCTGCATTCCGGCGTCCTGAAGCCGGCCGAGACGGACAAGACGGAGTTCGTCCCGTTGCTGCAAACCGGATCCGACTCGGGGCAGGTCATGTGGATGCGGCTTGTGCAGCGGACGCTGTTCGGCATCCAGCTCAATCCGAACGTCCCTCATCGGCCGGACGAGGAGTTCCACGTTCTGGCGGCTCGCGTCGAGGGCAAGGAGGGCGACAAGCCGGTGCGGGCGATCGTCGTCGCCGATCTCGACATGATGGGCGAGCAGTTCTTCGAGCTGCGGCGCCGGGGCGTCGAGAACCTGAACTTCGACAACGTCACGTTCCTGATGAACGCCGTCGATTCGTTGGCCGGCGACGATTCGTTCATCGAGCTTCGCAAGCGGCGTCCGCGGCACCGGACGCTTGAAGCCGTCGAGGCGCGCACGAGGGTCTATGAAGAGCAGCGTCTGGAGGATACGACCGAAGCGGAAGACGTCGCCGAGAAGCGGCTCGAAGAAGCTCAGGAGCGCCTGGACCAGGCCGTCGAGGCGCTGCAGGCCAGGACGGATCTCGACGCCCAGACCAAGCGCATCATGATCGCCAATCAGCAGAAGGTCGAGAACCGCCGGCTGAGCGTTGCGCGCAAGAACATCGAGGACGAGAAGCAGCGTCAGATGGAACGGGCGCGCTCCGAGATGGAGTCGTCGATCCGGGCCATCCAGAGCACGATCAAGCTGTTGGCGGTGATCATTCCGCCGATTCCCGCGTTTGCCCTGTTCCTGTTGGTATCCGTGCGGAGGCTCCGGCGGGAGAAGATCGGCGTCTCGCCCGACCGCCTCGTGGAGCAGAAGAAAGGATAGCGATGGAGCGTACGTCATGAATGAACTCAAAACCACCATCCTCTTCGGCGTGACCGCCGCCGTGCTGGCAACGGCGGCGATGGTGATCGATCCCGGCGCGGCAACGCCCGACGTGTTCAGCGATCAAGGCGAAGCCTTCTATCCGGATTTCACCGACCCGCAGGCTCCGAAGGCCATCGAGGTCGTCGACTACGACGAAGCCACCGCGACCGCGCGGCCGTTGAAGGTCGAGTTCGCCGAGGGAACGTGGCGGGTGCCGTCGCACTTCAACTATCCGGCCGACGCGGAGGACCGCCTGGCGAACACCGCCGCGGCGCTGATGGAGCTGCGCAAGGACGCCATCGTGAGCGACCGGGTCGAGGAACACGGCGACTACGGCGTGATCGACCCCTTCGCCGAAGGCGAGCTCTCGCTCGAAGGACGCGGCCAGCGAGTGACCCTGAAAGACGAAAATGACGCCACGCTCGCGGACTTTATCGTCGGCAGGAAAGTCGATGGCAAGCCGAATCGCCGCTACATGCGTGTCCCGGTGCAGAAGCGCGTCTACGAAGTGGAAACGTCGGCGGACGTTTCGGCCAGGTTCGAAGACTGGATCGAGACGGACTTGCTGAAGACCTCCGCCGGCGACATCCGCAGAGTTCTGGTCAACCGCTACTCGATCAACGAGAGGATGGGCCGTTTGGAAAACCAGGAGCGGCTCGTCCTGACGAAGAAAGACGACAAGTGGACGATGAGCGGCGGAGGCGCGCCTGATACGAGCAGGATGAATGATCTCACGGGAGCGCTCGACTCGCTGAAGATCGTCGATGTTCAGCCGAAGCCTCAGAACCTCACGGAAGTTCTGAAAGGGACCTCAGGAATTGCGATCTCGCGGCAGTCGCAGGTATCGCTGCGGCAGAAAGGTTTCTTCGTTACGCGGAGGGGTCTGTTGGCCAACGAAGGCGAGATCGTTGTCGACTCGAAGAACGGGCTGCAGTACACGCTGCGGTTCGGCGAGATTGCATCGAGCGGGCCGAGCGCCGGCGCGGAGGACGGCTCCTCCGACAAGGATGGCGAGGGCGAGCGCCGCTACCTCTTCATCACGGTCGACTACAGCGAAGCGCGGGCGAAGCAGTACAACGACGGCGAAGAGCCCGATGCCGCGGACAAAGAGCTGGCCGACGAACTGCGCAACCGTTTCGCGGATTGGTATTACGTCATCTCCGGGGCGGACTTCAACAAGCTGCGTCCCCGGCGGCGGGACTTGCGCGGCTGACCCCGAATCCGGGAAGGACGTTCGATTTCCGGCGCTGAGACGCAAGCCTGTTTTGTGCTTCGCGCCGTGGACAAAGCACGTGGACGAAAAACAGGCTAGAATAGCCTGTGGCCGGCCGCCCGCCCCTTTGGTTAGCGCCGCGGCAGCCGAGCCCGGAGGAGTTCCCCATGAAACCCACAACCGTAAAAGATTCCAGCCAGGTGTCCCGTCGTGACGTTTTCCGCGCGGGCTCGATGGCTTCCGTGGCCAGCTTGCTGGCGGCCCTGCCACTGCGCTCCGCAGCGGCGCCCGCGGCCCGATTGCCCTCCCGCGGCGGCGGCCCGAACGTGTACGAGAGGGTCGGTTGCCGGCCCTTCATCAACTGCACGTCGACCTTCACGATCAACGGCGGCTCGGCGCAGTTGCCCGAGGTGATCGAGGCTGTCCACGAAGCGGCGTTCTACCATGTGAACCTCGACGAGTTGATGGCCGCCGTCGGCCCTCGGATCGCCGAACTGCTCGGCGCGGAAGCGGCGATGGTCAGCTCGGGCGCGGCCGGAGCGGTGACCTGCGGCACGCTGGCCTGTGTCGCGGGCGGCGACCCGGAGACGATCCAGCAGCTTCCCGACACCTACGGCGTCAAGGACGAAGTGATCGTGCCGAGCTGGTCGCGCAGCACCTATGACCATGCGGTGCGCACGACCGGCATCAAGATGATGGAAGTCACGACGTACGACGACCTCAAGAACGCCTTCGGCCCGAAGACGGCGATGTGTACGGGCCAGGTGAACATGCTGCGCGGGAAGAATCCGTTTACGCTCGAGCAGTTCACCGCGGAAGCGCGCAAGCATGGCGTCCCGGTCTTGATCGACGCGGCGGCCGATCTTCCGCTCGTGCCCAATCCGATCCTGGCGAAGGGCGCTGACCTGGTCGCATACAGCGGCGGCATGATTCTGCGCGGACCGCAGTCGGCGGGCATCCTGATCGGCCGGAAGGATCTCATCACGGCCGCCTTCACCAACAGCGCGCCGCATCACGCTTTTGCGCGGGCGATGAAGGTCAGCAAGGAAGAGGTCGTGGGCGCCTACGTGGCGGTGCACAGCTTGATGAACGGGCGCAGCCGCAAGGCCGAAGATGATCTTTGGCGCTCCTGGTACAAGGAGATCACTGCGAAGATCACGAAAGTCGACGGCATCACGACTACCGTCAGCGAGCCTGCCAGTGCGGCCAACTATCCGACGCTCATGATCTCGTGGGACCCGAAGAAGATCGGTCTCACGGCGGGTGAGCTGGGCAAGATGATGCTCGACGGCGAACCGCGCATCAAGACGCACGCGGGCGGCGACGGCCATCAGTTCCGGCTGCGTCCGTGCGCGATGTACGACGGCGAGCAGAAGATCGTCGCTTCGCGGCTCCATGAGATCTTCCGCAATGCGCCGGGCGAGAAGCCGGTGGCTCCGCTGAAGCCGCCCACGGTCACGATCGACGGCCACTGGGACATCGATCTTCAGTTCACAGTCGGCTCGGCGCAACACAAGGTGTACTTCACCACCGACGGCAACGACATCGGCGGCCAGTATGTCGGGCGGATTACCGACAAGCCCGTCACCGGGACCGTCAGCGGCAACGAAGTGAAATTCACCGGCGGCGGCAAGGTCGAGGCGACCGTGCTGCACTACAACTTTACCGGCCACGTCCAGGGCGACCATATGAGCGGCGAGGTCAGCCTGGGCGAGTACGGCAAGGCCCGCTGGACGGCAAAACGCCGCGCATAGCCTGGATATCCGAGCTGGAACATCCTCCGGGTCAAGCGGCATTGACCCCGGATCGGATGTTTCTCGCTTGAATCAATCGCATACGGGCGGAGGAAAACTCGCCCGCCTGACGGTCGAAGCGCGCGACAAGACCGTCACGGCTTCGTCGTGTCTTGCCGGCCCGTGCTGTCGAGCGCGATCAGGCATGCCCTCGAATCGAAACGGCAGGGGCGCCGCGTGGAGCACGCCACGTCGGGACGGCCTCCTCTTACGCACTTCGCCTTGCCCCGGGGCGCGATACCCAGCCTGGGCTTCAGCGGCGACACGCCAGATTGCTGTCCAGGGTTACCGCCGAAGGGCGGGTCGAGGAGCGGGCAGCCTGAAATGCCCTCCGGGCTTGGGAGCACGGAGGGCGTCGGAAGCCCCGGACAGAGTTATTCGGCGGTCTTGCCGTAGTAGGCGGCGTTTCTCTCTGTGAATTCGTCCCACTTCTCGGGAAGGTCTTCCAGGGCGAAGATGGCCGAGACGGGGCAGACCGGGACGCAGGCGCCGCAGTCGATGCACTCATCGGGTTCGATGTAGAGCATTTCTTCGTCCTCGAAATCGTCTTCGTCGTCCTTGGGATGGATGCAATCGACCGGGCAGGCATCCACACAGGCCGTGTCCTTCGTGCCAATGCAGGGTTCGGCAATAACGTACGCCATGATGTAGCGATCTCCTTCTATTCAGAACCTGTGATCCCCTGATCTCGGTCGATGCGGGACCATCGCAATTTTCAAGATAGCGGATTGTAGCACAAGGTGTAAACATTTCTTGCGGCGCCCGTTCAGTAATTTCCGTTCATGGGTGCGACCGCCGCGAAGCCGCATCGCGAAAAAGTCGCGACGGGAATCTGATAGCCTCTAACGCAGGCAGACCTAGTCCGCTGATCATGGAGGCCCGCATGCTGAAAGCGCTGCGTGAAGACGCTGTCGAGCAGTACAATCGGGAGGGTTACTACTTTCCGCTCACCGTACTCGACGACGAGCAAGTCGCCGCCAACCGGAAGCTTCTGGAGGACTTCGAAACCAAGCAAGGCGAACCCATTGGCGGAGCGCTGCGGAGCAAGTCTCATTTGCTGTTCACGTGGGTAGACGATCTGATGCGCCATCCGAAGATCCTCGATCCGGTCGAGGACTTGATCGGTGCCGACATCCTTTGCTGGAACACCTTTTTCTGGGTCAAGGAAGCGGGCAGCCGGAGTTTCGTTTCCTGGCATCAGGACCTGCGTTATTGGGGCCTCGACACCAACGACCTGGTCAGCGTGTGGCTGGCGCTGTCGCCGGCAACGCTTGAAAGCGGTTGCATGCGTGTATTGCCGGGCAGTCACCAGGGCGACCTCCTGCCCCACAAAGATGAATACAAGGAGAACAATCTTTTGACACGCGGGCAGGAAATCTCGGTACGGGTGGATGAGGCGAAGGCGGTGGCCATGCCGCTCGCCCCCGGAGAGATCTCGCTGCACAATGTGCGCTTGGCTCATACATCGGGTCCGAACCGCTCCACCGACCGGCGGATCGGCCTCTCGATGCATTACATGCCCACACGCACGAAGCAGGTGGTCGGCGAGTGGGACAGTGCGGCCCTGGTTCGAGGCGAGGACCGCTATGGCCACTTTGCTCGCACGCCGCGTCCCTCGAAAGACTTTGACCCTGACGCAGTGGCGTTTCACGAGAAAGCCACCCAGGCCGTTCGCGAGTTGCTGTTCAAGGACGCAGAGAAAGTCCGTCCGACGCTCTGACCCGCCGGTGTCTCACTCTTAGCAGTCCGTGGCAAAAGTCCCGTGGAAGGCGCGGCGGGCTCCTGCGGTCGTTCGGCGCGGAGTGAGGAGGATGGCGATCCGGATGACCTCCTCCGACGAACGACAAAGCCGACGACCTCAAATGTCCGTCGCCCAAAGGGATACGCGCCACTCCGGCTCGGCTGCGCGCAGAGCGAGATGCCGCCTTCCTGAAGCGGCTAGGCAGTACGCAATCGGTCCAGGGGTGCGTAACGCCGCCTGCGTGACTTTTACCACGGGCTGTTAGGGGCGGGCCGTTCATCTCCCCTGCGAAAGAGTGCGGCATGAAACTGCATGTCGCCATGCCGGCGCTCCTCACCCCGTTCGGCTGACTCGATAGCAGAAAGATGGCGCGCTCGAGAATCTGCACCGAACGCCTCAACGACCGACATTACGGTAAGGTCGCCAGCAATATCGTCAGCCGGATCCCCATCTGAGAGAGAATGAAATGGGAACGGCCACGGCGCTCGTGTCCAGCAACCGGCGGTACTATTGGGAAGGGAGCATGAGAGATGGTAGAGGAATTTCGGCTGCATCTTCAGATCAGGCGAGTAGAAAACGGCCAGTATCTGGCTACCTCAGATGATCTTCCTGGTCTGGTGGCGCAAGGGAGAACCGTGGCGGAAACAGTTGAAATTGCTCGAGATGCGGCAAGGAAACTCATCGAATCCTATCGGGAACATGGCGACCTCCTGCCGAAGGGGTTACATGCCATGGATGCGGAGACCGTTGAGTTGGATGTTCCTGTAGGCGTCTCGTCTGATGAGTCGGCTGGCAGGCTTTTCAGGCCGACAGGTAGCTCGCAAATTGCGGCGGCCGGGGTTCGAGTTTGACCGCCAGGCGCGGGGGAGTCACGCGATCTGGTGGAACCCTGCTACGCGGCATCGAACCACTGTTCCCGTTCACACTGGAGATTTGCCGGAAGGAACGTTATCGGCGGTTTGAAGCAAGCAGGTGTAACCACAGAAGAATTTCTTGAAGCGTAGGATGTGCTGGGGAAGGAAGCGCCAAGTGATCCAAGGGCGCGAGTACGGGCTCACGCACCTGGTACTGCGAGCAGCGAGCATTCCGTGGGCGAAGGAATGATCTGGTCCGGGAGCCACGTGCGGAAACGGAACAGGCCTGGGCTCGTGAGGCCGCCGGCAGGCCGATCAAAGGGGAACTCGCCCGTGCGCGTGGACATCGCGGTTCATTTGGGATAAACTGACTGGAGGATCCGAGGCTCTCCCACAGAGCCGCAGTTGCGGCTGGCTTCACGCGCCGCTCCTGATTGGGTTTTTCTGACGAACGTCAGCCTGAGGGGAGACGAGTGTTTACAACGATGCCGACCTTTGTCCCAAGGGCGTCCGAAGTGCGCAACCAATGGTTCTTGCTCAACGCTGAGGACCAGGTGCTGGGTCGGCTGGCCTCGCGCGCCGCCGTGATCCTGATGGGCAAGCACAAGGCGGACTACACACCCTTTCTGAAAACGGGCGATCACGTGATAGTCGTGAATGCCGGCAAAGTCCTTCTGACCGGGCGGAAGGAAGAGCAGAAGAAGTACTATCGTCACTCCGGCTATCCCGGAGGCATCAAGGAGATCAGCGCGAGGCAAATGCGCGAGAAACACCCTGAGCGGCTTGTGGAGAACGCCGTCCGGGGCATGCTCCCGAAAAACAAGCTGGGGAAACAGTTGACGCGCCGGCTGAAAGTCTATGCCGGGCCGCAGCATCCTCACGAGGCGCAGCAGCCTCGCGAGATGAGTATCGGAAAGCAGGATTCCCGCTAACCGGGGATCCGGGTTGAAAGCGTGGCAGACCAAGTTCAGTATTTAGGCACGGGACGGAGAAAGTTGGCGGTGGCGCGCGTCTTCCTGCGTCCAGGCGGCGGCAAGATTCTGATCAATCGCCGGGAGATGGATGACTATTTCCAGGCGGAGGCGCATCGGGCTACGGTGCAGCAGCCGCTCCTCGTCACCGAGACGTTGGGCAAGTTCGACATCCTGGTCACGGCTCGTGGGGGCGGATTGAGCGGCCAGGCCGCCGCGGCGCGCATGGGTATCGCCCGGGCGCTGCAGAACTTCAACGCGGAGTTGCGGCCAACGCTGAAGAAAGCCGGTTTCCTGACACGAGACCCTCGTAAGCACGAACGAAAGAAGTACGGACGGCCGGGTGCCAGGAAACGCTTCCAGTACTCGAAACGCTAAATCGTAGTTCTTCCGGATGCGGTTGCAGATGTCCACCCAAATCTCGCTTGGATCGGGGCGGATGCTTGAGCCGGGCTGCTCAGTGGGCAGCAGCCGGAAAGAGGAGGATCATTGCCCCAAATCACAATGAAGGAATTGCTCGAATCGGGCGTTCATTTCGGGCACCAGACCAGGCGCTGGAATCCGAAGATGAAGGAATACATCTTCGGGGAACGCAATGGGATTCACATCATCGACCTGCAGAAGACGGTGAAGATGTTCAAGGAAGCGGCGCGTTTCGTCAGCGACGTGGCGGCGGAAGACAAGTCGATTCTCTTTGTGGGAACGAAACGGCAGGCTCAGGAAGCGATCGCCGAAGAGGCGAAGCGCTGCGAGATGTACTATGTCAACAGCCGCTGGCTCGGCGGTTTGTTGACGAACTGGGCGACGGTCCAGAAGTCGATCGCCCGGCTGAAGGAGTTGGAGCGGCTGGCCAACGAAGAGGGCTATGAAGGCCGCTCGAAGAAAGAGGTGTCGCGTTTGGAGCGCGAACGGAGGCATCTTGATCAGAACCTTGCCGGCATCAAGGACATTCCGGGGATTCCGGACGTGATGTTCGTGATTGACTCGAACAAAGAGTACATTGCCGTGCACGAGGCGCGGAAGTTGCAGATCCCGGTCGTAGCGGTTGTCGATACGAACAGCGATCCGGATACGGTGGATTACGTGATTCCAGGGAACGACGACGCGCTGCGAGCCATTCGACTCTTCACCAACAAGATGGCGGACGCCGTCATCGAAGGACGGGGCTTGGCCACGGCCGAGGATTTTGAGCAGGCAGCGGAGGTCGAGGGTGAGACGATGGAAGGCGACGGCGCCGCCGCGGCGGCAGAGGCTTCGGTGGAGGCAGTGACGCCGCCGGCGGTCGACACGAAGCCCGCGTCCGGCGGCGGCCTCTGACAAACCCGTCTCTTTCTTGTCGATTTCTCTTTTCGATCAGGACGACTGTAGGAAGACGTTATGGCGGAAATTACCGCAAAGATGGTCAAACAGCTCCGGGACAAAACCGGGGCGGGGATCATGGACTGCAAGAGGGCGCTCGCCAAGGCTGACGGCGACATCGACCAGGCGGAACTGAACCTGCGCAAGCGGGGCATCGATGTAGCCCGGAAGAAGGCCGGACGGAAAGCCCAGGAGGGGCTCATCGGGGCGTACGTGCATCCTGGGAGCAAGCTTGGGGTCATCGTGGAAGTCAACTGCGAGTCGGATTTCGTGGCCCGCACGGATGACTTTCAGCAGCTCGTGCACGACATCGCGATGCACGTGGCGGCGACGGATCCGCGCTTCATCCGCAAAGAGGACGTCGATAACGAGGTGCTCGAGAAGGAGCGGGAAGTCCAGCGCGCCCGCGCTCTTGATGCCGGCAAGCCGGAAAAGATCGTCGACAAGATCGTCGAGGGCCGGATGAAAAAGTTCTATGAAGAAGTGTGTCTGCTGGAGCAGCCCTTCGTGAAGGACAACGCCTCGACCGTCGGCGAGCTGATCACGCAGATGGTCTCGAAACTGGGTGAGAATATACTGGTCAGCCGGATGGCTCGATTCAAAGTCGGTGAAGCCGACGCCTAGCCAGCGCGCCGCTCGATGAATTCGGGGGGAGTCACGCTTCGCGCCGGTTCACAGGGTCCCCGTTCTCTCCGATGACGGCTCATCGTCGTATTCTTCTCAAGCTCAGCGGCGAGGTATTAGCCGGGAAGCCGGGGTTCGGAATCGACTCTGGGGCAACGCAACGGATTGCCCGCGAGCTGGCCGAGGCGGCGCGGACGGGCGTTTCCATTGGGGTCGTTGTCGGCGGCGGTAACTTCTTCCGGGGTGTGAAGGGTTCCGATACCGGACCGGGACGCGTTTCCGTCGATCAGATGGGGATGCTGGGGACGGCTTTGAACGCGATCGCGTTGCGCGATGATCTGCAGGGTCTGGGACAACCGGCGGTAGTCTTCAGCGCGATTCCGATGCCGCCGATCCTGGACGGCTTCTCGCTGCCGCGGGTTCTCGAACGGCTGGGGAACCGGGAAGTCGTCATCTTCGCCGGGGGTACGGGGAATCCGTTCTTCTCGACGGACAGCGCCGCCGCGCTTCGCGCCGCTGAGATCGGCGCCTCGTTGATGGCGAAGGCGACGAAAGTCGACGGAGTGTACGACAAGGACCCGGTCCGGTTTCCCGGCGCGACCCGATATGAGAGAATCTCGTACGATCAAGTGCTCCTGGACGAGCTCGCTGTCATGGATGCCGCCGCCGTCTCATTGTGCCGCGAGAACGAAATTCCCGTTGTCGTGTTCGACGTGACCGTTGCAGGAAATATTCAGCGGCTGGTCGAAGGTGAAACGATAGGGACTTTGATCGACTGAGGTAGGGATGTCAGCCTTTCACGCCGAGAATCTGGAAGAACTCAATGCAGAAGCCAAGACGCGTATGGGCAAGACCGTCAATGACTTGCGGCACGAACTGGCGAGCATCCGAACCGGCAGGGCCTCGGTAAGCATCCTGGACCCGGTCCGGGTCGACTATTACGGCACGCCGTTACCTCTGAACCAGGTTGCCAATCTGAGCACTCCCGAGCCTTCGTTGATCATGGTGCAGCCCTGGGATGTTTCTCAGATCGGGGCGATCGAAAAGGCGATCATGAGGTCGAATCTCGGTTTGACGCCGGCGAACAACGGCACCGTGATCCGACTTCCGATCCCGCCCTTGACCGAGGAGAGGCGCAAGGATCTGGTGAAGCAGCTCCATCGGATTGTCGAGCAACACCGAGTCGCCGCCCGGAACGTTCGGCGGGACGCGAACGAAATCGCAAAGAAGATGCTGAAGGACAAGAAGATCTCCGAGGACGAGCAGCACATGAACCACGACGAGATCCAAAAGCTGACCGACAGTTTCATCAAGGAGATCGAAGCCGTTGGCGCCGGGAAGGAAAAGGAGATCCTCGAGATCGGCTAGAGCATTTTCAGCGATAATGAAGACGGCTCTGGCGAATACTTCGACGCGAAGACGATGGCGAAAGCCTATGCGGATGATTTGCGCCGCAAATTCATAGAGGCGCATCAGCAGGGAGAAGGAAGCCTGGAAGTGTTGGCCC
>JAPOOG010000154.1 GCA_026713545.1 Bryobacterales bacterium
TAGGTGTTGTACTGCTGCACCGTCTGGTTGTATTTGCGCCGCTCGACGGCAATCCGGTTCTCGGTCCCCGCCAGCTCATCCTGAAGCCGGATGAAGTTCTGGCTCGACCGCAACTGCGGGTAGTTCTCCACCACGACCATCGAGCGCGACGCCGCAATGCCGGGAACAATCAGGACTTGTGTACCACAAGCTTCTTCCCCACACCGCCTGAAAAGCCGTTTTATGGAGGTTCAAGGCATTCGAAACGGGCCTTGCAAGAGCGGTGTTCCGGCCTCTGAATCGATGCGCTTGGGATCCGGCTCCTCCATCAGGAGATTCAGATCGCGGACCGGAATTTCCAGAAGTTCGGCCGCCTCGTCCGCTGAGACCGCTCCTTCCGACAATGCGCGGCAGACCAAGCGTTCGAAACGCCTGGGCTTCTCCCCCACCATGGCGTAAGGCTCCTGATAGGGCGGCCTGCGCCAGCCGCGGCGGATGAACTCGTCGAACAGCCGCCGGGACAGAGTCGGGCTGAATATGCAGAGTTCTTCGCAGCGCAGGGTCAGTGCCTGCACACTGATGCCGAATATCCGCTTGAGCTCGATCAGTTCGCCCCAGCCGATGGACTTGCGGCGCCGGCCAACCTCCGCCCGCAGCGGCTCCGCGGGCATCAGCAACGCCGCTGCGAAGCGGTGAGCGGCATTTTCACCGTCGATCTTCGGTGCAACATCAAGAACAATGTGACCCAGTTCGTGAGCCAGCGTAAACCGCTGACGCTCGCCCCAGTGCCCCTGGTTCACGACGATCACGGGCGTGATGCTCCCGTCTTCGCGGCGCACCCGCACCGCCAAGCCGTCGATAGCGGTAAGGTCCATAGTGAGAACCTTGACCCCGCGCTCTTCCAGAAGCTCGCCCAGGTTGGGGATCGGATCGAAGCCCAGACCCCAATGGGCGCGCAGTCCGCGCGCGGCGTGCTCGACCTCGGAAAGATCGTGTAGTACGGGCCAGGGGGATCCCCGAGGCTTGTCCCAGGACGCGCTGGTCAGGCCGAGCAACTCCTCGACTGCGAGATAACGCTCCAACAAGCGCAGGACTCGAGCCTTGATCTGGTCTTCTTCCCGCTTACCTGCGAGCGTCTTCCTGCGGAACTCGACGGCCTCCAGAGTCATGTCCCGGCTGCCGGTCAGATAAGTCGTGGACACACCGAGCGCGTCGGCGAGCGCGGTGAGGACACCTGTGCTCGGCATCGATTCGCCGTGCTCGTATTTGCCGATCGCCTGCGCGGTCACTCGGTTGTCGATCTTGGCAGCCAAAGCACGAAGAGACAACCCGACGGCAGTGCGGGACAGCCTGATTCTCCGGCCAATCCGGTTTTTCCTCTTGACAATGGTTGACAAAACTATAAAAATAAATATAAATGTAAACTGAAAAACTTGGTGTCGCTGCGCTCGACGTTTCGATGCCTTTGAGGCCGGCAGGGCCTTCCGAACTCGGCTTTGCAGCCGGGCGGACCGCAATACAAGGAATGAACGATGATTGACCCGCGAGAATCGATCCTGTTCCTCGACCGGTGGACTGCATCCAACCCCAGTCTGAAACATTCTATCGCCTCCGTGGATCCGGATGCTGTGGCGGCCGAATACAGGGCATTACGGGAAAACGCGCCTTGCCGCTTGATATCGTATTTCGCCGGACGTGACGGAACAACCCAGGGGAGGCATCCCGATACCCCCCGAATTCAGTGGGAGCCTCGCTATGCAGTGGCGCTCTGGAACCTTGAATGCCGCTGGCCACGGGTCGACGGCGGTTGGCATCGCTTTCTCGACTACCAGATGCCGCTCAAGGCCATCCGGGCGAACCGCGGCATCGGCAAGATCGACCTGCTCGGCGTCACGGACCGGGGCAGGTTGATTGTCGTCGAACTGAAATGCCCGCGCAACGGCCGCGGCCAATCACCGATGCACGCTTTCATGGAAGGTCTGCGCTACGCCGCTATCGTCGAAGCCAACCTCGGAGCCCTGATGAGCGAGGCCCGGAATCGCTTCGGTTGCAAGGTCGACGCCGAAACGCCGCCGATCGTTCAGGTGTTGGGGCCGAGATCCTGGTGGTGCGATTGGCTCGACTCCGGACTCAAACGCCGAGCGGCGGGCGACTGGAACCTCGCTTTCGCCCGGCTCGCCTCGGCGGTCGAGGGGCGAATCGGCGTTGCTGTCGAGTGCGTGGCAACGGGTACGAACATCGGGGAAGTCGTCGATGGATTGTGCAAATCGAGACCCTCTTTCGACCGTCCGCCGACCCTTTATTTTGTCCATCTCGACCGGAATCCGCACGCATTCGAAGCCCTGCAACCGGTCAGCCGCCTTACCTGAGCGGCTCGGCCTCACGGCCATGTCTGCTGAATGGTTCGATTGGGAGACATTATGCACTCAACAAAAATAAAGGAAGTTCGCACTGCCTTGCGGAGTTGTCGCTACAGCGGAGGGGGTATTCGCGCCGTGAAGCTTACCTTATGCGCCGCGCTTCTCGTCTCGGCGGCTGGGACGCAACCTTCTGACGACTGGACGATCTCCACGTTCGCGGGCACATGGGAGGTTGGGGACGGCGGCCCGGCCACTGCAGCCGGGCTAACCTACCCCGGGGGCGTGGCGGCGGACGGGTTGGGAAACATCTACATCGCCGGTAGTAGCAACAACCGGATTCGCAGGGTGGATCCATCGGGAACCATCACAACCATCGCGGGTACGGGAGAGCGAGGGTTCGGCGGGGACGGCGGTCCGGCGACCCAAGCCCAGCTAGCCAGCCCCGGAGGCGTGGCGGTGGACGGGCTGGGCAACGTCTACATCTCCGATATGAACAACCACCGGATCCGCAGGGTGGACTCCTCGGGAATCATCACCACCATTGCGGGCACGGGAGAGCGAGGGTTCGGCGGGGATGGCGGCCCGGCCACTGCGGCCCGGCTATACCTTCCCGATGGCGTGGCGATAGACA
>JAPOOG010000156.1 GCA_026713545.1 Bryobacterales bacterium
CACTCGAAAAAAAGCCGTGATTCGCGAAAACCATTGGTGATGGCCTGGTTCGCTCCAGAAAGAAATGTCTGACGGCCGGTGAACCGTAAAGCCCGTGTTGCTGGCGCGGGCGGCTCGCGCCTCGTCCTGACGGTCCTCTCACGCACTTCACCTCGCCAGGAGGTGAGACATGCAAGCTAGCTCGATTTGCGAACGAACTTCTGCACGCTGGGGCAGTCCTTTGGGATGAGACCCTTGCGGCCGCCCGCCGACCACGTGACTTCGCCCACATAGATGTCACCGAAGCGATCGACCCAGATGTCGTGGGGCGCGTAGAATGCACCGGGTTCACAGGGGTCCTCGCCGCCGCCCCAACGATCGAGAACATGGCCGTCAAGGTCAAAGACGCTGACATATGCTCCGACGGGATCGAGCGGTTCGACGCCGGGAAACAACCCCACCCTCCAGCCGATCTCGGCCACGTAGATTCGGTCGTCCGGATCGATAAACACCTGGGCCGGACGGCTCACTTGCGTCCACTCGGCGATGAAAGCCCCTTCGGGCTCGAAGAGTTGCAATCGGTCGTTCTCTCGATCTGCGACGTAGACGACTCCGCGGCTGTCGATCGCGATGCCGTGGGGCAGGTTGAACTGGCCGGGGGCGTCACCGGGCTCTCCCCAGGAGTAAATCAACTCCTGCCGTGCCGAGAACTTGTGCACCCGGGCATTGCCATAGCCGTCGGTGACGTACATCTCACCCGCCGGGGTGAGAGCGATGTTGGTCGGCTGATTGAACGGCCCGGCGGCGCGCTTGATCGTACGGTAGTCGCTATTTTCGACGCCGGTGTCAGACGGCTTGCCGCTTTCTCCGAGGGTCGCCAGCCGCTTGCCGTCGGTCGTGTACATGTGGACGGTATGATCCAAGTCGTCCGTCAGATAAATGGTATCGTCCGGTCCGATGTGGATGCCGTGAGCACGTTGGAACTCACCTTCGCCCCAGGAGGTGACAAAGCTGCCGTCGCGCTCGAAAACGATCACCGGATGCTCGCCGCGATTAAAGACATAGATCCGGTCGTTGGAGTCGGTCGCGACTCCCGCCGTTTCGACGATGTCCCAACCTTCGGGAATCGCCGGCCAGCGGGGGTCGACTTCGTAGTTGGGGGAAACCATGGCGCCTTGCGGTTTCATTCGAATCCTTTCATGGAGCCGGGCAGATCGGCTGACGGCTCGGCCGGCCGCTGAATATGTGAATCTCTCCGGCTCGGGTATCGAGATTCGTGTGATTGAACGCCGCGGAGGTCTCGTCTTCACTCCGGAAACGGCCTTGATGTCCCGGCCGCCGGCTGGATTGGTGGTGAGGGACTTCAGCGCGGCGGCCCGCTTGCGGTCGATGTCCCCGGCTCTTGTGGACGAAACTCGTCCCGCGCTCACCGGGTTTTTCAAGGATCTTGCAGCGGGATAGGGTTTGACCGACCATGAGCACCCGAAGAGGGGCTTTGGACAATTGTACTCGACCGTTTCCGTCAGCTTCATGGGCAGTTCATCCCCGGCCTGAGGGCGCGGCTGCATCAGGAGGGGTATCGTAGACCTTGGGAGGATTCGGTGGCGTGTGCAACTCTGCTTACCTGGCTTTCGAGACCGGCGGCACAAAGCTCGTCGCGGGAGTGGCGGGACCGGACCGTCGCCTGATCGAGACCCGGAGGCTGTATCGAGCACCGAACGACACCGCCGCCGAGAGCTTTCGTTCCCTGGTCGAGATGGGCCGCGCGCTCAATGCCTTCCACACTGCGAAAGGACTCGTGTTCCGCGGATGCGGACTCGGGTTTGGCGGCTATGTGCGGCGATCGGATCAGCGGCCGTTGGCGAATCTGCATGAGCCGGGCTGGGAAGAAATTGATGTTGCAGGAATCCTCGAGAAGGAATTCAGAATCCCGGTTCGTGTCGAGAATGACTGTAAAGTTGCTGCCCTGGCTGAGGCCCATTTCGGCGCCGGCCTCGGGTATCGGACGGTCTTCTATATGACGATCGGGACGGGCGTGGGCGGCGGTATTGTCCGCGACGGGCGAATCGTCGAGATGAGCGATGTGGGCGAGGCTGAGATTGGCCACCTCGTGGTGCTGCCGGATGGGCCGGTTTGCGCGTGCGGTAATCGGGGTTGTGTGGAGGCCGTGTGCTCCGGGCCGGGTCTTTCGCAGTTGGCGGCGTGGCTGGCGGATCGCGAGCCGCAGCTTTTGAAGGCAAGCGAGTTGCACCCGGCGGGAGGGGGTTCCATTGGCGGCAAGGATCTAATGAGGGCGTTTTCGCAAGGGGATGCATTCGCAACGAAGGTGATCGAAAGGGCCGCCTCGTGCCTGGCGTCGGCGGTCGCCGCGGCGATCAGCCTAGTGGCCCCGGAGGTGTTCGTCGTAGGCGGGGGCGTGGGGTCGGGCAACCCGGCGTTCGTGAATCTGCTGCGAGAGAAGACCGAGCCCTTGGTCGCATCCTGCTTTCGCGGACAATACAGCATCGTCTCGTCACAGTTGGGCGAGCAGGTCGTGACCCAAGGAGCGGCGATTCTGGCCGCTCAGGAGAAATAAATCTCCCGCGGCTCGGGGGCTGTGCGCCGCCGCACACTGCACCTGACATGTTCTTCGCGGTTTGTGTTACGTTTTCGGGGAGGCGTTCTCGGTCCCTTTGATGGAGATATGACATGACCGAGATCACAAATGAGCGATCAACCTTTTTTCAGAACCTGCGCCGGAACACCCTTGTCCAAGGGATTGCGATTGGAATACTGGCGCTGATCCTTCAAATCCCTGTTCTCTTTATCCGAGACATTGTCTGGGATCGTAAGGATACGCGCCAAGAGGCGATCGAAGAAATCACGAGCAAATGGGGCAAACAGCAGGAGGTCTTCGGACCGTTCCTGGTCGTGCCCTACCTGGAGCAACGAACCGTTCAGACCGAAGAAGGCCAGCCGTCAAAGATCGAGGTGTACGAGGAGCGCGCCACGTTCTTGCCGCGCGACCTTCGCGTCGATGGTTCTCTCGAGACGGAAGTTCGCTATCGAGGCATCTTCGAGGCGCCTGTTTATCGATCCCATCTGAGCTTCGAGGGTTCTTTTGACCGACCGGACTTCAGCGGCTGGTCGATTTCGCAGGCCGACATTCTCTGGGACCGCGCGGAGTTGATCATGGAAGTGGCGGATCCACGGGCGATCAAAGAGGCTGTGCCAGTGGACTGGGCAGGCGAGGAGATCGAGTTCGAACCGGGCGCCGGACTGCACCATACGGACCGCTCCGGAATCCACGCATCTCTGGGCCAGAGGCTCGATAGTGAGACGTTCTCGTTCTCGTATGCTTTCGATCTGAACGGAAGCGTGCGGTTGAGCTTTGCCCCGTTGGGGAGCAACACGGAAGTGAACCTTCGTGGCGACTGGGCAGACCCGAGTTTCCAAGGCAACTGGCTGCCTGGGTCACGCCAGGTCAGCGAAGAAGGATTCACCTCGAGTTGGAATATTCCGTATCTGGGCCGGGGCTATCCGCAACGCTGGCGCGGAGTCGATCACGATGAGGCGATTGCAGCCTCGCAGTTCGGCGTCGATCTGTTGTCGCCGGTGGACGTTCGCCGCCAAACGGAGCGCAGCTTGAAGTATCAGATGCTGTTCCTGGGGCTGACATTTCTGACGGTTTGGCTGTTCGAGATTCTCACGGGCATGCGTTTGCACCTGATTCAATACGGCCTGATCGGGGCGGCTCTTTGTTTGTTCTATCTGCTGGAGCTCTCGCTCGGCGAGCATCTCGGCTTCGCGGCGGCCTATGTCATCGCGGCAGCGGCAGTGATCATGCTGGTGGCGGCCTATGCCTGGGCGGCGATGGGGTCGGTGCAGAGCGGCATGGTTGTTGGGGGAGTGGTCATGGGTCTATACGGCTTCCTCTACGTGTTGCTCATGCTGGAGGAATACTCATTACTCGTCGGCTCTGTGGGTCTGTTTCTGATTCTCGCCGCGATCATGTACGTGACGCGCCACGTGGACTGGGATGCACCTGTGGGCGGAGCGATTGCGAAGAAGTAGCCGCTTGCCGCATCGGCTGCACCGAGTCCCGTGCTGGTTAGCCTGCCTTTCTCACCACCCTACGGCCGAAGCACGCGATAAAAGGCCGTGATTCGTAAAAAACATTGGCGCGGGCCTGGGGCCAGGTTCGCTCTAGAAAGAAATGTCTGACGGCCGGTGAACCGTAAAGCCCGTGATTCGTGTCTCGTGACCCGAGGGCCTAAGGAGGCGATTAGGCCGCCACGCCTGCGCGCGCCAAGCGGCTCGCGCCTCGTCCTGGCGGCACTCTCACACACTTCACCTCGCCACGTGGTGAGAAATGCAGGCTAGTTTTTCCTCCGCCCGTGCGCGGATCATTCAAGCTGAAAACATCCGGATGGATGTCAACCCGGCTTGATAAACAGGATGTTTCAGGTCAGAATAGGTCTGCTCACGAGGAGGGAGCTGCCTTTCTCGAGCAGTCGGAAGAGATTCACCCGGAGGAGCGAGATGGAGACCGCCGCGAGGACAGGTTCCGTACAGTTGTTCATATTGATTTGCGCGTTCGCGGTCTTGCCTGGGCCTGCGGCGACCGCTGGAGAACCGATCGATATCGGATCGCTGCGTGAGCTTTTTGTCGACGACCACCTAATCGACTCGATGGCCGGCGTACGGTTGCTGCTCAACCGGCCTCAGCCGGCCGGCAAGGTGATGGCCTTCGACAAACCGTGGGAAGGCAATACGAGCCTGTATGTGACGGTTTTTGAAGATGAGGGGCGCTACCGGATGTATTACCGCGGCAGCACGCATCCCGACTACGTAGTTCAGTCGATGGTGAGCCCGGACGAAGCGATCCCGAAGGAACATCCGCAGCTCACCGTGTACGCGGAAAGCCAAGACGGCATGACTTGGACCAAGCCGTCGTTGGGTCTTTTCGAGTTCGAAGGCTCCAAGCAGAACAACATCCTCTGGATGGGCGAGGGATCGCACAACTTCGCGCCGTTCAAGGACACCAATCCGGACGCTCCGTCCTCCGAGCGCTACAAGGCGCTAGCGGGCGGACCGTTGCTGGCGCTGAAGTCGGCCGATGGGATCCACTGGGAAAGGATGCAAGAAGAACCCGTCATCAGCGATGGGAAGTTCGATTCACAAAACGTTGCTTTCTGGGATGAGGTTCGACAGCACTATGTCGCCGTCTACCGCGACTTTCGATATGGAGTGAGGACGATCAAGACCGCTACTTCGAAGAATTTCATCCACTGGACGCCGGGAGAATGGGCTGACTACGGCGATGCGCCTCCGGAACACCTGTATACCAACGCGACCGTGCCGTACTTCCGAGCGCCGCAACTGTATCTCTCTTTCCCGAAGCGCTTACAGCCGTTTCGAACGAAGGTCAATGACGGCAAGAACAATGGGTTGTCGGACGGCGTTTTCATGTCGAGCCGCGACGGGGTCCACTGGTATCGGTTCGTGGAGAGCTTCATCCGTCCGGGGCGCGATGAACGGAACTGGATTCATCGGACGAATGCGGTTTCACGCGGGATCATTCAGACCGGCGCCGATGAGCTTTCACTGTACGTGGCGCGGCACTATACCTACCCCTCTGCACACATCGAGCGCATGACGCTGCGGATGGATGGATTCGTGTCGGTGAACGCGGGGTATCCGGGTGGGGAACTGGTCACAAAGCCGGTGATCTTCTCAGGGAACCGCATGTACTTGAACTACGCGACGTCGGGGGCGGGGAGTATCCGCATCGAGTTCCAGAACGAGAAGGGGCAGGCACTGCCCGGTTTTTCGCTGGAGGAGTCGCCGGTGCTCTACGGGGACGAGATCGACGGCGAAGTGGTGTGGCCGCGTCCTGACACGCGGACAGACCGCATGCCGTTACGGCGGATTACGGGCCAGACGGTCAAGATTCGATTCGTGATGCGGGATGCGGATTTGTATGCGCTCCGGTTCGGCGAGTGACCAAAGAAACGGGGTTGGCATGACACGTAGAGATTTCCTGAAACGGACATCGCTGTTCGGCTCCTCCGCCGGTCTGCTGGCGTCCGGAACAGCGCGTGCGGCTGCTCCACTTCTGCAGGCAGGCTATGCCGAGACGGACATCACGCCGGAGATCGGGATGGAGCGGCCGGGAGGATACGGCAAGGTGTTCCACCAGCACTTCCACGATGCGTGCAAGGTGCGGGCCGCAGTGTTCAGCGACGGCAGCAAGAGCGCCGCGCTGGTGGGAACGGACACGTTGATGATCCCGCGCGAGCTGGTATTGAAGGTGCGCGCCGTGATCGAGCGCAAATCGGGGATCACGGGAGACGCTGTCTTGATCGGCGCTTCGCACTCGCATTCTTCCGGGCCGGTGGGCATGGTGCAACCGGGCGAGTACGATCACGCGTCCGAGTTCGTTCAGAAGCTGGCGTACGAGGCATCGTCCATGGCGGATCCTGAGTTTCTCCGGCATGTGGAAGACCAGATCATCTCGGCGGTCCTGCAGGCAAACGGGAAGAAAAAGCCCCTCCGTTGCGGAGCCGGTTCGGGTTACGAAAAGGAAGCGGCTTTCAACCGGCGTTTCCGCATGAAGAACGGTCGTACGCAGACGCATCCGCGGCAAGGGAATCCCGACATTATCGGACCGGCGGGGCCGACGGATCCGGAAGTGGGTGTGATCGGGACGTTCGACGAGGAAGGCAACCTTGCGGGTTGCATCGTCAACTACGCCTGCCACGCCACGACGAGCCCCGGCGGCATCTCAGCGAACTGGATCTACTACCTGGAGAAGACGATTCGAGGCGTGTTTGGTCAGGATACCGTCGTGGTCTTTCTTGCCGGCGCCAACGGCGACATCACGCAGGTCGACAACTTGAGTCCGTACGTCAACCCCGGCAGGGAAGAATGGGCACGGCTGGTCGGCACGCGCGTGGGCGCGGAAGCCGTGAAGGTGCTGGCATCGATGCACAGCGGTCCGATGGGGCCGGTCGACTCGGCGATCGAGGTGTTGAAGATCCCGCGGCGGGTTCCCAGTCCGGAGCGTCTCAAGAAATCCATCGAGATGGTGAAGCAGGGCCCCGAGAAAGTGGGCCGGACCGAGTGGACCTTCGCCAAGGAGATCGTGATGCTCGACGCGTTGATCGCCAAGACGCCGGTGGTAGACACGGAAGTGCAGGCGGTGCAAGTCGGGCCGGCGGTGTTCGTAAGCAACCCGGCGGAGTACTTTGTCGAGTATGGCCTGGACATCAAGATGCGCAGCAAGTTCCCGTACACGTATCCTGTCGAGTTGGCCAACGGGTGCGTGGGATACGTGCCGACCGAAGAAGCGCTGAGTCCGACCGGAGGCGGGTACGAGACACGCCTGACGAGCTACAGCAATCTCGCAAGGACGGCGGGAACGCAGATCGCCGACGCCGGTGTTCGGCTGGCGAACAGCCTGACGCCCGGCAAGGTTCCGACGAGACCAGCTCATACACCGTTCGCGGGAGAGGGATGGTCGTACGGCAGCGTGCCGGCCGAGTTGCAATGAAGGACCAGCCTGCATGGACACAGAAGGAGACCGAAGAGCATGTACAAAAGCATTGAGCACACCGCGATCGCGACGCCCGACCCGGAAGCACTGGCTTCCTGGTATGACCGAATCCTGAACTTCCCGATCGTTCACCGCTACGCCGGGAATGTTTTCGTCAAGGCGCCGGACGACACGATGCTCGAGATCATTCCGTCAGAAGGCGACCGGGCGGAGACACAGATGAAGACCCCGGGTATTCGCCACCTGGCGATATCCGTGGACGACTTCGAGGCGGGGAAGAAAGACCTCGAGAGCAAAGGCGTCGAGATCGTGCAGGAAGTCAACGCGAGCGGGAACCGGCTGGCGTTCTTCCTGGACCCGGAGGGGAACATTCTGCACTTGATCCACCGCGAGACGCCGATCGTTTGAGTCGAATGCAGGTCAGCCGGCAGGTTTCGCGGATTGCGGCTCGGACTTCTCGCCGTAGGTATTCCGGCGGAGCTCGTCGAGTCGATGCGCGGCGGCGTCGCGGATATAGCGGAACTGGTCGTTGCTGGCCACGTCTTCGAGGACGGCCTCGTTCTTGAGCTTCTTGACGGCTTTGCGCCGGATCTCTTCGTCCAGCGAGTGTTTGGCCAAGTGGGCGTACACGCTGTCGCCGGGTTGACGGTCGCGAATCTCGTCAAACGCGCGATGGCGCACGAACCAGTCGCGGTCATCTGTCGCCATCTTTTGCAAGATGCCGATGTCAGGCAATTCCCTGGCGGCGGCTATGCGCACGTCGGGATTGCCGTGCTTCCACTTGGGCCGGAAGATGTCGAAGAGTCCCATCGCTCTTACATCTTAGCCTGCCTTTCTCACCACACGACGTTCGAAGCACGCGAGAGAAAGGCCGTGTTTCGTGAACCGAAGGATGAAGGAGGCGATATGGCCTCTACGCCTGCCCGCGCCAGGCGGATCGCGGCTCGTCCTGACGGCCCTCTCACGCACTTCACCTCGTCGCGTGGTGAGAAAGGCAGGCTAGGCTTGGCACCGAAGCGGCTTGTGAAGATCAGGAGATCTTCCTGATCCAGCGGATGCTGCGCATGCCTTCCTCGAAGCCTTCGGATGCGTAGAGCCGATTGCCGACCTCGTTGGTCGTGAGGCAGTCGAGGTGGGCATAGACGGCGCCCATCGCCTTGAAATGCCGCATCATGCCGCGGAGCATGCTTCGCCCGAGTCCCTTGCCTTGATGCTGCGAGGCGACAGCGAGAATGTCGATAAAGCCCATCGCGGTTGCTTCGTCGCAGACGCCGGTTGCGCAGGCGACGACCGCGCCTTCCAACTCGCCGACAAGGATGATCTGGGCAGAGAAGTTTTTCTCAAGCTGGAGTCGCCAGCGCTCCCGCCAATCGAGGCCATTCATGAGTCCGAACCGTTCGTCGGCGGTTTTCTGCCACGTAATCGGCTCGAACGCGTCGATGATCATCTCCTTGAGATGGTCATACTCGGCTGGGTCAGCGGGACGTAAGTGCAGGGACATGGTTCGGTATCGCCTTCCTGTTCCGGCCGCCTGATGGCCGAGGCTCGCTTCAAGACCGTCAGGTAATCTCGGTTCCAAGGCACATCGCGTTTCGTCCGGACGGCCACACACGTCGTCTCGCTGAGCGGCGAGAAGGGCAGGCTACGTCACGACGATATTGACGAGCTTGTCGGGGACCACGACAATCTTGCGGATGGTCTTGCCGTCGATGTGCGGCTGGATCTTCTTATCCTCCTGCGCGAGCTGCTCGATGTCCTCACGAGCGCCGCCGCGGGCGATCGTCAATCGCGACCGCAACTTCCCGTTGACTTGAACCGGGATCTCGATTCTGTCTTCCCTGGCCAGGACAGGATCGAACTCAGGCCACTGCATTTTGAGGATGAACTCGTCGTTGCCCAGTTCGCGCCACAACTGTTCGGCAAGATGGGGCGCGAAGGGCCCCATGAGCAGCACCATCTTCGAGACGACCTCACGCAGGACGCCCGCGGACAGTTGCTCCTCATGGGCGTAAAGATCATTCAGCAGTTCCATGAGCGCAGCCAGCGACGTATTGAAGTGCCAGCGGGTGTCGAAGTCGTCGGTGATCTTATGGATCGTCTGGTGCAGCTTGCGAAGCAGAGCACGGTCGGTATCATGGGCGGGCTCAGGGGATTCTCCCGCTCCGACTGCTGCGTGCCTGGTGGCGAAACGGTAGAGCCGTGTCAGAAACCTCTGCATGCCCTCGACCCCGGCGTTGTTCCAATCGAGGTCCTTTTCAGGGGGTGCGGCGAACAACGAAAACACGCGGGCAACGTCGGCGCCGTGTTCCTGCAAAAAATCGTCGGCGCTGATGACGTTGCCCTTGCTCTTGGACATCTTCATGCCGTCACGGATGACCATGCCCTGGGTAAATAGACGAGTCGCCGGCTCGTTCCAATCGATAAGGCCGAAGTCGCGCATCACCTTCGTGAAAAAGCGTGCATAAATCAGATGCAGCACGGCATGCTCGACGCCTCCGATGTATTGGTCGATGGGAAACCACGCAGAAACGTTCGCCGTGTCGAAGGGGGCTTCGTCATTCTTCGGATCGCAGTAGCGGTAGAAGTACCAGGATGAGTCGATGAACGTGTCCATCGTGTCGCACTCACGTTCGGCGGAGCCGCCGCACCGCGGGCAGTCGACATTGAGAAACTCGGGGACCTGCTTGAGCGGCGATTCGCCCGTGCCAGTCAGCCTGACATTGGCCGGGAGCACGACCGGCAGATCCTTCCCGGGCACCGGGACGACGCCGCACGCGGCGCAGTGGATCATGGGAATCGGCGTGCCCCAATAGCGTTGCCGCGAGATACCCCAATCCTTGAGACGGTAGGTGACGGCGGACTTGGCGAAGCCCTTCTCCTCGCCGTGGGCGTTCATGGCTTCAATCGCGTGGGCGCTGGGCAAGCCGCTGAATGGCCCCGAGTTCTCGGCGACGCCGTAGGTCACGAAAGCTTCGTTCATGTCGGCTTCGACTGCGAGAGCGCCGTCGAAGGGACGGATGACCGGGCGCACGGCGATGCCGTACTTGCGGCAGAACTCGAAGTCGCGTTGATCGTGCGCCGGCACGGCCATGATCGCGCCGGTGCCGTACGTCATCAGGACGAAGTTGCCGATCCAGACCGGAGTCTTCACACCGCTGTAGGGATTGACGACGAAGCGGCCGGTATCGACGCCGAGTTTTTCGACATCGGCCGGGTCGCGCCGCTCGATCGAGTCGATCAGCGGCCGGGCTTTGTGCTGAAGTCCAAACTTTGCGACCCACGGATGTTGGGGCGCCAGAATCAGGCACGTTGCGCCGAAGATCGTGTCCACACGTGTCGTAAAGACGGAGATCTTCTCGTCTGAGCCTGCGAGCCGGAAGTCGACCTCGGTACCGGTGGAGCGGCCGATCCAATGCTTCTGCATGCTGAGGACGCGCTCGGGCCAGCCCTCTTCGAGTTCCTTGTGATCATCCAGGAGTTGCCCGGAGTAAGCGGTCGTGCGCAGGAACCATTGGTCCAGGCTGCGCTGCTCGACAGCAGTGTCCTCGTGGCGCCAGCAGCGGTCATCAACGACCTGTTCGTTGGCCAGCACGGTGGCGCATTGCGGGCACCAGTTCACTGCGGCTTTCTTGCGATAGGCCAGACCGCGCTCGTACATCTTTAGGAAGAGCCATTGATTCCAGCGGTAGTACTCGGGCTCGCAACTCGAGATCTCGGTCGACCAGTCATAGCTGAAGCCGAAGCGCTGAAGCTGATCTTTCATGGCGGCGATGTTGGCGCGGGTCCACTCGCCGGGGTCGCGGTTGTTCTGGATGGCGGCGTTCTCAGCCGGCAGGCCGAAGGAGTCCCAGCCCATGGGGTGCAGGACACGGAAGCCCCGCATCCACTTGTAGCGCGCGAGGGCGTCGCCGATCGAGTAGTTGCGCATGTGGCCCATGTGAAGCGTACCGCTGGGATAGGGCAGCATTTCGAGTACGTAGTACTTGGGGCGCGACGGGTCGAGGCCGGCCCGAAACAGGCCGGCCTTGTCCCATTCAGCCTGCCAGCGGGCTTCGATTTCTTGTGGGTTGTAGGGCTTCTCCGGCATGGGGCGAGCAATATACGTTCTAGTCCTCGGTTCCGCAGTGTTTCCTATGACTATAGTGACAGACTCCTAGTGCCGCCTCCGACCATGTGCGGATCATTCGAGTGGGAAACACTGGGGCCGAGGGTTTGTTTCACATCAGGGGCACTTGATGCGGGGGGGTACTTGGGAAATGCCGGGAAATCGTGGCAGGGAAGGTGCCCGAACAAGACGATCTGAAGCGGGAAGGATTTTTACTTCGTAGGCGCTCGCCGGGAACGAATCCAGGCCTTGATCACGAGCCATGATCTTCATGCTAAGCAAGCCGGGCGGCAAAAAAAAGACTGAAGGGCTTCAGTACCCAAAGGCAATGTTTGTGTTTCGTGACTCGTGTTTCGTGAAAAGCATTTGGTGGGGCTTGGTTCTCTCCAGAAAGAAATGTCTGACGGCCCGTTTTTCCTCCGCTCGTGGGCGGATCATTCAAACAGGAAACATCCGGATGGGTGTCAACCCGGCTTGATAAACAGGATGTTTCAGGTCAGCCGCCGGCTTGGGGACGGACGAGCGAGTACAGCTCATGGACGTCTCTACGGTATGTTCCGTGTTCATCGGCGGGCGTTTCGAGGATGAACGTTTTGCCGTGCAGACCGGGATGGCGCAACAGGAGGCGGAATGTTTCACGTCCCAGGAAGCCACGCCCGATGTTCTCGTGGCGGTCGCGGCGCGAGCCGAGAACGGTTTTGGAATCGTTGGCGTGAAGCACGGGAATATTGGCGAGTCCGATGCTTTGGTCGATTCGATGAAGCGTGGCCTCGAGTTCCCTGGTCGTGGTGAGGTCGAAGCCAGCTTCATAGCAGTGCGCTGTATCGAGACAGAAGCCGACGGGGAGGTCGGCATTCATTTGGATACGGTCGCGCATCTCGGCAAGCTCCCCGAACTCTCGCCCGAGGGTTTGCCCGCCCCCGGCGGTGTTTTCCAGCAGTAACGTGAAGCCGTTGCAGGTGGCGTTCCCGGCGGCTTCGGCTACGGAGTCGGCCAGAGTGCGGATGGCGCTGTCGATGGCCTGCCCTTTGTAGCTGCCGGGATGGATGACGAGATAGTCGGCGCCAAGCAGGCGAGCCCGCTGCATTTCATCCCGAAACGCCGTGATGGACTTGTCACGGACGGCGGAGTCAGCCGCAGCGAGGTTGGTGAGGTAGTTGCCGTGGATCACGAGGGGACGCAGGCCGTGCTCGGCGCGCAGTTCCCGAAACTCCGCTACGGCGTTCAGATCGAGGGGCGCGCTACGCCACATGCGGGGACTGCGAGAGAAGATTTGCAGCGTGTTGCAGCCGGATTCGAGGGCGCGAACGACTGCCCTTGGCAGTCGGTCAGCGATGGAGACGTGCGCTCCGATCCGCGGGGTCTGGAAGGTGCTGCGAGGCATTCGGGTTGTCGCCCCCCGAGGAACGCAACGGCGGCTAGGGCAGCGTACCTTCGGCGTTGAGGGCGATGCGATACAATCCCGTACGGGCGGTCATGTAGAGCGTCTTGCCGTGGTCGCCCCAAGCAACGTTGGCGGGGACTTCCTCCGGCTGAATGCTGCCGAGATGCTTGCCTTCGGGGTTGTAGATCCAAACGCCTCCGGGCCCGGTCAGGTAGAGGTTTCCCTGCTTGTCGAGCTTGAGGCCGTCTGGCAGGCCTTCGGCTGTCTCAGAAGTAGCATCGGCGAAGACACGGCCTTCATCGAGAGCGCCATCGTCTTTGACGCCATAGGCCATCCAGACCTTGTGAGCGGCGTCGGAGTTAGCGACGTAGAGCGTCTTCTCGTCGGGGGAGAAGCCGAGGCCGTTGGGCCGGGTCTGCTTGTCGTTCAGCAACTCCAGCTCACCGTCCGGACCGAGGCGGTAGATGCCGTTGAAGTCCAGTTCCTTCGCCGGGTCGTCATCCAGGCCCGCCAAACCGTAGGGGGGGTCGGTGAAGTAGGCCCAGCCGTCCGACTTGTAAACGATGTCGTTGGGGCTGTTGAGGCGCTTGGAGTTGTACCGCTCGGCGATGACGGTTTCCGCGTTGTCCTGCTCGATGCGCAAGATGCGCCGGTTGCCGTGCTCGCAGATGATGAGGCGCCCCTGGGGGTCGCGGGTGAGACCGTTCGAGCCGACGTAGCGGCCTTCTTCGTACTCGCCCTCGAAGACCGGCTTGCGGAAGTCGCTGACCTCGCCCGAGCCGGCGTCCCATTTGTAGATGGCGTTCCCGCGGACATCGCTGAAAAGCAGGTGCGGGCCGCCCTCAGACCTCCACAGCGGGCCCTCGGTGAACATAAAACCGCCGCTCAGCTTTTCGATCTTGTAGTCGGCGGGGACGATGGCGTCAAGGGCGGGATCGAGCTTGACGACCGACCCCGCGCCGTGATCCGGCGAAGCTTCGGGAGCAGGCTCGCCGCCTCCGCAGGCGATCAAGAGAAGAGCGAAGAGAACGTTCAAGAGAACTTTATTGTGGAGTTTTGACATGATGGTGCTCCTGTGGGCTGATCCCGTGAAGAATGCATTGGGCTCCGCAGCCTGACCTGCCTTTCTCACCACCCGACGGTCGAAGCACGCGATACGAGCGCCATGACTTCGTTGCGCTTGCTTGCCGTGCTCGCGACGTACCGTTAAGTACGCCTGTGCGCGCCAAGCGGCTCGCGCCTTGTCCTGACGGCCCTCTCACGCACTTCACCTCGACGCGTGGTGAGAAAGGCAGGCCCTAGTCCAAGATCAACTCTATCAACTTTTGCGAGGGGTCCAATCCGGACACTCGAAAGCTACGCACTTGTCCCGCCTTGAGCGGCTCGCTCCCCGCGCCGCCGGCGTCTTTGCCGCCACTCTTCCAGGCGGCCTGCAGCATCGCCCCGAGCGAGGACACGCTGGCGCTGCCGCTTGCCGGGGCTGCCGATGCAAGCGACTCTTCGATCGGGCAGATAGCCTGGACACCCTCGCCCAACTCGACGAGCGCTTGAGTCTGCTTCACACGAAGCACACGACCGGTCACGGTGTCGCCTACTTCGCAGGACATTAGGAAGACATCCTGCGAATCGGGCTCGAGTTGTTTCATGCCCAGCTTCAAGCGCCGCTTCTCGCAGTCCAGCTCGAGCACTACGACCTTCACCTTCTGATCGGCCTTCAGCATTTCGCGGGGATGATCGAGGCGCTTCGCGGTGGTGATATCGGAGACATGCAGCAGTCCCTCGATGCCGTCAGACACTTCGATGAAGGCACCGAACTTCGCGAGGTTACGCACCACGCCTTCAACAACCGCGCCTGCTTCGAGTTCCTTCGCGGCGCGCTCCCAAGGATCGCCCAAAGCCTGCTTCAAGCCGAGTCCGATACGCCGCTCAGCAGGCTTGAAATCGAGCACGACGACCTCCACGGCGTCACCGATGTTCAGCAGATCCCTCGGATGCCGGACCTTACGCGCCCAGGACATTTCCGAAATGTGGATCAGCCCTTCGACACCCGACTCGATCTCGACGAAAGCGCCGAAATCCTTGAGGCGCGTTATCGTGCCCTTCACGCGATCGCCGACGTGGAGCTTCTCGGCGACCAGTGTCCATGGGTCGGGATTCATTTGCTTCAGCCCGACCGAGATCCGCTCGCCGCCCTTCTCGATCTTCAGAACCTTGACCTCGAGTTCCCGGCCTTCCGATAGAACAGCGGCCGGATCTTTCACACGCGAGTATGAAATATCCGAGACGTGAAGCAGGCCGTCGACGCCGCCGAGGTCCACGAACGCGCCAAAGCCTCGCACACTTCGGATGACGCCCTTCACGACCATACCGGGCTGGAGGCCGGCGATGGTGTTGCGCCGCGCCTCTTCGCGCTCTTCTTCAAGGATCACGCGGCGGTCGACAATGATGTTCTCGTCGTCGACGTCAAGCTGGATAATGCGGCAACGGACTTCCTGACCGACCAGCTTCTTGAGGTCCTCCGAATCCCGGACACCGGTTCGCGAAGCCGGCATGAAGGCGCGCGCGCCCACGTCCACGGCCAAGCCGCCCTTGACGACTTCCTTGACGGCGCCGGTGATGGCGGTACGGTTCCGGAAAGCCATCTCGAGCTGTGACCAGTCTCTCGGGCGCTCGGCGATGACGCGAGAAAGAGTCAGGCAGCCGTCCACAGAGCGCCCGGTGATGGAGACCAGCACGGAGTCTCCCACTGAGAGATCCAGATTGCCGTCCGGCGCGGAAGGGTTCTTCGCAGATTCGAGAGGCAAAAACGCTTCGGACTTCTGGCCAATGTCGACAAAAAGACCGTCGCCTCGCACGCTCACCACCGTTCCCTGGAGCAGCCCATCAGAGAATGCATCGGCGGGAGCATGATTTCCTGGTTGTTCCCATTCGTCGAGCAGTTCGCTCAAGTCGACGTCTTGGCTTTCAAAGGTCCTTTCCTCTTCAGCGGAGATAGGCGCGGGCTGGCCGGGCACCAAGCCCACGGATGCCTTCAGTTCCACTTGCTTCATTGCTTTCCCTTCCGCCAATCCACATTGTGACACAGGGGTACGACGGCAGCGTTCGCCGGAGCGAGCGGCGGTTTTTTGTTGCGACCCTTTAGCACCCACGGCGAACCGAACGGATGTAAAGTCCGTGATTCGTGTCTCGTGATTCGCGAAAACCATTGGTGATGGCCTGGTTCGCTCCAGAAAGAAATGTCTTACGGTCGGTGAACCGTAAAGGCCGTGATTCGTGTCCCGCGATTCGTGAATAACCGTAAAGGCCGTGTTGCCGACGCGGGCGGCGCGCGCCTCGTCCTGACGGCCCTCTCACGCACTTCGCCTCGCCACGTGGTGAGAAATGCAGGTCAGGCAGCGAACATTTCCTGCAAGGCTTGCAGCACCTTGGTCACGGTAGCCGGCGAAAGCCGGCCAAGCCGCTTGGTCAGCCGTGCCGTATCAACCGCTCGAATCCGGTCTACGGCCACGAAGCCGGCACGTTTCTGAAAGCGGCACGGCACACGCCACGGATAGGCCCGTCCGCCGGTGGTCATGGGGGCTACGATCGTCGTGCGCAGGTATTGATTCAGCTCGTTGGGCGAGAGAACGAGACACGGGCGTTTCTTACGAATCTCACTGCCGGTCGTTGGATCGAGACTCACGAGGTGCACGTCACCGCGGCGGCAGACTACCACTCCCATTCCTTACGGTCGAAGTCAGTTGATTGCGGCGGATCAAGAAGTTGATCGTAGCCCCGAGCGTGCATATCCCTAGCGGCATCAACCCACCCTGCGCGGGGCTGGCGCGCCGCTGTGAGGATCAGTCTCCCGGGCTCGGCCCTTAGCTCGACTTCCGCCGGCAACTCCGCTTGCTCCAAGATGGCTTTGGGGATCCGAATCCCCTGAGAATTGCCGATTCGAACAATACGGGTTGTCGTCATGTAAATACAGTGTAATTACATACGGTACATTCCGCAATCCACGCTTCACAGAACGGAATCGCGCAAGACCTCACGACTCAGTGTTGCCTGGGATGGCGCCTAGCCTGCATTTCTCAGTGCGCCCTGGAAAGGTACCTATTTCTAACGGGTGCGAAACCCGTCCAACAACTGTCGCTGCGGTTGGTAGCAGCCAGGGCGGATCATGGAGGTAACGAAATGGTCTGAAGCACTCTGGTGCGAAA
>JAPOOG010000158.1 GCA_026713545.1 Bryobacterales bacterium
CGTCCCCCATCCAGATGCACGGTACAGGCCCCGCACATGGCCATACCGCAACCGAACTTGGTGCCGGTCAGCCCCAGGTGATCCCTCAGAATCCAGAGCAACGGCGTATCGGGCTCCACGTCTACGGAGACGGCCTCGCCATTGACAGAAAAATTGACGTTCATCAAGCACCCCCACGCTATCGGGTTCCGACGCAGTCTGCGCCAGAGAAAAGACTAGCACTCCGAACCTTGATACATCAAGTTAAGAGGTGTAGTTTGTGCATGGATCGGCCCGGTCGGGACTGCGAGCCCGATTGGTCCGAATGAGAACGGTGATTTTCCAGGAGCAACAATGACGCGACTTACGGCCTTCGTTCTGGGGATTGGAATACTTGTCTCACCTATCGGGCAGAGCGTCGCGCAGCAAGCACCTGCCTTCGTCATCGAAGACGTGACAGTGATCGATGTCGATCTGGGCGAACGCGTGGAGAATCAAACGGTGGTCGTGAGCGGCAACCGGATCGCCTCGGTCCGTCCGGCCTCGGGGGCGGATTCGCCTCCCGGAGCCCGGGTCCTTGACGGGCGCGGCAAATTCCTGATTCCGGGCCTGTGGGAGATGCACGCCCACGCCTTCGAGCACTACGGCATCGACTACGACTTCTCGATGGACATGTACAAGCTGTTCCTCGCCCACGGCGTGACCGGTGTGAGGGACATGGGAAGCTATCTCGGCCAGTTGCTGGCCGGCAAGCGCCGCATCGCCAGCGAGAACCTCCCGGCGCCGAGGATCGTCGCCTCCGGGCCGTTCCTGGAGACTGCGCAGGCTCGACGGTTCGGCCCGGAACACATGGTGTACACGCCCGAGGAGGCGCGCAGCGCGGTCGACTCCCTCGTTGCCGGCGGCATCGATTTCCTGAAGATTCACAACGGCCTGACAAGCGAGGTCTACTACGCCGCTGTCGAGCAGGCGAAGCGTCATCACCTCGTGTTTTCGGGACATGTGCCAGAGTCGATCACCATCATGGATGCGTCCGACTCCGGGATGCGCAGCGTCGAGCACCTCATGGCGCTGGGCAGGGCGTGCAGAGACGATGTACCCACCGGTCGCGGCGAGAGCGAGACGCCGATTGAATTGAACGAGCCCGCTTGCCGCGCCGCAATCGAGCATCTCGCCGGAAACGGCACGTTCATAACGCCAACGATGATCTTCTCCGCGGAGCTGGCGGTGGACAGCCCCGGCGTCTCTCAGGAGCGGCTGCAGTACTTGAAACCGGCGAAGGCCGAATACTACCGGCCGCCGCCGATCTATGGCAGCGAGGCGGACAAGAACCTTCACGAGTTCAACCAGCGGCTGGTGAGGTTGGTCGTCGAAGGCGGTGTCACGATTCTCGCGGGAACGGACACGGGGTCCTTCTATCGACTTCCCGGCTTTGCTCTGCACGACGAGCTTGCGTTGTTGGTGGAGGCGGGCCTGTCGCCACTGAATGCGCTACGCGCGGCTACGCTGAACCCGGCTCTCTACTTCGACCGGCGCGGCGACCTCGGCACCATCGAGGCCGGCAAGCTGGCGGATCTCGTGTTGCTCGACGCCGACCCGCTCGAGGATATCTCGAACACGACTCGGATCTCGGCGGTCATCGCCGACGGGAAGCTCTACGATGCTGCGGCGATTGACGAACTGTTGGCCGACGTGCTGGCGTCTTCCAGGAGGTTGCTGTAATGCCTGACCGCAAACATTCGGACCAGCCGAAAGCCGCCGTTCAGGTGGCGTTCCTGTCACTCTTCCTTGGCCCTGGTGCGACCGTTGTATCGGCCCAGGGGCCCATGTCTGGAGCGGAACAGCCTATTCTCACGGCATTGGATCTCAACGCTGATGGCATGCTTTCAACTGAAGAGGTTCAGTCCAG